>NZ_JAAPBB010000184.1:0-475 GCF_019730395.1 Ochrobactrum sp. SFR4 | reverse complement strand
CGGCGTTTCAGGCGGGCTATCCAGTGGTGGAAAAGCTGCTGTTGCCATCCCGTGAGGCGACTGCCGATATTGCGCTGGATATCAGCCGTAAAGATGATCAGCAGCTTTTGCTGACATTACGCACGGGGTCGAAACTGCTGGATATGGCTGGTGAATTGTTGCTTGATCGGTTGGGTGCTGCCCTACAAGGCGAAGCAAAGGCCGTTTTTGCAAGCAGTGCGGAGCAGGTGGAGACGGCGCAGGAGAGCGGTTCTTATACGGGCATTATCCTGACAGAGTTTCACCGTGCGCTTGGTGATCCGGATATACAGGCCGGTGATGACTTTTTTGACTGCGGTGGTCATTCCATGCTGGCGACAAGGGTGATAGGCCGCTTGCTGACCGAGCATGGTTTGGAAGTGCAGTTCAACGATTTCTTCAAATATTCCACGGCTGAAAGTCTGGCATCCCGCATTGTGCCGGTGGGGTCGGCAGA
>NZ_JAAPBB010001495.1:0-230 GCF_019730395.1 Ochrobactrum sp. SFR4 | reverse complement strand
AATCAGGCTTCCGGAATACGTGTCACAAAGACAGTGGTAACCGGCTTTTTGCCCCAGACATCATTAGCTGCAGCGCGTACTGCACGCCGTGCAGCTTCACGTACCAGTTCAAGATCCTTACGACGCGCGCGCGGAATACTGTCAACGGCACTCATCACAGCATCATAAAGCAGATCCTCGATCAGATTACGCTGTGAATCCTCCTCCGGCAAACCAAAGGCAACCACTTC
>NZ_JAAPBB010001494.1:0-230 GCF_019730395.1 Ochrobactrum sp. SFR4 | reverse complement strand
GACAGGTGTATTTTACAAGCTCCTGCTTTTACTCTCTGTAATTTATTGATTTCTCACCCTATATTCACAACCAGAATAGTGAGTAACGTCTTTACGGGGGCATCTTTGGCCAAACTGACCACTTTTACAGATGAAGCCAAAATCGCTTTTGATACATTGATGGAGCGTACCGGCAGCTTGGTTGCGCCGTCTTTGCGCCTTGGTGTTACCGGCCTTTCCCGCGCAGGGAA
>NZ_JAAPBB010001493.1:0-230 GCF_019730395.1 Ochrobactrum sp. SFR4 | reverse complement strand
ATGACTGGTTGCGGAAAGCCAAACAGTCAGGTGAATTACTGCGCCTTGTGGAGCCCTATGGGCTGGAGGCGACGGATATTCCCGCTGAAGATATCACTGCTGAAAGTCTGTGTGCTTCCAAATGAATGATTATAGTCTCGCAGAGTTTTTGATACGGATTGCACCGACCCTTGGTCGGGGTGCTCTGGTTTCAATCCAGATCGCGCTGGTTGCAGCGGTTGGCGCAATGG
>NZ_JAAPBB010000183.1:0-478 GCF_019730395.1 Ochrobactrum sp. SFR4 | reverse complement strand
AGTTGATATTGACAAGTCGCCGGAGATTGCTGCGGCTTTCGGCATTCGTGGTGTGCCGACAGTCATCCTGTTTAAAGACGGCAAGCTGGTCGAGCAGGTTGTGGGGCTGAGAGAGAAAAGCAAATACGCCGCTCTGATTGATCAGTTGGCAGCTTCTTAAACCCTTTAATTGACGCCTTTTAAAGCATTACGGCACTGTTCTGCCTTCATTGATCAGAGCAGTGCTTTTGTCTGCATATACCTCAAGTGTGGGATGATTTTCACCGTATAAACTGATCGTGAATTCGGCCTTGGTGGCTTGACAAGTTACAACACCTCGCCAATCATTCAATAAATAAATTGAATGATTGGCGAGGTGTTTGATATGAATTTCCTGCTTGGCATAAATGCTGCAGGTGCTGTGCGTGTCAGTGAGATATTGCCGCTGCTGCTGCCATACCGCTTGGAAGGTGATCTGGTTGAAAAAGCCTGGGGCATC
>NZ_JAAPBB010001492.1:0-230 GCF_019730395.1 Ochrobactrum sp. SFR4 | reverse complement strand
AGATGACTATCTGGTCAAACCCTTTGATTTTCGCGAACTTGAAGCGCGGGTGCGGGTTTTATTACGGCGCAATACCGGAGAAACGACCAATATCATCGTTTGCGGTAATCTGCAGCTGGACCGGCAAAGCCGTAATGTGCGCATAGGCAATCGTGAGGTTCAGCTGAAGCGTCGTGAAATTGCTATTCTTGAGGTCTTTGCCACACGTCCCGGCCGGTTTTTTAGCAAAG
>NZ_JAAPBB010001491.1:0-230 GCF_019730395.1 Ochrobactrum sp. SFR4 | reverse complement strand
ACCTTCCAGTGCTTCAAATGTACGGGTGATCAACTCCGGACGGCACTGCACCAGCACCTGTAAATCCACATCATCCGGCACATTGCCCTGCTCAATGCACCAGCGACAGAAATCGAAATCTGTCTGGGAAGCCGAAGGAAAGCCGATTTCGATTTCCGGAAAGCCCATATCCAGCAACAGCTGGAACATGCGGGCTTTGCGGTCATGCCCCATCGGATCAATCAGCGCCT
>NZ_JAAPBB010001490.1:0-230 GCF_019730395.1 Ochrobactrum sp. SFR4 | reverse complement strand
ATTGGTGAAGTTGTAGGTCAGGCCGGTGCCTGCCAACAGCCGTGATAAGGCTTCTTGTTTGCCCATCGTGCCCTGAAGGCCGGAGGAGCTCTTGCCGCGCACGAGGTCAGCCGGATAAAGAATCTGAAGATTTGATTTATCCCCAAAACGGGAAATCACTGCGCCCAAGGATCCGGCAGGGATTGAGTAACTGATGTTTGTCTGCTGGGCATAAACGGTTTGCACAAAGG
>NZ_JAAPBB010001489.1:0-230 GCF_019730395.1 Ochrobactrum sp. SFR4 | reverse complement strand
ATCCGCAAAGTTAAACTGATCGGCGAAGGGGAACAATTCATGTCCTCTTTGCTGCCACAAGGTATGCGTGCCATCGCGACCAATATTGCTGCGGAAAGTTCCGCCGGTGGCTTCATTCTTCCCGGTGATCGCGTCGATGTCATTCTCACTCGTGCGGACCGGAATGCTGCCAATAAGAGTATGCCATTCTTAACAGAAACCATTTTAGAAAATGTTCGCGTGCTGGCCAT
>NZ_JAAPBB010001488.1:0-230 GCF_019730395.1 Ochrobactrum sp. SFR4 | reverse complement strand
TGCAAATTTTGCATCGGGCGACCGGAGCCGTTCATGCGGCAGGTTTCTATCAGGCGCATCAAAGTGGTGGCGAGATACTGGCCGTGCGCGAGGATGTCGGGCGGCATAATGCGCTGGACAAGCTGGCAGGCTTCTTATTGCGTGGTGAGGGCAGGGCTAAAAATGCCGATCCGGCGCGTGGCGCTGTGGTTGTAACCAGTCGCGTTTCGCTGGAGATGGTGCAGAAAACA
>NZ_JAAPBB010001487.1:0-230 GCF_019730395.1 Ochrobactrum sp. SFR4 | reverse complement strand
ATAGCCAGCTGGTACCTTTGTTTGAAACTTTCCTGGCTGCAGCAGACCAGCTGAATGACACGGTTGCACTGCGTAATTTCCAGTTGAGAGAACGCCGTCTTGTGGCCTTGGAGAAGGCCTATGGTAAGGACAATTTCTCCTGGCATATGCTCAATGTTTCATTGGCCAGCCGCATTGCTATGGATAAGATTATCGCGTTGTCTGATAAAGGAGACCTCAACACAGCTTCG
>NZ_JAAPBB010001486.1:0-230 GCF_019730395.1 Ochrobactrum sp. SFR4 | reverse complement strand
CGTGAAGCCACCACGCCTTCGAGACCGCTCAGGCCATATTCTGTATCAACATCTACATGGGTGCGGATATGTGTGGTGCCGTAGCTGATGGCTTGTTCAATTTGCCTTGCTGACTGGCGCTGAGGATCAATGCCGAGTTCCCTCTTCATTGCCCTTTCATTTTCAATCAGTTCGATGAGTTCTGTGCCGACATCATTACGATACCACGGCATGCCCAGCAGGGTTTTATC
>NZ_JAAPBB010001485.1:0-230 GCF_019730395.1 Ochrobactrum sp. SFR4 | reverse complement strand
ATATCCATGCCATTGAGGCTTGGAACCGTTGCCACCACAATCTGATCGGAGGATTCTTTTTCATAAGCGCTGAGCTTGGCAATCAGTTCCTGCTGTTGTGCAAAAGACAAAACGCCAGCGGCATCCACCACACGATCTGTCAAAGCAATTGCCGGTTTATCCGTGCTTTGTGCATGAGCAACACTCGCCAATGCCATCAGCATGACCACAAAAAGCATCTTCAATACAGA
>NZ_JAAPBB010001484.1:0-230 GCF_019730395.1 Ochrobactrum sp. SFR4 | reverse complement strand
AAGAAGATAAGCATCGACAATATAGCCGCAGCCGGTACCGTGAATACCCAAGCCGCACCAATTGTTAGCACGTGAGAGCGTCGCACCAGTTTGCGGCGGCGGCGCTCTTCCGGCGCTATTTTCGGGCCATTTGTTGATTGATGAGCCTTTTTAAGACGACGCTCCGCATCCCATTCACGGAAAAAACCAACGCCAAAAATTGCACCAACAGCAATATGCGTTGAACTTAC
>NZ_JAAPBB010000182.1:0-479 GCF_019730395.1 Ochrobactrum sp. SFR4 | reverse complement strand
GGGGGGGGGGGGGGGGGGGGGGGGGGGGGGGGTGGGGGCGGTGCGGGGGGGGACAGTGTGCCGACAGGGGGAGGCACGACCGAGCCGAATTCTGGTGTGACAGTGGCCTGGCCGGATGGGACGCAGACGCACCGCAACACATGGAAGGTTCAGGACGCCGGCGAGCTGGCCTATAGCCAGCTAGAGCGCCGCCTGTCGCGGTCGGGCGTGAAGGAAACGACGCTCGACTATACCCGCGACTTTGCCGAGCGGCGCGGGATCGCGGAGCAAATGGGCGTCCGCAGCGAGATCGAGATTCCGGCCGAGCGCACCGGGCTACGTGCGGAACGGGAGTCGACGGCCGGGGATCATGCCCTTGATCGGAGATCCTCGCAAAAAGTTCGCGCGGATCTCGCGCAGGATCTTCGTGCAGATCCGCGCGAGGATCTCGCCGGCGATCGACAGCAGCGCCAACGGCCGTTCGAGGGCCTGAAACTCGG
>NZ_JAAPBB010001483.1:0-230 GCF_019730395.1 Ochrobactrum sp. SFR4 | reverse complement strand
ATTGATGATTGTGCCGCTGTTTTTAGGCGCAACAATCAATACTTTCTGGCCGGAAGTGCTGAATGTCGGCAGCTTTACCACTGCGCTTTTTCGCGATGGTACAGGTGCATTGCTCGGCCTGTTCTTCTTCTGCATGGGCGCACAAATCGATTTTCGCCAAACATCTGCTACGTTGCAAAAAGGCGCGGCCATTTTGCTCGGCAAAGCTTTTATTGGTGGCTCCATCGGGC
>NZ_JAAPBB010001482.1:0-230 GCF_019730395.1 Ochrobactrum sp. SFR4 | reverse complement strand
CACCGAGAAGCTTGAGATCATCCGGCTGGTCGAGCAGTCGCACCTGTCGGCCAGACAAACCCTCGACCGGCTCGGCATTCCAAGGCCGACCTTCTATCGCTGGTATGATCGTTTCCTGACCCACGGTGTCGAGGGGTTGGAAGACCGGACGTCCGCGCCGTCACGGGTCTGGAACCGTATCCCCGACGATATCCGGGATCGCATCATCACACTGGCGCTCGATCATGCCG
>NZ_JAAPBB010001481.1:0-231 GCF_019730395.1 Ochrobactrum sp. SFR4 | reverse complement strand
ACAGACCCATCATCAGGAACGAGCCCATTGCCGACAGGTCACGCTTGGTGGTGTAGCCGTAAAGCGACAGGGCACCAAAAGAAGCCGCGGTAACGAAGAAAGTCTGCACGATGCTAGCTGATGTATAGATCAGGAAGATCGAGGACAGCGACAAACCAACCAGAGCAGCATAAACCCAGAAGGTCAGCTGAGCGGTTGTAACATTCATGCGCTCAATACGGAAGCTGAGGA
>NZ_JAAPBB010001480.1:0-231 GCF_019730395.1 Ochrobactrum sp. SFR4 | reverse complement strand
CAGGTACCGCGTACGTGCTTGGTGTTTGTGAACTCAGCTTTCAGATCAGGCTTGTCCGAACCGCCCATACCGGCGCGGGATGGATTGAAGCTGGAACCGCCCTGCTTGCCGAACTTCACGTCGCCGGTCTGCGCCATGAAACCATCGATCACGCGATGGAATACAACGCCGTCATAAGCGCCTTCACGAGCCAGCTCTTTAATGCGGGCAACGTGACCTGGTGCCAGATCA
>NZ_JAAPBB010001479.1:0-231 GCF_019730395.1 Ochrobactrum sp. SFR4 | reverse complement strand
AGGGGTCTTGGAACCGTATCAAGCAGATTGAAAAAGACGAACGCCTTGCCCGCCGCACTGCGCTTGGGCTTGAAACGACTGAGAAAAAAGGCTTCCTTGATGATGTGCCGACCTATTTACCGGCATTGGTAAGCGCGCTGAAATATCAGCAAAAAGCTGCGCGTGTTGGTTTTGACTGGGCAGAGGCAGCCCCTATTCTGGACAAGGTTGCCGAAGAAGCGCAGGAACTGC
>NZ_JAAPBB010001478.1:0-231 GCF_019730395.1 Ochrobactrum sp. SFR4 | reverse complement strand
ATTCCGGCAGGGCCGTTGCGTGCGCCGTTGCCTGCACAGATGCAGCAAGCATCAGCCCTTCTGCGTATCACGCCGAACCATTTGAAGGGCAATGATGCTTCGGAAAATGTGATCCGCATGGCAGCACGCGGCAATAAGCCGTTTTTTGACGCACGGCTGGTTTCAGTGGCAGAGCAACCGACTGAGGGGAAAAAATTTCTCGCTTTTGCCGGTATCGGCAATCCGCAGAAA
>NZ_JAAPBB010000181.1:0-479 GCF_019730395.1 Ochrobactrum sp. SFR4 | reverse complement strand
CGGCGCGGGCCAGCTCACCGACGACGAGGCCGGCGAGCTTACGACGCTCGCCCATGAGCGCCGGGCCGCCCTGCGGGGATCGGGACAGACCGCGCTAGGGTTGATCTTTCCGCCCCCTGCCCCACGCTGCCCGACACCAGTTCGCCGGCATAGCCATATCCGGGGACGATCGGAGGGCCGCATATGGCGGCCGACGACGCGCAAGGACGTGCAGGCGATCTTGAAGGCGGCCGAAATCTACAACGAGGCCGGCTTGCACGAGAAGGGCGAGCGCAGCGGGCCGCTAGGATCGGTGGCGCTGGACGTGCTGCGGCTGTTCGTCAATCTCATCGACTTCCGCACCGGCCGGCTTGAGCCGTCAATCACCACGATCATGGATCGGCTAGGCCGGTCGCGCGATACGATCGTGCGGGCGCTGAAGAATCTGCGGGCGCATAGCTTCATTGACTGGCTGCGGCGCTATGAGCCGACCGGGAACG
>NZ_JAAPBB010001477.1:0-231 GCF_019730395.1 Ochrobactrum sp. SFR4 | reverse complement strand
TGCAGCCGCAAAACATCAGACAAAGCGCTCTGTCTTGTTATTTGGTCGCTTTTTCACGCGCACGGGCATCAGCAACCGCCATTTTGAAACCGGCATAATCCAGCGCCATAGCGCGGAACGGGCCGATCAGATGGGTTGGCGTGCCCTCAACACCAATTGACTCGGCCTGAGACATAACCCGCTGTAACTGCGAAGTAATTTTGCCGTTATTTTTGTTCAGATCAGCCTGCA
>NZ_JAAPBB010001476.1:0-231 GCF_019730395.1 Ochrobactrum sp. SFR4 | reverse complement strand
CTTTCCGCGCAGCTTTTCTGTTCAGTACCGCATTATAATCAGGGCAGTCTTTCAGCACAGCTTTATTGTCAGTTCCCGCACCGGATGACGGGTACTGATCCAGATGCTGGATGTCGCGCTTATTGAAGCGGATTTTTCTCGGTTTTTCTTTCAAAAACTTAAATCACTATCCGGTTTGTCTGCATCTGACCTGCATAACTTTCAAAAGAAAACATGCTGTTCAGCCGAAAC
>NZ_JAAPBB010001475.1:0-231 GCF_019730395.1 Ochrobactrum sp. SFR4 | reverse complement strand
TAAACACAAAAAAAGCCGGTAAAACCGGCTTTCTGAGACTGTTTTCTTCGTTTTTAAAACGACCAGTTTCTCGCTTTGGAGAAAATAAAGTCACGAAACACATGCAGCTTAGCTGCATTCTTCAACGCTTCCGGATAGCAGAAGAATGTATCGAAAGAAGGAATCTCTCCCAAGGCCGGTAACAGACGCACCAGACCGGATGTTTTATCTGCCATATAATCCGGCAAAACA
>NZ_JAAPBB010001474.1:0-231 GCF_019730395.1 Ochrobactrum sp. SFR4 | reverse complement strand
AGCCGAACGCGGACCAAAACCCAGCAGGTAAAGACCATCCATCGTTACAATTGATTTGTTGCGACCTGCCGGTGTGGCTGCCAAGGCGGGATTGCTCAACAGGTCTGAATGATCATCCATCGCTTTATCAACGCCGGTATTCATTAGCAGGATCAAATCCGGTGCAGCTTTATCCAGCGCTTCATCAGTGAGCTGCTTATAGCCCTGAAATTCATCAATCGCATTCAGGCC
>NZ_JAAPBB010001473.1:0-231 GCF_019730395.1 Ochrobactrum sp. SFR4 | reverse complement strand
CAGGGCGGCACATTAACCAAAGCAACCGCAGCTGTTCAGAACGGTGCGCCGGTTTGTATCGTGGTTGTGCTGGTGCCGGGGCGTGACGGTGAACGTCCTCGCCGTGTGGAAGTTGCTGTACCGGCTAAATAAACCGATTTTCCTTAGCCTGAGCATGTCGCGCTCAAACGGATTTACTTGAGCTGCCGTGAACATGCGACTCGCTCTGGCGGCTAACCCGTTTGTTTGCCC
>NZ_JAAPBB010001472.1:0-231 GCF_019730395.1 Ochrobactrum sp. SFR4 | reverse complement strand
ATCATACCGGTATTATCGGCATGAGGCTCAAGCTGTTTAATGATATCAAGAAGCGGGAGTAAACGTCCTTTACTGTCGGTGAAGGTCAGATTTGCTTCTTCCATCGCTTCACGCACACCCTTGGTTGGGCTGAGCATGCGTGTGATGGCACCACGTAAACCGGTACCAGCCATAGAAGCCTGAATACCAGCATTCCCCATGAGGGCGAGGGCGGCTGTTGTTTCTTCAAAT
>NZ_JAAPBB010001471.1:0-231 GCF_019730395.1 Ochrobactrum sp. SFR4 | reverse complement strand
CCCACCACATAGCCGCGCGTTTCCTGTAGATTGTCTACCACGTTCTATCCTTATTTTAAAGGCTTATGCAGTCAGTTCTGCAACCAGCGTATTGAGCAGCAAAGCACCATCCGGCGTTGCCCGCAAGAAACGCTCATCGCGCAGTTCCAGCAATTTTTGCTCCAGCAACTCTTCCAGCCGCTGCGGGTTCAGACCATGGCCGGTCAGCTTCTGATAGCGGTTGAGATCAAC
>NZ_JAAPBB010001470.1:0-231 GCF_019730395.1 Ochrobactrum sp. SFR4 | reverse complement strand
GGAAAATGGCCGCTTTTCTGGATTCATCGACTGTGGCCGGCTGGGTGTGGCGGACCGCTATCAGGACATAGCGTTGGCTACCCGTGATATTGCTGAAGAGCTTGGCGGCGAATGGGCTGACCGCTTCCTCGTGCTTTACGGTATCGCCGCTCCCGATTCGCAGCGCATCGCCTTCTATCGCCTTCTTGACGAGTTCTTCTGAGCGGGACTCTGGGGTTCGAAATGACCGAC
>NZ_JAAPBB010001469.1:0-231 GCF_019730395.1 Ochrobactrum sp. SFR4 | reverse complement strand
AAGAATTACTGGATATCAAACTGTTTGAACGCTCTGCACGCGGCCTCAAAATGACTGCGGCGGGCATGGTTCTGTTGTCACAGGCACAGGAGATTTTGCGTATCAGTGATGATGTGCTTGGCAGACTGTCGAGCCTGTCCGGTTCTGGCCGTGTACGGCTTGGAGTACTGGAAGATTTTGCCTCTTCCGGCCTGATTGAGATTTTAAAAAAATTCCGCGATCAGTACAAAG
>NZ_JAAPBB010001468.1:0-231 GCF_019730395.1 Ochrobactrum sp. SFR4 | reverse complement strand
CGGAGTACTGCTTGAGGCAACTAACGACTACGACAAAGTGCTGGAAGTCGCACCACATGAGCGGATTGTTAAGTCTTAGAGATTTCAACGAAGGCCTGCACTACTCCGCTAGCAAAAGCTAGAGCGAAAAGTAAAAGCAGGCCTTTCACTGTTAGAGCCGCAAACCTTAATAAAAAGGCTTTATCTTTTTCCATTTGAGACAAGGAAAACCCCTATGATTAAACTCGATAG
>NZ_JAAPBB010000180.1:0-480 GCF_019730395.1 Ochrobactrum sp. SFR4 | reverse complement strand
AAGTTATCCATCTCTTGCCTTGGTCGTTACTATCAGTGGTTAAGCCTTCACGAACCCACAGCTTATCACCCTTTGCATAGGCGAGTTTTTGCTTTGTAATGACACCTGAACCGTTGTGGCCGAGAGCAACGCGCGGTACGGCTTCGCCTTCGGTATGGACTGGATACACATCACAAAGCGTTCCTTGTTCATCTACGGCGAAAACTTCTGGCTGCTCTCTCAGGATGCGCCGCGTCTGTGTCTTTCTGCCCTCTAGCAGGGCGTTCACCATTGGTGTTGAGAATAAAATCGGCTTAAAGCTCATTTGCCGACTCCAATCTCAATAAGATTGATACTCAGCCCCTTGTTGTAAATTTCAACAATCGTTTTGGTGATGGCTGTTTCAGCGGTGCCACCTGAAATTTTGCGGATGGATTCAGCGTGGCCGGTAATATCGGTCTGTGTTTTGCGGTTAAGCAGGGTTGCCATTCTGTCATGATC
>NZ_JAAPBB010001467.1:0-231 GCF_019730395.1 Ochrobactrum sp. SFR4 | reverse complement strand
GGTTCATTGCGTCAGACAGAGGCTTCTCAGCAGCGCGCCGGGGATCAAAACAACCGGGTAAGCCGGTTTAGAACAACTAGCTGACCCAAATAGTGACAGTAGAAATTCAAAGACCCCTCTCTTTCTCCATTTTTTCTCGAATGCCGCGAATTTCGATCAATCAGTCAGAGTACGCGATCCGCAGGGGCCACACGCTTTACAAAACCATCCAGATGGTATCTTATCGTGCCA
>NZ_JAAPBB010001466.1:0-231 GCF_019730395.1 Ochrobactrum sp. SFR4 | reverse complement strand
CCCTTTTTCGGGAAGGCATAAATTTCGCGGGTGATCGGATTGAGCCCGTATTCTTTGGCCACCATCAGAAACGCTGCAAACTCTTCGTTGCTTGCGGTATTGGGCATACAAGTAGCTTTTACAGTATCTGCGAAAGCCTTAGGCTCCATCCCGTACTGAGAGGCCATAGAGGTAATCAGTGATTGTTTGGCTGCAGGAATAGTTGTGACTTGTGTCATGCTGCTTTCTCCG
>NZ_JAAPBB010001465.1:0-232 GCF_019730395.1 Ochrobactrum sp. SFR4 | reverse complement strand
CCAGATGATGCCTCTGATACTCATGAGAAAGTACAAGAGCTGAGGGATCTCCCTTTTTGGTCTGAAGGACAGGTTTGGGTAAGTCCTGATCGACACGGCTCTATGACTGGTATAATGAAAGCTCAAATCGATTGGATACCACTGACAACAGGATCAGTTCGACCTACACAGGGAAAGACACTTGCGGTAATGCAAGTGTCTGGTGGCTCTCAATCATTTAACGCCGTTAATC
>NZ_JAAPBB010001464.1:0-232 GCF_019730395.1 Ochrobactrum sp. SFR4 | reverse complement strand
ACATCCTTACAGCCTGCCGTATTGTGCCCATCCTCTTTATGTTCATAACGGAACCATTCAGTTCCATATCGCCCTTGAAGCCAAAGGCTCTCTATTTTTCCATCCTGCATGCCATGTATTAATGGATTTACTATGCTTCTTGTAATGTAATCGTTTAAAAAAGGGTGGGACTTTTCTAATTGTCGGGGAATATGATGCTGGAAGACACAAATATTGAAGTTAGGCGTATCAC
>NZ_JAAPBB010001463.1:0-232 GCF_019730395.1 Ochrobactrum sp. SFR4 | reverse complement strand
ACCTCTCCCTGTTATATCACTTCGCCGATGTATTTAATGCCCCTTCATTTTTAGATGGAGCGCCACGGGATACTATTCTGATATCTGTCAGTAGCGCTATCTGGATACCATATTTTCTGCATTCAAAACGTGTTAAAAACACTTTTACAAAAAGCACTCATAACCATTTTCATCGTCATAGCGGTATTATGACAAAATAAAGGCGGCTCAAGCCGCCTTCTTTTTGTAATTA
>NZ_JAAPBB010001462.1:0-232 GCF_019730395.1 Ochrobactrum sp. SFR4 | reverse complement strand
AACATTGCGTCATGGGTGCGGATGCAGTGTTTGACGAGACCAATTCTGGCTTGATGGCAGGTTATTTCTTGCTGCATGATGCACATGAAGCAATCTTTGGCGACCTTCCCCGCCCGTCCAGCCGTTTGGTTCAGATGCATCTGTCGCAGCTTGGTGCTGAATTAGGCAAACTTTACGAAATTGCCTTGGAGCGAAGCAAGGCGACACTCGACGAAGCAATCTACGCTAAAGC
>NZ_JAAPBB010001461.1:0-232 GCF_019730395.1 Ochrobactrum sp. SFR4 | reverse complement strand
AATATGATGTTGCAATAGCCAGCCGCCAGCAGGCACAGGCTGAGGTTGCTGTCGCAAAAGCCAATCTTGATGATGCCGAGCTGGATCTCAGCTACGCTTCCGTACGTTCTCCTATTGACGGCCGTATCGGTGCTGCGCTTGTAACGGAAGGTGCTTTCGTTCGTCAGGAAGATGGTACCCAGATGGCGATTATTCGCGATCTCAGCTCCGTTTATGTGGATTTCACAGCGCC
>NZ_JAAPBB010000179.1:0-481 GCF_019730395.1 Ochrobactrum sp. SFR4 | reverse complement strand
ATAAATACATCAACGGTTGGTATTTCTGTTGCTTGCAGCTTGATAGCTGTCGGAGAAACACGCGGAAATGACACTACAAACATGGAAAGAGCAAGCATCATCACGCTGTACATTTCAGCTAAATAGAGAATGATGCCGGGAATAAAGTTTTGTAGTTGGTTGACCGGTGGAAGTGTCTGAGTTGTACGCCAATACACATAGCGCAGAACGATAGATGTGCCGAGACCCAGCACAATAAGACGCCATTTTCCGCCAATACGAAAATGCTTTAATACTGCTAAGACAACTAATACGCTTATTCCAAGCGTAAGCTGTGTAGGTAAATTAATTGGCATGAAGGTTAATAATAGCACACAGAGTGCAGATAATAGCCACCATAAGAACATCCCGATTCTAGCCATCGGAATCTCCTTTTTTGATCTGTAATTCTGGCGCAATGATATTCATCAGGGACATACAATACTGCTATTTCCGGCAGTCG
>NZ_JAAPBB010001460.1:0-232 GCF_019730395.1 Ochrobactrum sp. SFR4 | reverse complement strand
AACATAGCATTGCGCAGTGAAGCCTCGCGCATGGATGCCGAGGCATATTTGCGTAATTTAGGTTGTGCGAGCAGCCCCGGAATGAGCAAAAAGAACAAGGCACCAAGCGGGATTAATACCAGTACGCCGCCCATAAACCAGTAAATCACCAGAAACAGCAGAAAGAACGGAATATCAGCCAGTGCTGAAACAGTTGTGGAAGTCAGTAATTCACGAACCTGTTCCAAATCCC
>NZ_JAAPBB010001459.1:0-232 GCF_019730395.1 Ochrobactrum sp. SFR4 | reverse complement strand
GGCTTAGCGATCTGGCACCCGCATATGATGCCGAACCCGTTATTTCAGGTAAAGCTGGCCGATGTGCCAGGCGTTGGCGACAATATGCGGATGCGCCTTGCTCACAGCCAAGTCATCACCACCGAGCAGCTTTATAATTTGCAGCCCAAGCACATGCGTAAAATCTGGCGCAGCGTGAATGGTGAGCGCCTTTGGTACGCTCTTCACGGTTACAATATTCAAGCCATACCAC
>NZ_JAAPBB010001458.1:0-232 GCF_019730395.1 Ochrobactrum sp. SFR4 | reverse complement strand
TATCCCGATTAAATGTGAAATTATCTAATCAGTGTTAGGCACTATCTAAACTTGTTTTCACTTCAACGTGATTGAACAAGGCCTAAAATGGCAAAGCAGCAAAAACGCAATAAAGCTTATTACGAAGAGCGATTACTGAAGGATTATCCGGCTTATTATGCTGATTATATCGACGGGAAATACAGGGTAATTACTGAGGCGGCTATTGCCAGTGGTTTAAAAACTCAACGCA
>NZ_JAAPBB010001457.1:0-232 GCF_019730395.1 Ochrobactrum sp. SFR4 | reverse complement strand
ACACTGACCCTGATCCGCGACGGCGATCACCGTCTCTCCCGACCACAAGATCTTGATTTGCTGACACGCTCCGTTGAAGCGATGATCGCGCAAATCTAACAACAATAATAATCTGAAAGATTGAAGCGGGGGGGATCATGCGGGTTTCAGTGATAGCATCGGCTGCGGTTGCAGCTTTTGTCGGCTTTGGCGGCACTTTGGCGCTGATTATTGCGGCAGCCACGGCGCTTGG
>NZ_JAAPBB010001456.1:0-232 GCF_019730395.1 Ochrobactrum sp. SFR4 | reverse complement strand
CACAAGCCAGACCTGCACGCAATTTTTCACCACCACTTAACTCGGCAACGTTCTGCAAAGCAGCATCAGCGCGAAACATGAAGCGGGCAAGTGCCGCACGACAATCATTATCCGATGCCTTCGGATGAATGCGTTTAAAATTGTCACTGATATTCAGCGCCGGATCGAGCAGACTCACATGCTGATCCAGCATGGCGTAATCGACATACCATTGCACTGTTCCCTGCTGAGG
>NZ_JAAPBB010001455.1:0-232 GCF_019730395.1 Ochrobactrum sp. SFR4 | reverse complement strand
AGAGGACGTCTTGAGGCGCTGGTCAGCCGTGCTGTGATGTATGATCTGGTAGCCCTTGGTGAAGAGTTGCTGATCGACGGGCAGCTAATGTTTGCCTTGCGCTCAAGCGGGCAGTTATTTCCGGTAATGGCAGCTGAAAACTTACAGTGATAAGATGACAGATTTTATAACGGATACGGGTTTTACGGCGCAGGATTTGATGCGCAGAGTTGAACAAAAACAAAGCGCTATG
>NZ_JAAPBB010001454.1:0-232 GCF_019730395.1 Ochrobactrum sp. SFR4 | reverse complement strand
ATATTTTGAACCACCTGTTGAGCGCCCCTTGATTTCGATTAACAGCCGATCACGGAAGCTATCATCCGTCTCGTTTGCCATGCGAATAACGCCATAGAACGCTGCAAGGTGATCAAGATCAGCTCCAACTGCGAAAGCAACAAGATTAGCCTTTGCAGCACTGTTGATCCGCGCTCTAACTCCGCGCCCCCCCCCCCCCCCCCCCCCCCCCCCCCCCCCCCCCCCCCCCCCC
>NZ_JAAPBB010001453.1:0-232 GCF_019730395.1 Ochrobactrum sp. SFR4 | reverse complement strand
AATTGCCGATGACCCTCTGGCGCGCGAAGCGGAAATGTCGCTTGAACGGCCATCACGTGGTGGTGGCAGAACCTCGCCTTCACCATCGCTGTTCAAAAAACCATCGCTCGACAATATGGGACCCGGTACGGATATGGCAAAACCGCTCGGGCCTCAGAGTGAAGATGACCCTGCCCCGATCCGCCGACACCGTGCCGGCGCAGGTTCCTATGAAGATCCGGTGGATGTAAAA
>NZ_JAAPBB010000178.1:0-481 GCF_019730395.1 Ochrobactrum sp. SFR4 | reverse complement strand
CTAAAGCAAAACTGACTAACCTGCACGATCTGAAACTCAAGCATATCATCGCAGATATGGATGACCGGATGTTGCGCGTTGAAGTTCGAACCTTTTTCGGCCCCCATGCTGAACGCGAGTTACCGGAGCGCCTATTAGCTCCCGTCCGGCTTAAATCAGCCCTCAAGCCTTGGCCAAGTATGAAGGCAGAGGAAGCATGGCTGGAACGCCTGTATCGCTATCTCAACATTAACCCACGAGGTCTGTGATGGCCGGTAGCGTCAACAAGCATATTATCGTCGGTCATTTGGGCGCTGATCCGGAAATCCGCAGAAATAACAACGGTGATCCGATTGTGAATCTGCGTGTTGCAACGTCTGAGAGTTGGCGTGACCGCCAGAGCGGCGAACGCAAAGAAAAAACCGAGTGGCACAGCGTTGTGATCTTCAACAAGAACCTGGCTGAGATCGCTGAAAAATACGTAAAAAAAGGCGCTAAGGTT
>NZ_JAAPBB010001452.1:0-232 GCF_019730395.1 Ochrobactrum sp. SFR4 | reverse complement strand
GATCCGCCGCTCATTGCGTATCCGCCGCCACATCGCGACGGCCGCCGCTGTTACCTACGCGACCTTGCTCTTGGCGCCTGCAGCCCATGCCTCCGGCTCATCCATGCCGTGGGAAGCACCGCTGCAATCCATCCTTCAATCCATCGAAGGCCCGGTCGCCAAGATCATCGCAGTGATCATCATCATTGTCACCGGCCTGACGCTCGCCTTTGGCGACAGTTCTGGGGGCGCC
>NZ_JAAPBB010001451.1:0-232 GCF_019730395.1 Ochrobactrum sp. SFR4 | reverse complement strand
CAAGGGTCAGCCCGGTATTGGCAGCGGTTCGGGTTTCCGCCTCTTTCAGAAGACTGCAAATGTCGGAAGCCAGATCTTCACGCGAGCCGATGATGCGCACACGCACATTCTGACTGTGAAGTTTGCTCAGATCACGACGGATGAACAGCTTCAGCAAGCCCATCAGCTCTGTGACTTCAGAGGTCGGCCTTGTCCAGTTTTCAGATGAAAATGCAAAGAGTGTCAGGAATTC
>NZ_JAAPBB010001450.1:0-232 GCF_019730395.1 Ochrobactrum sp. SFR4 | reverse complement strand
AAAGACGATGACACGGCTGACCGAACAGATTCTGGCACATGCGACGGGACTTCCCGAAGGGATGCCCGTGTCCGCCAAGGGCCTGCTCCACCTCGGAAACCGGGCGGCCGTGGATCAGGCATTGTCGCGTCTGTCCGAGCGCGGGCAGCTCATCCGCGCCGGTCGTGGCGTCTATCTGCGCCCCATCGCCAGTCGGTTTGGCACGCGCGCACCTTCGGTCGAGCAGGCTGTC
>NZ_JAAPBB010001449.1:0-232 GCF_019730395.1 Ochrobactrum sp. SFR4 | reverse complement strand
CAGATCATGCAGGTGGCGACACCGGCAGAAGTCTATGAAGCACCAAGCAGCAAATTCGTTGCGGACTTCATCGGTAATATCAACATTATTGAGGGCGAAGTCAGCCATTTTGCTAATGGTGAAGCGGAGATTGAAAGCGCGGCGAATAGTGTGACGATCCGCACCAAAACCGCCAAACAGCTGAGTAAAGGGCAAAAGGTCTGGTATGCGATCCGCCCTGAGAAAATCACCC
>NZ_JAAPBB010001448.1:0-232 GCF_019730395.1 Ochrobactrum sp. SFR4 | reverse complement strand
ACCCTTAAAGATGCAAAAGTTACGACGACAGAGGGCTGGCAGGCACTCTATAAAGACTGGACAGAGGGCGGCTGGAACGCGCTGACCGGTGATCCCGCCTATGGAGGTCAGGGGTTACCAACCTTGCTCTCGGTCGCGGTTGCAGAGATGTGGAATTCCGGCTCGCTCGGTTTTGCCATTGCCTCCACCCTGACCATGGGCGCGGTGGAAGCACTCGAGCACCATGCCAGTG
>NZ_JAAPBB010001447.1:0-232 GCF_019730395.1 Ochrobactrum sp. SFR4 | reverse complement strand
CAAAGAGCTGGCAACTGAATTGCTGGATGTGGTGAACGGTAAGCAGAGTGCCGATGGTCGCGATGCCTCAACACAAGGTCTGATCGCGCATCTGCGTCAGTCTCTCTGAGTTTTCGGTTTTCTGAAAATCGATAAGCAGCTATCCCTTTGTTTTTGCGTATTTCGTCGGGAAGTACGTGACAATTTATCGGGATTGGTGTTTTGTGCTGAGATTGAAGCGATGGTTCCCTGC
>NZ_JAAPBB010001446.1:0-232 GCF_019730395.1 Ochrobactrum sp. SFR4 | reverse complement strand
ACGGCGGACAGTTTCATAGGAAACGTCTATCCCGCGTTCGAGCAGCATTTCCTCAACTTCACGCAGGCTCAAATTGAACCGCAAGTAAAGCCAAACGGCGTGAGCAATGATCTGTGGCGCAAAACGCTGACGCTTGAAATTAATATCTGGTGTTTGCATCACAGAGATTTATGTCCAACCAGAAACGCAGGCAACCGCAAACCGATTAACGTGACAACACCCTCAGCCCCAT
>NZ_JAAPBB010000177.1:0-481 GCF_019730395.1 Ochrobactrum sp. SFR4 | reverse complement strand
AATCTGGAATTGCAGGAATTCGAGCATACCACACCACGCGTTCTTGCCGAGCGTCGCGGCCCTGCAACAGACATGTTCTTCACCCGTGTACAGGCTGCCCTGCAATCTGTAGCGGATGATTATGATGTAGTGGTTATCGATTGTCCGCCGCAACTCGGCTTTTTGACCTTGTCTGCACTTTGCGCGGCAACATCGGTGATCGTTACCGTACATCCGCAGATGCTCGACGTTGCCTCAATGAGCCAGTTTCTTTTCATGACATCGGATTTGCTTTCGGTTGTACGTGAAGCCGGCGGCACACTCAATTTCGACTTCCTGCGCTATCTCATTACCCGCTATGAACCGAATGACGGTCCTCAGGCACAGATTGCAGGCTTCCTGCGTGCCCAGTTCGGCGATCGCGTCCTTACAGCGCCTATGGTAAAATCCACCGCTGTTTCTGATGCGGGTTTGACCAAGCAAACACTTTATGAAGTCGGGC
>NZ_JAAPBB010001445.1:0-232 GCF_019730395.1 Ochrobactrum sp. SFR4 | reverse complement strand
GACGGTTGTTAAAATCGTTGACAAAGGATGGCAGAGTTTTGGCCCCAGTCGTGTACCGCTCGGTGCAGCGGCGGTCGTGCGCATTCAGGATACTGAAATTGATATCATCCTCAACACCAACCGGACGCAGACATTTGAACCGGATATTTTCACCAATTTAGGCATTCATCCGCCGGAGAAAGCCATCCTTGTGGTCAAATCAACCAACCATTTTTATGCAGGATTTGCACCC
>NZ_JAAPBB010001444.1:0-232 GCF_019730395.1 Ochrobactrum sp. SFR4 | reverse complement strand
CAAAAGTGGAGAGGTTTTCATGAGTTGAAAGGAAACCTTTATGACGAAGCGAGTGCCCTTTACGAAGGAATTTGAACATGAGGCTGTCCGTCTGGCCGAGACGAGCGGTCGGACCCGGCGTGAAGTTGCTGAAGATCTTGGTGTCGGCCTGTCGACACTCTGGACTTGTCCCGTTTTATTTCCGCCTCTTTATCTCGTTTCGGCGGTTATCTGTTCGAATTGAGCGGGCGAT
>NZ_JAAPBB010001443.1:0-233 GCF_019730395.1 Ochrobactrum sp. SFR4 | reverse complement strand
ATCCATGCTGACCGACATCACCCGCTCATGCACCGGATCGGACACTATCTCGCCGTTGCAATCATAGAAATGAAACAGCATGTCGCCGACCGCACCATTTTCGAGCAATGAGCGCTTCTGCACATCATCAATCAGACCAACGCGATAAGATGTGCTGCTGGCAGTCTCAATGCCACCAATGCTAAGCAGAACCATATCCAGATCATCAGCCATTTCGAAAACATCTTTCAGCC
>NZ_JAAPBB010001442.1:0-233 GCF_019730395.1 Ochrobactrum sp. SFR4 | reverse complement strand
ATGGTTTTGTGGTCGCGGTAGAGACCGATATGGGCAACGCGTGCCGCCGGTACCAGATCCAGCATACCTTCCAGAAGACCGTTACCTGCACGCAGGATGGATGCGAAAACCAGTTTCTTGCCGTCAAGGATCGGCGATTCCATTGGTTGCAACGGGGTCTCGATCATGGTGGTTGTCAGATCGAGATCACGGGTCACTTCATAGCAGAGCAGAAGGGAAAACTCTCTCAGCAA
>NZ_JAAPBB010001441.1:0-233 GCF_019730395.1 Ochrobactrum sp. SFR4 | reverse complement strand
GGTCGGTGCGGATGAATTTATCCGCAAATTACCTAAAGGACTGGATCATATTGTGCTGGAGGGCGGGCTTGGCCTTTCCGGCGGCCAGAAACAGTCTCTATTGCTGGCAAGATTACTGATCCGCAATCCTTCTGTTTTGCTGCTGGATGAGCCGACAGCCGCCATGGATGAGGCTACCGAGCGGCATTTCATTGATAATCTGCGCAAATATTCCGGTGAGAAAACTTTGGTTA
>NZ_JAAPBB010001440.1:0-233 GCF_019730395.1 Ochrobactrum sp. SFR4 | reverse complement strand
AAAGATGCAGAACGCAACCCAAACACTATTTAGGAAGCGTTCTGCTTTTGCAGTAGCTTATCCGCTGCTTGATCCGGAGCGCCTATGCCCCTCCTGATCTCCGACGCGACGCGCGCAACGCAATTTATCCTTGCCAATACCGGTATTCACCATCCGCCCCATGTGGCGGAAATCGCGCTTCATCTCGCAGATGAAGCACATGATCTTTGGCATAAGACCGAAGAAGAACTTTC
>NZ_JAAPBB010001439.1:0-233 GCF_019730395.1 Ochrobactrum sp. SFR4 | reverse complement strand
ACCTAACACAGATTCTCACCATATTTGATCACATTAAAACAAATCCACAATTTCAGATAATGGCTCTTTCTCGATAAGAGAAAATTTGTATAGCAGAATTGAAATTTTGAAATTTCTGCTCTTGGCAAAATCACGCTTTTTTGCTGCCAAATCTACCGACACAAACAACAAGCAAAAATAGAAAATATTTTACATTCTAACTAGTAGTTGACATTCCAAATAGTTCACTCTAT
>NZ_JAAPBB010001438.1:0-233 GCF_019730395.1 Ochrobactrum sp. SFR4 | reverse complement strand
AACCCGTAACTATCATCAGCTCGGCATTGAGCTGCCGCTGTATCAGTCGCATGGCGTTGCCTCTTCCGGCTTTATTGAACTGGCCGGTAAGCAGGCTGCGGATGGCGTGCGCCTGCCGGGTACTGCTTTGCTGGTTGCAGACCTTCTCAGCAAAGATGATCCTCAACAGCCACTGGTAACTGCCTATAAAACCAAGTTTGAAGAGCGCTATAAAATGCCGGTCGGCACATTTG
>NZ_JAAPBB010000176.1:0-482 GCF_019730395.1 Ochrobactrum sp. SFR4 | reverse complement strand
ATCTTGGCCCTGCCTACAGAACGGGTAATACATTTGTTCAGGATGACGGCAGCATTGAATTCTATTTTGATGAGGCACGTGGGCTAAAGAATTTTCAGGATGCGCTTGCATTTGCTGAACAAATGGAAAGCCGCTCATCTTCCTTGGTAAAAGCAATGCTGGCGCCGGATCGGATTGAGACCTGCACGCCTGAGCTTCTCAAACGGACAGTGCAGGCCTCACAGGATCTCGACATCCCGTTCCGTCTGCATTGCTGCCAATCCGATACAGAGTTTAACCGGATTGTTGATGCCTATGGTCTTAGCCCGCTTGAATGGCTGAATTCGCTTGGTCTGTTGTCTGACCGCTCATTGCTACCGCATGGCGAGTATGTTTGCGGCTCCCGCAATGTCGGCCGCAAAGGCGATGATCTGGCGATTATGCGTGATACCGGTGCAACATTTGTGCATTGCCCTGTTGTTTCCGCGCGGCATGGCAGCTTC
>NZ_JAAPBB010001437.1:0-233 GCF_019730395.1 Ochrobactrum sp. SFR4 | reverse complement strand
CATCAAGGTGCCACTTGTCTTTTGGCTTTGGTAGACTCCTGCGGATACAGTCGGCTAAATGGCGACCGAAGCGATTAATCCAGACGCAAACGGTTTCTCGGCTGACAAACTCGCCACGCTCAGCAAGGAGATCTTCCACATCGGCCGTGCTCAATGCAAATCGGTGATAGGTTTAGACAGCGTAAGCAATAAATTCACGCGGGAAACGCCCCCCTACCTCAAACAACCTGGCA
>NZ_JAAPBB010001436.1:0-233 GCF_019730395.1 Ochrobactrum sp. SFR4 | reverse complement strand
AAAGCCTGCACCTGTTGAAAAGAAAGCAGAAAAACAGGCTGATCTCTCCGGTTCGGCAACAGTTCTTCTGGTTGAAGATGAAGATGCAGTGCGTATGGGCGGTGTCCGTGCGCTGCAGACACGAGGTTATACAGTTCACGAGGCATCGTCCGGCGTTGAGGCGCTGGAAGTGCTTGAAGAACTTGAAGGTAAGGTCGATATTATTGTTTCTGACGTGGTTATGCCGGAAATGG
>NZ_JAAPBB010001435.1:0-233 GCF_019730395.1 Ochrobactrum sp. SFR4 | reverse complement strand
ATGTGTTCGCTGGAAGGTGGTCTTGAGAAATTCAATGCCCTTGTCTCATCGCTGCCGGTTATTGCCGAACCTTCAACGCTTGGCGACATTCCTGCAACTAACCGCGATGAAAGCGGCATGAGCGCAACTGCACTGGCTTCAAAGGCGCGTCAATATCAGGACGAGCAGCACGCGGTTGGCAATCTGATTTCCATCTCAGACGCCGTGCACCATGTGAAGGAGACACAGCCTTG
>NZ_JAAPBB010001434.1:0-233 GCF_019730395.1 Ochrobactrum sp. SFR4 | reverse complement strand
CAACGCGTAGTATTTCTCAGGCACTTTATGACAATGCCAAACAGGCACGCGATACCGCTGCCGCCGGATTGGAGAAGGCCAAAGCTGCTTTGCGCAAGGCTGAGGATGAACGTGGTTTTGCACAGTTGAAGCCTGATTTTTCCGGTGTGGTTTCAGCTGTGAATGTCGAGGTCGGACAGGTTGTATCGGCAGGACAAAGTATTGTGACCGTAGCGCAGCCTGATGTGCGCGAA
>NZ_JAAPBB010000175.1:0-483 GCF_019730395.1 Ochrobactrum sp. SFR4 | reverse complement strand
TGCGGCACACTCGGCTGCGAAAATGATCAAGCTTGATAAAAACACCATTGTTTCTCCGACCCCGATCCATCCGGGTGCAATGCGTTACTACAAAGAAAAAGGCATTGAATAACAACGCCTTAATTGCGGGGACACCCGTCTGAAGCAAATTATGAGCGCCGCATTATCTGTTGCTAAAACGGGTAGTGCGGCTGCCTTCTGCGCTTATTGATATCATTTTACGCGGTTTTAAATTCATGTCTTCATCAGAAACCAATGCGGTTGAATCAGCCGAGCACATTCCGGGTTGGGGCGTCAGCTCCGGTGCCCGTGTGCTGTTTGCTATTGCCGTCGCTTTTTCCGTATTCCAGCTCTGGACAGCGGCCTATTCGCCGCTGCCAAGTCAGGTCGTACGCTCCGTTCATGGCGGCTTTTTGCTGCTGTTATTATTCGGACTTTATGCCAATGCGGCACCACAGGGTTCTTTTAAAAAACTGTTGATGT
>NZ_JAAPBB010001433.1:0-233 GCF_019730395.1 Ochrobactrum sp. SFR4 | reverse complement strand
ATACGATTACAACACCGGTCTCGCAGGTTGCCAAGAAAGCACTGTGGGGTTCGGATATCCCTGTGGTCTTTGCCGCCGTGACCGATCCGGTGGAAGCAAAACTGGTTCCCTCATGGGATGCCGGTGATAAAGGCATGACCGGTGCAACCGATTTGCAAGATGTTGCTGCCATTATGGCCTTTACCAAAAAGCTGCTGCCGGAGGCAAAACGCTTTGGCGTGGCCTATAATCCG
>NZ_JAAPBB010001432.1:0-233 GCF_019730395.1 Ochrobactrum sp. SFR4 | reverse complement strand
CCACAGGCGCTCAATGCACTGAATTCACAACTGGTGAGTGAGCTGACAGATGCTCTGCGTGCTTTTGATAAGGATGATGCAATCGGCGCGATTGTTCTCACCGGTTCGGAAAAGGCATTTGCTGCGGGCGCTGATATTAAAGAAATGCAGAACCTGACTTTTGCCGAGGCCTATGGTCAGGATTTTCTGGGAGAGGCAGAGGGCGTCAGTGCAATCCGCAAGCCGATCATTGC
>NZ_JAAPBB010001431.1:0-233 GCF_019730395.1 Ochrobactrum sp. SFR4 | reverse complement strand
GCCAGATAATTCTTCATCAGCATGAAAATCACTGTACCGCCGAGCAATGCAATGACACTCATCAGCAGTGGCACGTTAAAGCCGTGCCAGATCGCAAGACTATATTGCGGCGTCTCACTGCCAAGCACGGAGAGAACTGCGGCATGCAGGAACGGCCCGACGATCAGCGTCGGCACAATACCGATCAGCAAGCAGAGCAGAACCAGCAGTTCAATCGGGAAACGCACCCATTG
>NZ_JAAPBB010001430.1:0-233 GCF_019730395.1 Ochrobactrum sp. SFR4 | reverse complement strand
AGACACCTGCGGAATTCGCCGATACCGCGCTGTTCTTTGCATCGCCATGGGCGCGTTCTGTGACCGGTCAAAATCTGATTGTTGATGGCGGATTGGTAAAAAACTGATGCGGGAAATGCACCTTAATCTGTTTATATTCGGTTGCGGGCATCACCGAGCGGCATGGAGGCATCCGCAATCGGCAGTCGAGCAGCTCAGTGATATCAGCTATTACACAAATCTGGCGCAGATTG
>NZ_JAAPBB010001429.1:0-233 GCF_019730395.1 Ochrobactrum sp. SFR4 | reverse complement strand
ATGACGCTGAGTTTGTTTTGCCTGAGCTGATAATACTGAAACCACGATGATGCCTTGTAAGTGCCCCGACGGGGTTAGCGCATAAAAACAATAAAAAGCAACGAGCCAAATGGCGCTTCATGCCATACAGAATGCGCCCCTCATGCCATGAATAGGCAGTAATTTCTATATCACGAGCAGGCCTGCGTCAAAAAACGCACTCATAATAAATAAGGATCGGCTTTGCACATCAC
>NZ_JAAPBB010001428.1:0-233 GCF_019730395.1 Ochrobactrum sp. SFR4 | reverse complement strand
TTACATCGCCGTCTTTCAGGGTCAGAACCACTGTGTTTTCAGGATCTGCGGTCTGCGCATTGGCTGGCTGTAATGCGGCAGTGGCTGAAAATGCGAGAAAAGCCGTGACGGCCAGTAATTTACGCAAAAAGGACATGATTTTTCCTGTTTAAGGCTGATCTTATTTTTTGAGCTTTGTGCGAAGGGCGTTTTCTATAACAGGCGGCACAAACCGGCTGACATCGCCCCCCATT
>NZ_JAAPBB010001427.1:0-234 GCF_019730395.1 Ochrobactrum sp. SFR4 | reverse complement strand
CCCAAGGTAATATTGGTGCCAATACGGTTACCATAATTGTGCCGAATGGGTGGTACTACATAGCCAGAGAACGAACAGCTGCGCTACAGAGGTGGATGGAGTTAAAGTAATGGAAAAAGGTTTTTATCATCCTGATATCGGTTATTGGCAAGCTGTAGGTGGCGACCCGAAGATAGAGGATTATCGCACCGGTACTATAGAAGTTCCGTTAAAGCCAAGCGAAAACCACCACTG
>NZ_JAAPBB010000018.1:0-48981 GCF_019730395.1 Ochrobactrum sp. SFR4 | reverse complement strand
ATCACCAGATCAGCACCGGCAAGCGCGTTGAGATCAACACTGACTGTGCAATTTGCTCGCTGCTGTTCTAGCGCCTGTTCACTGAGGCGGCCGGACTGAAACTGCTTGTTCAGCAGTGCTGTGATGCGGACAAGACCGGCATCTGCCGCTTCCTGTGTCGGCTCATAGCCGATAAGCTGATAGCCAGCGGCAAGGGCCGCAACCGCAATTGCCGAGCCCATCATACCCGTGCCGGCAATGCCGATTGTAGCAACCGGCCGTGGCACTGTACCGGCAGGCAGATCATGCTTTCCGGCTTCGCGTTCGGCAAAAAACACATGCCGCAAGGCTTTAGCTTCATCGCTTTCACGAAGGCGCAGAAATGTGGCGCGTTCTTCGGCCAAAGCTTGTTCGGCAGAGAGTGTTGCCGCCAGTGATACCAGACGCACGGCCTCGGTAGGGGCTAAACGTCCACGCGCTTTGGCAAGAATTTTTGCCGCTGTCTGTTCAGTGTTTGCAGGCTGAACAGACAAAGCCAATGTGCGGCGGGGTTCTTTGCCCGTATGGTACTGTGCTGCCTTTTGTGCCGCATAAGTCAGGTTCTCAGGTGTTGTGATTTCATCAATCAGGCCATTCTGCAGCGCTTCCTGTGCGGAAATAGTTTTGCCCGATGCGATCATGTCGATTGCAACATCAAGGCCGGTCAGCCGTGGCAGACGTTGGGTTCCGCCCGCACCCGGCACAAGCCCGAGTTTTACTTCTGGCAGGCCGAATTTGGCCTTTTCAACAGCCAGCCGGTAATGGCAGGCGAGGATAATCTCGCACCCGCCGCCAAGAGCAGCACCATTAATGGCGGCAATCACCGGCTTAGCGGATGCTTCAATCCGTGCTGTCACCTGTGGCAAAGTCGGCTTGCTCGGCGGCAGATCAAACTCTTTGATATCCGCACCGGCAGCAAAGAATTTGCCTGCACCACGCAGAGTGAGCGCGCGGATCTCGGCAGACTTCTCCGCCAAGTCCAGCACCTGCATTAGTCCTTCGCGGATGGCGGCTGAAATCGCGTTCACCGGTGGATTTGCCAGTGTGAGATGCAACACACCATCCTGCACCACACCGGTAACGGCAGATGAAAAACTGATCGGCTGCTGCGTGTCAGAAGGGCTGTGCATTATATGTCCTGTCCGGATTTTCAGTCGCTTACTCAGGCAATTACTTCAGTCTGGCACGACAGCTGTGGCCTGAATCTCGATCTTGGCACGATCTTCAATCAGCCCTGCCACCTGGATCGCCGCCATCGCCGGAAAATGTTTGCCGATCACATCGCGATAGGCCTGACCAAGGCCACGCATATTGGCTTTGTATTCCTGCTTGTCGGTGAAATACCAGGTCATGCTGGTAATATGTTCCGGCCCTGCACCATCTACTGCGAGAATGGCGACGATGTTTTTCAGGGTCTGGTGAACTTGCTCGACAAAATCATCGGTTTCAAATTCACATTGTTCATTCCAGCCGATCTGGCCACCGATAAAAATGGTGCGCCCGCGTGCCGAGATGCCGTTGGAATAGCCGATCGGGGCAACCCAGTTATCCGGCTGTAAAATCTTATGCATGAACTGTCTCCAGATGATTGAGAAGCGCGGCGCGGATATCATCGGGCCATGCGCGGGCTTTATGAGTTGTGCTTGAGGTGGCGACGAGCTTGTGTTTCGCCGTCCATAACAGATCGCCATTGGCGCGCACTTCATGGTCGAGCGAGAGCGAACTGCCGCCAACCGCAGTGACTTTAAGCGTGGAGTCCAGCAGGTCGGCATGGAAGCCGGGTTTTACAAAAGTCAGATCAAGCCGCACTGTTGGTGTTGCGATTTTCCGGTCATGATTGAGGCTTTTCCAGTCCGCGCCGATTGAGGCGAAGAAGTCTTCCAGAACCCCGATCAGAATATTCAGATAAGACGGAAAATAAGCGATGCCCGAAGGATCGCAATCGCCGAACCGCAAGGGTTTTGTGGTGTGAAAAGCCATGATCCGCCCTTTAAACCGTTTTCAGCAATTCGCGGGCGATAATCAGTTTCTGAACCTCTGTCGCCCCTTCATAAATGCGCAAGCTACGGATTTCCCGATAGAGCTTTTCGGTAATTGCACCGCTTTGCACACCACGTCCGCCAAACATCTGTAAAGCGCGGTCAATAATCATCTGGGCAGATTCCGTCGCAGCCATTTTCGCCATCGCCGCCTGTTGCGTGGTTGGCAGTTTCTGCACATCGCGACGCCATGCGGCGCCGTAGGTCAGCAGAGTTGCGGCCTCCAGTTCTGTCGCCATATCGCCAAGCGCTGCCTGTGTTAGTTGCAGATCGCTGAGTGTTGCGCCAAATATCTGCCGGTTACGCGCATGGTTGAGAGCTTCATCCAAGGCGCGGCGGGCAAAGCCAAGGGCGGCGGCTGCCACGGAAGCGCGGAAAATATCCAGCGTGCGCATGGCAATTTTAAAACCTTCGCCGCCTGCACCCAAACGCCGTGAAGCGGGGATACGGCAATTCTCAAAACGGATTGTAGCGAGCGGATGCGGCGCAATCACCTCAAGCCGCTCAGCAATAGAAAAGCCCGGATCAGTGGCATAGACCACAAAGGCCGAGATGCCGCGTGTGCCCGCAGCTTCACCTGTGCGGGCAAAGACAGTGTAAACATCCGCGATGCCGCCATTGGAAATCCAGGTTTTCTCGCCGTTGAGAATATAATCATCGCCGTCCTGTGCTGCGGCGCATTGCATGGCGGCGACATCGGAACCGGCTTCTTTCTCCGACAGGGCAAAGGCAGAAAGCCATTCGCCGGAAGAGATTTTTGGCAGAATATGCTGCTTTAATGCATCCGATCCGGCAAGGCCGATCGCGCCGGTGCCAAGCCCCTGCATGGCAAAGGCAAAATCCGCCAATCCGTCATGCCATGCCAGTGTTTCGCGCGCCAGACAGACCGAGCGGGAGTCAATCTCGGTCTTGCCGCTGTTGCCCGTAACACTATCGAGCAATCCGGCTTGCCCAAGCAGTTTCACCAGTTTACGGCAGGCAGCATCTGTGTCGTGGTGATCGATGTTTTTTAAAACACCGGATGCGGCAAATTCATCGAGTTTTTGTGCGAAGTCGCGTTGCTGCTGCTCAAAAAACGGTAGTTCCAGGTGTTCATGAACGGGGGCTTCGCGGCAAGCTGTATCTGACATGGTTCAGTTCCCTTCAAATTCAGGGCGGCGTTTGGCGGCAAAGGCCTCAAATGCACGGCGGAAATCCTGTGTCGCCATGCAGATGGCCTGCGCCTGCGCTTCCGATTCAATCATTTCATCAATACCCATCGCCCATTCCTGAGCCAGCATGGTTTTGGTAATGCCATGTGCAAAATAAGGGCCGTCAGCGAGGGTTTTGGCGAGTTTTTGTGCCTCTGCCAACAGGTTTTCACCATCATGCAGATGGTTGTAGAAACCCCAGTCTTTGCCTTCGGTGGCCGACATGAAACGGCCGGTATAAAGCAGCTCTGCCGCACGACCCTGACCGATAATGCGGGGCAGAATTCCGCAAGCACCCATATCCGCACCGGCAAGGCCGACGCGGGTAAACAGGAATGCGGTTTTCGCCTCATGGGTGGCAAGACGCAGGTCTGAGGCCATTGCCAGAATGGCACCGGCACCGGCGCAAATCCCGTCTACAGCCGCGATCACCGGCTGAGGACATTTGCGCATGGCTTTTACCACATCGCCGGTCATGCGGGTGAAGGCCAGGAGTTCCGGCATCGGCATTTTGGTCAAAGGTTCGATGATCTCGAAGACATCACCGCCGGAAGAGAAATTACCGCCCGCTCCGGTCACCACTACGGCACGAATATCCGATGCATAGGCCAAATCGCGGAACAGATCACGTAGCTCCGCATAGCTTTCAAAGGTCAGCGGGTTTTTACGATCAGGGCGGTTGAGCGTGAGGGTGGCAACGCGCCCGTCTTCACTCACCTCCCACAGAAAATGCTGTGCCTGATAATTTTTAAAAGCTTTCAGATGACTGTTCATGCTGATGATTTGTTCGCTCATCCTGCCAATACCTCGCCACCGGCAATTGCAATTGCCTGTCCGTTAATTGAGGCGGCATCAGGGGATGCCAGCCATAAGACTGTGTGTGCCACTTCCTCCGGTTTAATCAGCCGGTTTTGCGGATTGGCTTTTACAAAATGCGCCAGTGCTTCTTCTTCAGAGCGACCGGTTTTTTGCATGATCTGTGCAATGGCTTCACGGATAATCGGCGTATCGGTAAAACCGGGACAAACGGCATTGACGGTAATGCCTTTTGTTGCGAGCTCCAGCGCCAAAGCGCGGGTGAGGCCGATTACACCATGTTTTGCAGCGCAATAGGCCGAGACATAGGCATAGCCGGTCAACCCTGCCGTGGATGCAATATTGATGATACGCGCATTTGTGCCATAGGCCTTCAGATCGGGCAGCACGGCCTGTGCCACCTGAAAAACACCGGTCAGATCAACCGCAAGTACCTGCGACCACATCTCGAGGCTGGTTTTTTCAAAGGGTGCGGAGGGCGCTTCACCGGCATTATTGATAAGAATACTCACGGGCCCGAAAGCCGCTTGTGCCGCCTGCAAACCTGTGCTGATCGCCTGCGTATTCGTCACGTCAAAACCGCTGGCGACAAAACAGGTTTTGCGTCCCGCAGCCTGATCGAGTTCCGCGGCCAGTGCCGCCAGAGGCTCATGCCGCCTGCCGGACAAAGTGACATTGGCACCGGACAAAGCAAAGTCACGGGCAATTGCCGCACCGATGCCACTGCCCGCGCCGGTGATTAAAACATGTCTGCCGTGGAATTTATTATTGCTCATATCCGGTCTCATTCTGGTTATTTCAGTGCGGCAGCCGCAGCGGCTTCACGAGCCAGATTGGTTTCATACTGGGTTTTGCCGGAGTAATATTGCTTCGGCCATGGCACGGAGGTCAGCCCGATTTTTGCCGCTTCATGCAATACCCAAGCGGGGTCTGCGAGATGCGGGCGGGCCACGGCGCAAAGATCGGCACGCCCTGCGGAGATTACCGAATTGGCGTGATCGGCTTCCGATATCGCACCAACAGCAATTGTCGGGATGCCTATCTCATTGCGGATTTTGTCTGAAAACGGGGTCTGGAACAGACGGCCATAAACCGGTTTTTCATGTTTAACGACCTGACCGGACGAACAGTCGATGAGATCGGCACCGGCATCTTTAAACAACTGCGCAAAAATTGCTGCATCATCAGGCGTATTGCCGCCTTCCGCCCAGTCATGGCAGGAGAGACGCACCGAAATCGGCTTATCCTGCGGCCAGACCGCGCGAATGGCCTTGAACACTTCCAGCGGAAAACGCGCACGATTGGTGTGGCTGCCTCCATATTCATCTTCACGCTGATTGGTCAGCGGCGAGAGGAAACTGGAGAGCAGATAACCATGTGCGGCATGGAGTTCCAGCCAGTCTGCGCCGGTACTTGCGGCAAGCTCAGTCGCGCGCACAAAATCAGCAATTACCCGATCCATATCTTCGCGCGTCATAGGCTTCGGCTTCTGGCTGTTGACCAGATAAGGCTCAGCCGAGGCCGAAATCAGTGGCCAGCCGTTTGCTTCATCAACCGGCTGGTCAATGCCCTCCCATGCGGGTTTGGTAGCGCCTTTGCGCCCTGCATGACCCAGCTGAATAGCCACTTTGGCATCGCTGTTCTGATGCACAAAATCGACGAGACGCTTCCAGCCGTCGCGCTGCTCTTCGTTCCACAGTCCCAGACAATTCGGAGTGATACGCGCATCAGGGGAAACGCAGGTCATTTCCGCAAAGATCAGACCGGCACCGCCGAGTGCACGGGAACCGAGATGCACCATATGGAAATCATTGATCAGACCATCGGTTGCCGAATACATCGCCATCGGCGACATGACGATACGGTTCGCCAAGGTTACACCGCGCAGCTGATAGGGCGTGAACATCGGTGGCACATGACGTGTACTGCTGTTGCTCTCTACCGGCAGGCCTGATTTTTTGGCAAACCAGTTTTCATAGCCCTGCAACCAGTTTTTATCGCGCAGACGCAGGTTTTCATGGCTGATACGCTGTGAGCGTGTCAGCATGGAATACATGAATTGCTCCGGCTCAAAATGATCCGCATAGCGCCGGCCAACCACCTCAAACCATTCCATCGCATTGCGTGCAGCATTCTGAATGCGTGCCACATCCACACGGCGGATTTCCTCATAGGTTTCCAGCGCTGCAGGAATATGACTTTTGTCATGACCGTGCAGGTTAAACTGGTTGGTCAGTTCAATCGCATCATCAATCGCCAGTTTGGTGCCGGAGCCGATGGCAAAATGAGCGGTATGGGCAGCATCGCCCATCAGCACCACATGGGAATTGCCGTTATAATGGCTCCACTTGCCGCAGATCAGCCGGTTGAAATTCAGCCATGCCGAGCCGCGCAAATGCCGCGCATTGGTCATCAGCGGTGCACCTTCCAGCACTTCCGAGAAAAGGCTCTCGCAGAAAGAGATGGAATCCTGCTGTGACATCTCGTCAAGACCATGCGCCTGATAGGCTTCTTCTGTGGTCTCGATAATGAAAGTCGAGGTCTTGTCGTCGAATTTGTAAATATGCGCCTGAAACCAGCCATGATCCGTCTTGCGGAAATCAAAGGTAAAGGCGTCAAAGAGCTTATTGGTGCCAAGCCAGATATAACGGTTTGGCCGCACGATCATATCCGGCTCGAATATATCGGCATAGCGGTGACGGATTTTAGAATTCAGCCCGTCAGAGGCGATAATCAGATCAGCATCGGGATATTGCGTATCTGCATCCACATCGGTTTCAAATATCAGCTCAACGCCCAGATCTTCACAGCGTTTTTGCAGAATATTCAGCAGTTTTTTGCGACCGATACCGACAAAACCATGACCGCTTGTGCGCTGGCGTGTGCCTTTGAACAGCACTTCAATATCGTCCCAATGGTTGAACGCGTCCTGAATTTCCGCCGCACTGGTTTCATCCCAGACCTTCATCGCTTCCATTGTCGCATCGGAAAACACAACGCCCCAGCCGAAGGTGTCATAGGGTTTGTTGCGCTCGACCACGCGGATGTGATGCTCAGGATGGTTCTTTTTCATCAACAGGGCAAAATACAGTCCGGCCGGACCGCCACCGATACAAACGATACGCATGGTCAAATTCTCCCCTTGAATGCTCTGTTTCCCGTTATACGGCCACAGTCATTTTTATGATGTGCGGTGGTATCAGGTATCGGCGCATAATTTATTTTATACTTAAAACATATGGATGGAATGGATTTGGTCAAGTGATAAATTTGCATGATGCGCTCAGCCTTGCTTGCGCAGCATGAAGCGCTGGATTTTGCCGGTTACGGTTTTCGGCAGCGCGTCGACAAAACGGACAGAGCGGGGATATTTATAGGGTGCGATCAGCTTTTTAACGTGATCCTGTAAGGCTTTGACCGTTTCAGGAGATGGCTGAGCACCATTGCGAAGCACAATATGCGCTTCAACAATCTGGCCGCGCTCTTCATCATTCACGCCGATCACCGCGCATTCCTGCACATCTGCATGGGCGAGGAGGGCGGCCTCAACTTCGGGGCCTGCGATATTATAACCTGCAGAAATAATCATATCATCTGCACGGGCGGCAAAGTGGAAATAGCCGTCCGCATCCTGAAAGAAACTGTCGCCGGTCAGATTCCAGCCATCGCGCACATAGGCCTTCTGGCGTGTATCCGCGAGGTAACGGCAGCCGGTCGGGCCGCGCACTGCCAGACGGCCAATTTCCCCGCGCGGCACTTCCTGCATATTTTCATCAACGATTTTGGCCTGATAACCGGTAACGGGCTTGCCTGTGCGGCCGGGTCCGGAATCGCCTAAACGGTTGCTGATAAAAATATGCAGCATTTCGGTCGCGCCGATCCCGTCCAGCATCGGTTTGCCGGTCTTCTCTACCCATGCCTCATAAATCGGGGCGGGCAGGGTTTCCCCCGCTGAAACCGCAATGCGCAAGGATGACAGGTCGGCACCCTCATTCATTGCCTGCAACATCACGCGATAGGCTGTCGGGGCTGTAAAGCTGATGGTCGCCTTATAGGTTTCAATCAGCTCGATCATCTTAGGCGGTGTCGCCTGTTCCAGCAGTGCCGCGGCTGCCCCGAAACGCAGCGGGAAAATGGCCAGTCCGCCCAGACCAAAGGTGAAAGCAAGTGGTGGTGAGCCGACAAAAATATCGTCCGGCTGCACATTCAGCACTTCCCTCGCATAAGTATCGGCAATCAGCAGCAGATCACGGTGAAAATGCATGGTGGCCTTCGGCTCACCGGTTGTGCCGGAGGTAAAGCCCAACAGTGCCACATCATCGCGTCCGGTTTTTACCGCATCAAAACGCACCGGCTTGTTGAGAGCCGCATGGTCAAGTTCCGCATCGTGATTGGCGGTGCCGTCAAAGCCGATCACTGTTTTAAGAAAAGGGCTTTTTGCCGCGCAAATCTGCAAATCTTCCAGCAGTCGCGTGTCACACAGCGCCAGCGAGATTTCTGCTTTATTGACGATTTTTGTCAGTTCATCTGGACGCAACATCGGCATGGAATTGACCACGACCGCGCCGGCTTTGGTAGCTGCCAGCCAGCAGGCAACCATGGCCGGATTATTGGCAGAACGGATCAAGATGCGATTACCGGGCTGCACGCCGTAATCTTCAACCAGCACATGGGCAATGCGGTTGCTCCAGTCGGTGAGTTCCTTATAGGTGCGTCGCCGCCCGTTGCCGATCAGCGCTGTATGGTCGCCGAAACCTTTTTCCACCATGGCATCGGAAAGTTCATATCCGGCATTGAGCCATTCGGGATAGGTGATGCCGCCGGATGACAGTTCCGGCCAGTCCTCAACCGGAGGCAGGTTATTTCTGGTAAAATGGTCTGTATGCGCCGTTGGTCCAAGCATTTTTTGTTCCCCTGCGAGCTTTTGCCCGCGTCGTTATTTTTTAAAAAATGGCGGCAGATGATGTGTATTTTTCGTAACGGATATCCTGATTATTCGAATGTGCTGATGCCGGTTAAGCCAGATGGTCGTGCTCGTCCTGCAAGGCCAGCGCATGTTCGATTGTGTCGATCACTGTAACCAGTTCTGCCGATTGTGCCGGTGACAGCACGCTGAAAATCTCGCTGATCCACTGCTCATGGGCTGCGGCCATGGCTTCAAACTCTTCGCGCCCCTTCTGGGTAAGGCGCACCAGCATGGCGCGCTTGTCGCCTGCAACCGGAACCCGCAAAACGGAACCATCACTGACCAGCCGTTCAACAATACCGGTGACATTGCCATTGGAAACCCGCAAGGCCGCAGACAATTCAGTCATTTTGAGGCCGCTTTCAAACCGGTACAGCGCTGCCATCACGTCGAAACGGGGCAGGGTCGTATCAAATTCCTGACGCAGTTTTTCGCGGATGACCGCTTCAACATGCTTTGTCGATTTGAGAAGTTTCAGCCAGTTGCGCAGGCTTTGCTTATCGGAAGCACGCCCGCCTGCCACTGTTTGCTGCTGGTTTTCGGCACTTTTCATGGTTTCACTCCGTTGCCGCCTGCAAAGATTTCTGCATTCGCGGGGCGACTGATTTCTTTTATGGTGTCACTTACAAAAATAATTTCAAGTATGAAATTTCATGCTTGAAATTATTTTTTATTTATGGAGATATTTGAGAGGCAGTCATGACGGAGGAACGGGGAATGCAGATCAGAGCGGCAGAACCGGTTTTAAAAACCGCGCCCGCTGAACCGGATAGTCCAGCCAATAAAGACTGGGATCTGGCCTATTCGAATGTGCTGCATGTCCCGAATTCTGCGCAATTTCCTCCGCAATGGCAGCAAAGATCACAAAGTTTTCGCGAGCAGATGCAGGCACAAAACCGGCTGATCGCTGATGTGCGCTATGGGTCGGAAGAGCGTAATCTTCTGGATATTGTGATGCCGCAGGGGCAGCCGCGCGGGTTGGTTGTGTTTGTGCATGGCGGCTATTGGGTGCGCTTTGACAAATCCTATTTCACTTATCTTGCTGCCGGTGCCGTTGCACATGGTTTTGCCGTAGCGATCCCGTCTTATACACTTTGCCCGCAAGCGAAGATCGGTGAAATTACTGCTGAAATTGGTATGGCGATTGTGCAGGCTGCATCAATGGTTGCAGGCCTGTTACATCTGACAGGGCATTCAGCGGGCGGGCATCTGGTTGCGCGTATGGGAACAGTTACGACCCCTCTGAGCCGCAGCCTGCAACAGCGCTTGCGTAAAATCGTACCGATCTCGGCGCTGAGTGATTTACGACCTTTGCTGAATCTGAAAATGAATGATGATTTCAGGCTCGATTTGGAACAGGCGCGCAAGGAAAGTCCGGCTTTGCTTGAGCCTCTGAACGGTATTGATGTGACAGCATGGGTTGGCGCGGCGGAATTGCCGGAATTTATCCGGCAAAATCAGGCGCTGGCTAATTTGTGGAGCGGTTTTGATCTCTCAATTGATGAAGTGGCGGAACCGGACAAACATCATATGAATATCATTGACGGTCTGGCAGACGCAGACCATGTGCTGACGCGCAGATTACTCTGTTTATAAGGATACAGGCTTAATTTTGCTTCGGAAATGGCAAAAGCGGAGGGAGAAGCAAAAGCAGGCTTGTAAGTAATGGCATTTTATTATTGAACTGCATAATAACAATAATCGCGAGGGAACACTGATGAAACGAATTACTCTTGGCTTATCAACGGCCTGTCTTGGTCTGGGGTTGGCATTTTCCGGTTCTGCAATGGCTGAACCTCTGAAAATCGGCATGATCACAACGCTTTCCGGCGGCGGTGCCGGACTCGGCATTGATATTCGTGACGGCTTTCTGCTGGCGGTCAAACAATCCGGCAATAAAGATGTCAGTGTGATCGTTGAAGATGATGCACAAAAGCCTGAACTTGCTGTGCAGATCGCTGACAAAATGGTGCAGAGCGATAAGGTTGATATTCTGACCGGTATCGTCTGGTCCAATCTGGCCATGGCTGTGGTGCCAGGTGTTGTTGCGCAGGATAAAATCTATGTTTCCACCAATGCCGGCCCGTCTGCGCTGGCCGGTGCCAAATGCAATGCTAATTATTTCAATGCAGCCTATCAGAACGATAATCTGCATGAAGCTGTCGGCAATTATGCCAATACCGCAGGCTATAAAAACAGCTTTATTCTGGCGCCGAACTATCCGGCAGGCACCGATGCTCTGACCGGTTACAAGCGTTTTTATAAAGGCAAACTGGCCGGTGAAATTTACACCAAAGTCGGCCAGACCGATTATGCTGCCGAGATTGCTCAAATCCGTGCTTCCGGCGCCGATTCAGTATATTTCTTCCTGCCGGGCGGCATGGGCATTGCTTTCATGAAGCAATATTCACAGTCGGGCATGACCATTCCGGTCACCGGCCCCGGCTTCTCCTTCGATCAGGATGTGCTCGGTGCGATCGGTGATGCGGCTGTGGGTGTGAAGAACTCTTCCCACTGGTCAAAAGATCTCGATAATGAAGCCAATAAAGCCTATGTCGAAGCCTTCAAAAAAGAATATGGCCGCCTGCCTTCGCTCTATGCAACACAGGGCTATGATGCAGCCAATCTGATCCTGTCCGCTGCCGCTAAAGCGAGTGTGAATGACAAGGATGCTTTCCGCGCAGCAATGAAAGCGGCGGATTTCAAGTCTGTTCGCGGCAAGTTCAAATTCGGCAATAATAACCATCCTATTCAGGATATTTATATGCGCGAAGTGATCAAGGAAGACGGTGTCCTGACTAATAAGATCGTGGCAACAAGCTTTACCGATCATCAGGACAACTATGCAAAAGACTGCAAGCTCTGATGCAACCGGATGCGGCGACAGTGTGAACTGTCGCCGCTATGCGTTCAGACTGTCTTCAGCACCGGCCGGACTGTTGCCATAACAGGTCTTCGGGCGGCATAGGTGGCTTTTTTCAAAGATATTTTATGAGAACCAATCAACAGATCGGACGCGGTTTTGTCTTCTGCACTTTTAATTGAGCAGTTACTCAACGGGTTGCAATTCGGCGTTATGCTGTTTTTGATGGCAGCCGGCCTGACCCTGATCTTCGGGGTTATGGGTGTTATCAATCTTGCGCATGGCTCATTATTTATGGTCGGCGCATTTGCCTGCGCCGTTGTGGCTGCGGCAACCGGCTCTTTCTGGCTCGGGCTCATCGCCAGCCTGATTGCCGCCGCTGCTGCTGGTGCAATCATGGAAATGGTGCTGATACGCAGATTATATAATCGCAGTCACCTCGATCAGGTTCTGGCCACCTTCGCTTTAATTCTGATCTTCTCCGATGCGACGCGCTGGATCTTTGGTTCATTCCCGCTTTATCTGGATATTCCGCCGCTTTTGCAGGGTTCTGTTACGCTGCCCGGCGGTTCGCAATATCAGTTATATCGACTGGCGATTATCGGTGCAGGTATAGCTGTTGCCGTCGGGCTGTATTTTCTCATTGCAAAAACCCGTCTTGGTATGCGCATCCGCGCCGGTGAGGCAGACCGTGAAATGATCGGCGCATTGGGCGTTGATATTGCAAAGCTCAACACGATTGTTTTTGCATTAGGTGCGGCACTTGCAGGCCTTGCAGGTGCACTGGTCGGGGCGCTGCAATCCGTACAGGTCGGCATGGGCGAGCCGGTATTGATCCTCGCTTTTGTGGTGATTGTGATCGGTGGTATCGGCTCGGTTAAAGGCGCGCTGGCCGGAGCAGTTCTGGTCGGCGTGGTGGATACGATGGGGCGCTTTTTGCTGCCCAAACTGTTCGCAGTCTTTATGGAGCCGTCGCAGGCCGCGACAGCGGGAACCGCGCTGGCATCTATGCTGATTTATATTGTCATGGCGATCATTCTCACGGTGCGCCCACAGGGATTGTTTGCAGCCAATGGATAATTTCACAATGTTTTTTTCATGCTGTGATGCAGTTCGAATGCTGGCAGGTAAGACATGTCAGGAGCAGGCACAATGACACGCGAAACATTGATAAGTCTGGTTTTTGCGCTGGCATTGCCAATCATTGCATTGATTGCCAATCAGATGGGCGAGATATTTTATATCTCACTGGTGACGCGTATTGCCATTCTGGCACTGGCAGCCACAGGACTTAATCTGGTGCTTGGTCTTGGCGGTATGGTGTCTTTCGGCCATGCTGCATTTTTTGGCATCGGCGGCTATATTACCGGCATTCTGGCCAGCCATGCTGCTGACGGGTCGGCGCTGATGAACTGGCCAATGACGATTTCAGGCAGTGACCAGATGCTGATTATCTGGCCTGTTGCTATGCTGGTTGCCGGTCTTGTTGCGCTGCCAATCGGAATTATCAGCCTGCGCACATCGGGCGTGTATTTCATTATGATTACACTGGCTTTCGCGCAGATGATTTATTACTTCGCGATTTCATGGCCGGCCTATGGCGGTGAGGACGGTTTGTCGCTCGCATTGCGCAATAATTTTCCCGGCGTGAATACGCTCAAACCGCTGAGCTTTTTCCTGATCGCTTACGGCGTTTTGATGGTAGTACTGTTTCTGTTTTCACGTATCCGTAATTCCCGTTTCGGTGCAGCTTTGGAGGGTGCGCGGCAGAATGAATTGCGGCTGGCTTCCGTTGGTATTGGTCCGTTGCGTATCAGGCTGGTCGCCTTTGTATTGTCAGCGATGATTACGGCACTTGCCGGTGCTTTATTTGTTGACCTCAACCGATTTGTCAGCCCGTCCATGTTGTCATGGCATATGTCGGGTGAACTGATTGTGCTGATTATTCTTGGCGGTACAGGCCGTTTGTTTGGCCCTCTGATTGGCGCAGTGCTTTATGTATTGTTTGAATTCGCACTTGGCGGGATGGTTGAGCATTGGCAGCTCTTCTTCGGACTGATCCTACTTGGTGTTGTGATGTTTGCGCGTGGCGGCATTATTGGGCTTGTTGCAGGGAAAATCCGTTATGGCTGAGACTGTTCTGGACATTAAAAACCTGCGTAAAAGCTTTGGCGGGCTGAAAGCGACCGATGATGTCAGTCTGGATTTACGCAAAGGGGAAATCCATGCGCTGATCGGGCCGAACGGAGCCGGAAAATCCACTCTGATTGGTCAAATTGCCGGTACGATTAAGCATGACAGTGGCACAATCCGTTTTGACGGGCAGGATATCGGCTTGCTTGGCGTGACACAGCGTGCGCAGTTGGGGCTGGGGCGGACATTTCAGGTGTCCTCGCTGATGCCGGAATTTTCCGCCTTGCGAAATGTCATGCTGGCTTTGCAGGCATGTCAGGGTTCCAGTTTCCGCTTCTGGAAACCGGTGATGCAGGATGCGGCTTTAAAAGATGAGGCTGCGGCCATTCTGGATCGTGTTCATCTCGGATCACGGATGCTGGTGTCCAGCGCCGAACTTTCTCATGGTGAGCGCCGCCAGCTTGAAATTGCAATTGCATTGGCTCTGCGCTCCAAAGCGCTGCTGCTGGATGAACCGATGGCCGGAATGGGGCCTGAAGGCTCCAAACAGCTGACGGCATTTCTGGACAAGTTACGCCATGAAGTGCCGGTACTGCTGGTTGAACATGATATGGATGCGGTTTTTGCTTTGGCCGACCGGATTTCCGTTCTGGTTTATGGCCGTGTGGTTGCTACCGGCACTGTGGCTGAAATCCGCAGCAATGCACTTGTGCGCGAAGCCTATCTCGGGGAGGCGGTCTGATGTTGCTGGAACTCAATCAGGTAGAGACATTTTACGGCGCTTCACAGGCACTTTTCGGAATTGATCTGCATGTGGAAAAAGGTGAGGTCGTTGCGCTGATGGGACGCAACGGTATGGGAAAAACCACCACTATCCGTTCGGTTTTCGGATTGACGCCGCTACGTCAGGGCAAGATCAGTTTTATGGGGCGCAATATCTCCGTACTGCAACCCTATCGTATTGCTCGGCTGGGGCTGGGGCTGGTGCCGGAAGGAAGGCGCTGTTTTCCAAATCTGACGGTTACGGAAAATCTGCTGGCGTCTGCCCGCAAAGGGGAGTGGACGATTGAGTCTGTCAATGAATTATTTCCCCGTTTGAAAGAGCGCAGCCAGCAACAGGCGAATACTTTATCCGGCGGTGAGCAGCAGATGCTGGCGGTTGGTCGGGCGCTGATGACCAATCCGGAATTGATCGTGCTGGATGAAGCGACCGAAGGCCTTGCGCCAGTGATCCGGCTGGAAATCTGGAAGGCTGTGCGCGAACTGAAACGGCGCGGTCAGTCCATTCTGGTCGTCGACAAAACGCTGTCGGAATTGCTGCCGGTGGCGGATCGTTGTGTTGTGCTGGAGCGTGGACGCACGGTCTGGCAAGGCATATCCGGTGAAATGACGGCCGATATTCAGGACAGATATCTCGGCGTTTAATTTGTAGTGCAAAAACGGGTCTCTCCCCGAACATATTTGTTCAGAGAGAGACTGGTAAAATCTGCCAGCCGGTGAGAATGCAGTTTAGAGCAGTTTAGCGCTCATATTCGTCGTGGCGCCGGTTCCAGACATATGGCTCAGTCTGCGGCCATCCGGCTGGTGAATCTTCCCAAAACTCCTGACGACCATAAGGAGTCAGGTCCAGATAGGTCCAAAGGCTGCCGAGATATTCGACCCCGCGTGCACCGGTAAAATAGGTGCGATAGATATTTCCACCATCCCGCAGAAAAACACTGATACCGTGTATTTCCTGCAATTTGTCCGGTGTGGCCGGATCACTTCGTGTAGCACCCATATCCTGATTAAAATCGCTATGCTGTGATGAGTACCAGTTCGGATATTGCCAGCCCATGCGCTTCTGATAGTTTTGTAGTTTTTCTAACGGTGCGCGTGAGATTAAAACGAGCGATGTATCCCGTGCGTTGAGATGTGCGGGATGGGTCATTGCATCCACAACCCATGAGCAACCGTCGCAACCCGCCCGCCATTCAGGGGCAAACATAAAGTGATAAACAATCAGCTGTCGCCGTCCTTCGAAAAGGTCTGCCAGACTCACATCACCTGAAGGTCCGGTGAAGGAGTATGTCTTGTCGATTTTAACCATCGGCAGGTGCCGTCGTTGTGCATTCAGCTGATCGCGCGCGCGGGTAAAAGCTTTTTCCCGACGGATTTGCTCTTCAAGTGCGGATTGCCATTCATTCATCGAAACAATTTCAGGCAGCATTTCAATAAGCTCCTATTGTTGATGGTCTTGTTTTAAAATCTTCTCAGATACCGGGAGATAAGGTGGACAGGCCTGTATTCCAGCACAGCTGTGATCAAGGATCAGGATGTCTGTTGTACCAGAAATGCGAGCCGTTCACCACTGTGCTAAAAGAGCTGATATTAGCGCCGGAGAATCCGGCTGTTAAACAGCTTTGATGAGTATACGGCTCTGTTTTCTGCTGTTCATTAATGTTCTGCAATATTGTAAGAGCGGCCGCTCTAAGAACCAATATAGCAAACATCCGGCAATAATCGTTGCGCTGAAGACCGCGAGGTAAATAAAATGCGGACTGAACGAAACATATGCAGATATTTTAATCATCACTTTAGAGAACAGGCCGAGAAATGCCAGATGCGTCAGATAAATCGTGTAGGAAGCATCACCGATCAGGCTGAGAATTTTAAATCTCGTAGTCCGGAGCCCGTTTTTTTCATAAGACACCGCCCCCAGAATGAGCAGGCCGAAGCTGACAGCATAAATGATCTGGAGGTGCTGATAGCTGATACCGTGATTTTCCAGAATATAGACGAAAATAAACAGGACTAAACCGGACAGAAAAGCCGGCTTGAGATTGATGTTTGTCAAACGATGAAAGGCATAAAAGGCTGCCATTCCAATAAGGAAGTTAAAATTTAACGGTGAAAAATAAGTGGTTAAAGCCGATCTTGAGCCTTCTTCGGTATATTGAAAAACTATGCCACCGGTCATCAGCCATGCAGCCAGGATAATTATACCAAATGTTCTGTTTAGAATAAGCGTTGCAAAAATCAGGTAAAATGCAAGTTCGTGAATAAGCGTCCATGCCGGTGTGATCGGTAGTTCGAAACTATCGAGACGAATTAAAAATATTGTCGATATCCAGTTGCTGAAACTTTCCGGCACAATGCTCGCGCTGCCAAATCCTAACGCCACTAAACCACAGAAGATCGCTGTATAAAGCCAATAGACAGGAAAAAGACGCGTGAAGCGTTTCAGCAGATAGTCAGAGACACGCTCCGGCTGATTGATATCTTTGTGATGTGCAAAAACAATAATAAAACCTGAAAGTACAAAGAAGAAGTCGACACCTAATTTTCCGCGATGCATAAAGTTTAAAAAAACCGCATCATTAAGATAGCGGGGACTGCCGAGCAGCAAAGAAAGGTGGAACGCAACAACAGCCATCGCAGCCAAACCACGCCCATACTGTAAAGATTTGAGTTGAATCTGCGCATTCATGGTTAGTCCTCAAAATAAAATTATACTTTGAGTTTGATTATAATATAAATTTAGATGTGAAAAGTTATTCAAATCTTTTAATAAATATTTATATATTGTAATTTAATTTATATTATAAGTATTTATCTAATATTTTAGATTTTCAGATATTAAATATAATTAATTTACTATTTTAAATAGGTTATTATTTAATCAGGAGTATTTTCATGGTGCCGAAATATATGCGTTTACGTTACAATAATATATTTGCATGCCGCTATTATAGCGGCATGCAGTTAAATATCGAGCCGGAACAACAGGAAAGAGGGTGATTAACGGCTTTTAAAACGATCCTGTGCTGTCAGTCTTATTGACAGTGGTTCAGCATCTTTCCAGCGGTAGATTTCCGTTTGGAGATAGTGCAACTCGTCGGCATAATTGTCTTCGTCAACTTCAACCCACCACGCTTTGGGGCGGCCGTCATTGCCGTCAGACCACCTGTAGCCCCGTTTTTTCAGATGATCTTTCATGTCAAAGGGACTGTTTTCCGCATAAATTCTGACCCGGGCTTTGCGGCTGGATTTGAGCAACTCAGTAAAAGGAACAGTTGCTTCCGCCCCGACCGGCCGGATCAATACTTCCAGCAATGCGTGACAATCATCGGTTGCACGGTGGCCGTTGTGAAATAATCCGCTTTGGCCAACCAGGTAACCCAGTTTGCTGCCTTCAAAACCAAATCCCGCCCATTGTACTTCCGCAACGGAACATGCCCATGCTTTGGACGCGAATAATGGGGAAAGCTTTTCGCAGAACGGTCTGTCAAATCCGGCATTATGGGCAATGATGAGATCAGCAGGTTCGATCATCGCCTCCAGTGATCGGAGATCAAGTATCTGTCCCAGCACCATTTCATCAGTGATGCCTGTCAGGCGGGTAATCTCTGCCGGAATTGGCATTGTTGGTTGCTGCATTCCGTTGAATATGCCAACCACATCGCCAAAAGCACCGTCATCATTATAGGTAAAAGCAACAGCACCGACCTCGATAATCTGATCAGTCGTATGGTTCAGTCCGGTGGTTTCTGTGTCAATGAGAATTGCAAGCCGCTCAAACGGGCTGTCTTCCCTCTTGATAACCGGGCGCGGTGTCAGTTTACGGAGAATGCGAAAACGTCCCGTTTCTTCCAGCTGCTGCGCTAGGGCCTCTTCATTTGCCGGTATAGACTTACGATTAACGACAACAGGTGGCACATCAACCGGATGGCTGGTTTTCGCGTCAAACATATCAAACTGGATTGGTTTTGAATTCATACCGTAAATCTTATCACTGGGACTTTAGAATGCGCATATTCTAATTAATCTTGGCAATTAAAGTCAAAGTCCATTTGCCAGACAGGAATGTCGGTGTTTTTTTAAAAGAAGCCTGACTGAGACTAGGCGTAATGCGTAGCTCAGTTCATTGCTGTGAGAGCAGAGATTTCCACAGAATCCAGCGCATTGAAGAAATTGCATAGCTGCTATGCAAAAATGATGACTATTAGAAAGCCGGCGAAATTTCTTTCTAACTTATTGTTTTAATTATATTTATAGAATTTTTATGTGCTGATAGTTAATGTCTATCAATTTTATATGATTAATTGACTTTATAAATTGCGCTTTAGCCTCTATACGGAGCCCAGACAATATTCTGACAGGAGTGCACAATGGCAACCGTAAACACACAGATCAAACCTTTTATCGCGCAGGCTTACCGTCAGGGTAAATTCATCTCCGTGACTGAAGAAGATGTATTGGGCAAATGGGCCGTCTTTTTCTTCTATCCGGCTGACTTTACATTCGTATGCCCGACCGAACTGGGTGACGTTGCAGATCATTATGAAGAACTGCAGAAAATGGGTGTTGAGGTTTATTCGGTTTCCACCGATACGCATTTCACACACAAAGCCTGGCATGATTCATCCGACACAATCGGCAAGATCAACTACACCATGCTCGGCGATCCGAGCGGTGTTGTAACCAACAATTTCGGCGTTATGCGCGAAGGTCAGGGTCTTGCAGACCGCGCGACTTTCATCGTTGATCCGGATGGTATTATTCAGGCCATGGAAATCACTGCTGAAGGCATTGGCCGTGATGCTTCTGATCTCGTGCGCAAGATCAAAGCCGCTCAGTATGTGCGTTCGCATCCGGGTGAAGTTTGCCCTGCAAAATGGCAGGAAGGTGAAGCGACCCTTGCTCCTTCGCTCGACCTCGTCGGCAAAATCTGACGCGCCGTAAATAATAAAACGGGCAGCTGTTTCCCGCAGCTGCCCGATTATCTGTGATAGTTTAGCAAGAGGAACTCAGTATGCTCGATACGAACTTGAAAACCCAGCTGAAGGGCTATCTGGAACGTCTGGTGCGGCCGGTTGAAATCATCGCCTATGCCGGAGATGATGCCAAATCGCATGAGCTGCTGCAACTTCTTGAACAAATCCGCGAACAGTCAGACAAGATTACGATTAAGCGCGGCGATGTGGCCGGTGCACGTGTGCCGTCTTTCGCACTGACCTCACCGGGTGAAGACATTCATCTGGTTTTTGCGGGCCTTCCGCTTGGTCATGAATTTACTTCTCTGGTGCTGGCTCTTTTGCAGGCCGGTGGTTATCCGCCAAAGGTCGAGCAGGCACTGATCGACCAAATTCGTGGCATCAAGGGTAATTTCCGTTTCGAAACTTATTATTCTCTTTCCTGCCAGAACTGCCCTGATGTTGTGCAGGCGCTGAACCTGATGGCCGTGCTTAATCCGGGTATTGAACATGTAGCTATCGACGGCGCGCTGTTTCAGGATGAAGTTGCTGAGCGTCAGGTTATGTCGGTACCTTCCGTATTCCTGAATGGTGAGGTATTTGGTTCCGGACGTATGGGTGCCGAGGAAATTCTGGCGAAGATCGACACCGGCGCAGGTGAACGTGCTGCCGAAGCGATTAATGCACAGGCACCTTTCGATGTACTCGTCGTAGGTGGTGGTCCAGCCGGTGCAGCGGCAGCGGTTTATGCCGCGCGCAAAGGTATCCGTACCGGTGTTGTTGCTGATCGTTTTGGCGGTCAGGTGCTGGATACGATGTCGATTGAGAATTTTATTTCTGTTACCCATACAGAAGGGCCAAAACTTGCCCGCGCTATGGAAGCGCATGTGCGTGACTATGATGCCGAGATTATCAATGGCCAGCAGGCTGTTAAGCTGGAGCGGATTTCCGAAGGCTTTAAGGTGACACTGGCTTCGGGCGCATCTCTCACCAGTACTTCTGTTGTTTTGTCGACCGGCGCACGCTGGCGCAAAATGGGTGTGCCGGGTGAGGAGCAGTATATCAATAAGGGTGTTGCTTTCTGCCCGCATTGCGATGGTCCGTTGTTTAAAGGCAAGCGCGTCGCCGTGATCGGTGGCGGAAATTCAGGCGTGGAAGCCGCGATTGATCTGGCGGGTCTGGTCAGCCATGTAACGCTCATCGAATTTGACAAGGTTCTTCGTGCTGATGAAGTGCTGCAACGCAAGCTGAAAAGCTTGCCGAATGTGACTGTTCTTACATCTGCCAAGACCACAGAAGTGACCGGTGACGGTAAGCGTGTTACCGGCCTGACCTATGAAGACCGGATCAGCGGCGAAACCCGCTCACTGACACTGGAAGGTATTTTTGTGCAGATCGGTCTTATGCCAAATACTGAGTGGCTGAAGGATACCGTCTCGCTGAATGCGCGCGGTGAAATCATCACGGATCTATACGGTGCAACCTCGGTTCCGGGTGTATTCGCGGCAGGGGATTGTACAACTGCGCCTTACAAACAGATTGTGATTGCGATGGGTGAGGGGGCAAGGGCATCACTTGCAGCCTTCGATTATCTGATCCGGTTGCCTGCCGAGGAGCAGGCGGCTTAATGCGCGGTCTCGCATGAATCTCCGCGAGCTCGAATATCTGGTTGCGCTGGCTGAGCAGCGCAACTTTCATCGCGCGGCGGAAGTCTGCAATGCCAGCCAGCCGACCCTTTCTGCGCAGATCCGCAAGCTTGAAGAAGAGCTGGGCGTTATATTATTTGAACGCTCATCGCGCGGACTTATTCTGACGCAAGCCGGTGAAGCGGCAGTGAGACGCGCACGAATAATTCTTCATGAAGTGACGCAATTGCGTGATGAAGCTGCGGGGCATTGTGCTGACGGTACACGACGCTTGCATCTTGGTGTTTTTCCGACACTCGGCCCTTATCTTCTGCCGCATATCGTACCGCAGTTTATGCGTCATTTTCCATCGATGGAAATTTTACTGACGGAAGAAAAAAGCACCGTTTTATTGCAGCGACTGATCGACGGGCAGATTGATGCCGCATTGCTGGCATTGCCTGTTGAAGACCCGCATGTGACCGGACGCAAATTATTCAGTGAGCCTTTTCATCTGGCTGTACCTTCCGGTCATGCTCTGGCGGGACAAGACCGCTTATCGGCAGATGCGCTTTCCGGCCAGCGTCTGATGCTGCTGGAAGAGGGGCATTGTCTGCGCGATCAGGCGCTTACATTGTGCAGACGCTATGGCGCACATGAATATGACGGTTTTCGCGGTACCAGCCTCGAAACTTTACGTCAGATGGTTGTTGCGGGTATGGGGCTTACCTTATTGCCGCAATTGGCGTGTATCGGAGCAACTGCGCAAAACCACATCGCTTTTTTACCTCTCGAGGCCGACGGCTTTCAGAGAAATATTGGTCTTTACTGGCGCAGATCAAGTAATTCCGGTGATCTGATGGAAAAACTCTCATCCATCATCGCCGGTGTTGTAGCAGAACTTATGCCGCAACAGGCCTGAGATGCGCTGAACATATGGCAGCGCACCCTGATTTTAGCGTAAATTCCAGAGGCGATAATGCGGAATGAGCGAAGTTCGTACCGTGCTTTGTCACCACCATCGTTTCCGGTTGAGATCATCGCAGGATCATCATTATTCATCAGGCGCTGTATGAACGTGCTGAGAATTACAGGCGAGATTATGCCAACACAATCCGCCTTCCTAACTCATTATAGGGAGGATGAATTATAATATAAAATAGCGAGCCTGTAGTTGTACTTTAAATAATCTTTAAAATAGTATTTATTATTTAAAATAAAAACAATGAATTATAATTTTTATTAGACGTAATTGTTTATAAAAGAGGATTTTATGCAGTTAACAATAAAAATTATTATCGCGTCATTTATAGTATTTATGTCTGTTTTTGCTGCAAAATCAGCCACCGCCAAAAATAATCGCATTGCTATTATTGTGGAATATGTCGTGGTCGAAGGAAAAGAAGACAAGGTATTAAACATGCTAAAAAAACACGCGACACTAACTATCAAAGAAGAGCCCGGATGTCTGCGTTTTGAGGTGCTCAAACCTGCGTCTAAAGATGGTTCATTGGTTCGTAATCACATAATGGTGACGGAGCTATATGCTAATCAGAACGCGGCAGCCGCCCATGCGAAAAAGCCTCGTTTGGCTAAACTGCTTTCTGCGATCCGGCCAATGCTTACCTTTGAAAAAGTTACATCTTCAATCGTTTTAACGTCCCCTGAGCATTAATCACTTTAACAAAAAGCGTTTTATTTTCTGCCGGTCAGTTTGAGAGAATCCAATATGTTTAAAATTTTAACGTCTTTTGGCTTGGCGGCTGTGCTTTTCTTGCAAGCATTATCCGTATCACATGCGGCAACCGCTCGCGAGATACTTGATGCCCAACAGAAAAAAGTAGGAACTGCTGCATTCACATCGGCTAATTATAAATCAGGAACCATTCATCATATTGTATTATTCCGCTACAAACAGGGCATCCTGCCCAAGCAAGTATCGGAAGTCCGCCAACGTTTTTTAGCCTTAAAAACACAGGCCCGCAGAAACGGAAAACCATATATTGTTCGTATTGAAGAGGGCGTACAGAATAGCGGCGAAGGTGTCGATGGCGGCTATCAACAGGCATTTATCGTTACATTTCAGTCAGAAGGCGATAGAAATTATTATGTCGGCACGCCGGTCGTGACTAATTCCCGTTTTTTTGAGCCGGCACATGAAAGCTTCAAGCAATTTGTTGGCCCTCTTCTGGATTCTAAAAACGGCGTTTTAGTTTTTGATTTTTAAATAACGTCCTGTGCAGATTTTGCTTCAAATCCTTCGCTGTAAAGAAAGCAGCGTGGTTACCACACAGGGTATAATGAGATTTGAACCTGTCGTTTATAACTGCTTGTCTGTTATGAGCTTGTTTCAAGAGCTTTTGCAGTTTTATTAATTAGGAATCATAGATTAATGAAATATATTATTGAGTTAATATATTGATATTATTAATAAAATTAGCAATTCATATTTACCTCTTCCGGACGAAACGTCCAGTTTCAGATATATTTAGTTTGAACGCAAGGATCGGAGCGCGTTGTGCCAAACGTAAGCCTATCTTCGATATACAATAGATTGGGAAGGTAAGGTGATGAGGGAGATTATTCGCTTTGCGTGGGGAAAGAGCTTACTCAGTGATTGTATCGTCGCTATGACTGAAAAAGGTATCGCGGCACTCGAGTTTGCCTCTTCACACACGGCGATGGAAAGCGCGCTCCGCATCCGATTTTCTGACGCTGATCTGGAACGTAAACAAAAGAAACTCTCCGGCGGCATAAGACAGCCAAGCAGAAGTTCAAGGTCATGAATTGTTCGGTGAGTTTATCCGACAAAACGAACCGTGCGAAGGCGAGGGCTTTGGACGCCTCATTGGAGCCGGCGAACAGCGATTCAGCCAGAGTGCCATTGAGAATGGCTTTTCAAATCTTCGGCAGAAACAAGGGATGTGTATTTGAACAAATCCCGCATCAAATGATTGCCAAAATGGTGCAGTTGTTTGGCCGCTTCACGCAGCAAAATCCGCGCATATCCCGCCCATTCTTCTGCGTCATTGGTACGCCCGCGCGGCACAAGTGACAGAGTGTAGCGATGGAAATCATAGCCGCCACGGATTTCATTATAGAATGACCAGCCCTGTATATGCTTGTCATAGGGAGGCAAGATCACATCGCTTGGACGATAGAACTCGACAGATACAGGCCTATACATAGCACAAACACCTGAAACCCTCAAGGCAAACCGGTCTTGCATTGGGATAGGTTAAATAGTGTTATGACGCATAATTTACTGTGCCTGCATTACAAAATGGCCGGTTGTAATTTCTGAATATTGGCGCTCAGGCACTGCATATCCGACAGGGCGGATAGGGCTTCGTAATTCTTCCGTTTGTAACTGACGCTTCATATGACGTCTGGCCGGATCAAGCACTGGCACTGCCGCCATCAACTTGCGGGTATAGGGATGCTGCGGGTTTTCAAAGACGGCTGATCGCGGACCGATTTCAACAATCTCACCCAGATACATCACAGCCACACGATGGCTGACGCGCTCAACCACGGCCATATCATGACTGATAAACAGATAAGACAGACCAAGGCTTTCCTGCAAATCCATCATCAGATTACAGACCTGTGCTTTGATTGAAACGTCAAGCGCAGAGACAGCCTCGTCAGCAACAATGACTTTCGGATCAAGTGCCAGGGCGCGGGCAATGGCAATACGCTGACGCTGACCTCCGGAAAACTCATGCGGATAGCGCTTCATAATATCAGTGGAAAGGCCGACACGTTCCAGCAGTGCCGCTGCTTTCTCCTGAGCTGCGGATTTACTGAGTAACCCGTGCTGAATAAGAGGTTCTGCAATCGCATTACCGACACTCATACGCGGATTGAGAGACGCAAACGGATCCTGAAAAATCATCTGCACATTGCGGCGCGCCAGTCGCAGTTTCTCAGCATTCAGATTCAAAAGGTCTTCATCCTTGAGCAGGATTTCGCCGGAAGTTGCATTGGCAAGCCGCATGATTGTGCGGCCAATTGAAGACTTCCCGCAACCGGATTCCCCCACTAAAGCCAGTGTTTCGCCCGGAAAAAGCTGGAAGGAAACATTTTCAACCGCATGCACCGCACCGGTTGCTTTGCCCAGCAATCCGCCGGTCACATGATAACGCGTGGTGAGATTGCGGATATCCAGAAGTGGTTTTTGCATATCCACTTGTCTGCTAACCGGCACCGGCTCGTGTTTTTCGCCGGTGGCCATATCAATGACAGGGAAAGGCAAAGGTTCCGCAATACCGTTCATTGAACCCAGATGCGGCACAGCCGAAAGCAAGGCGCGTGTGTAGGGATGAGCAGCATGCCGGAACAGATCGGCGGTTGCGCCATTCTCAACCATTTCTCCGCGATACATGACGACGGTGCGGTCAGCGGTTTCTGCAACCACGCCCATATCATGCGTAATGAAGAGGACAGAAGTTCCTTCTTCCTCTTGCAGGGTTTTAATAAGGTCAAGAATTTGCGCCTGAATGGTCACATCAAGCGCTGTTGTCGGCTCATCGGCAATCAGCAGTTTCGGACGGCTGGCAAGCGCCATAGCAATCATCACGCGCTGACGCATGCCGCCGGAAAACTGATGCGGATAATCGGAAAAGCGCGACGCTGCATTGGGAATACGCACTTTATCCAGCAGGCGCAGTGTCTCGGCTTTTGCGGCTCTCGCATCAATATTGCCATGACAGGTCAAAGCCTCGGCAATCTGGCGACCAATAGTAAAAACCGGATTGAGAGAAGTCATCGGCTCCTGAAAGATCATTGCCATTTCACGTCCGCGCAGATTACGCATCTGATGTTCTTTAAGAGACAAAAGATTTTGCCTGTTGAGGAATATCTCACCGGAAATACGTGCGGTTTTGCTATCCAGAAGCCCCATGATTGACAGTGAGGTGACGCTTTTACCGGAGCCGGATTCACCGACAATGGCAACTGTTTCACCGGCATTGACATCAAAAGAAACGCCTTTGACAACCGGATTCCAAAGACCGCCATTATTAAAGGCTGTTGTCAGGTTGCGGACGGACAGAACCGGCGATGTGACTTGCTTCTGATCTGGCAGGGACATGACCGGCGCCTCCTCAAGCGGATCTAATTTGGGCTATTATACAAAGCGCTGCTGTTTCCTCTTATGCAGAAGCGCTTTGTTAGCTGGTGTTAAGTGGCTGCAGGATTGCGGGCTGATCCGATGGCAACAGGCTCGAAAGTGAAATCACGATCAAACGGAAATGTCGGATGTGCTTTACGCAAGCGCGGCAAGCGTTCAACAAACTGGTCAACTACACCTTGTGACAAGGCCATCAGGTTAGGATTGGCAATCGGTGCCAGTTCCGGAGACAAATAACCGGATTTAACCACAACGATTTTCGCCTGCGCAGGATCAAGGCCAAGCAGGGTAAAATCTGCAATATTATGATACGGGCGGCGTTTGGCACATAAAACCAGATCAATGCCGCCGGTGCGTATCACTGCCTGACGATCCGCCGGTTTATCGGCATCTTGCAGACGGATAATAGTGCCTTCTACTATAACCGGCTGGCTGCCTGCTGTGTCCAGTGTCGCGCCAATGGTTTGCTCAAAGCTTGTGCCTTCACCTGCCTCAAAACATTTTTCCAGTGCGGGAGCATCGGTAATACCGGCAAAAATCACGCCTTGCGCCTGCTGACTGATCAGTTCAGCCAGAACATCCGCGCGGTCACCAACGCCGCCGCCGGTCGGGTTGTCGCCGGATTCTGCGAGAATAACAGGTGCTGTTGTGCTGGCAATTGCACGGCTGACACAATCAGCAATCGTGCCGGTTTCGCAACCGAAGACAAAATCTTCACGGGCATCCCAATAAGCCTGTGCCAGCTTTTTAGCTTCGCGTTCAAGAACTGAGCGATCTGTGCCGGTGAAAATTGCAGCAGCGGTGGCGCGTGGTTCATCCGCCCAGACATAGCCCACCATCAAGGATGCATCCCAGATGCCATCGATTGCATCAATGTCCGGCAGGCGTGCATAAAGACCTTTGGCTGGTTCATCTTCCGTTGAAGTTCGCTCCCCCGGCAACACAACCGGCACCGGTGCCCAGATCAGACTAGGCTGCACGCCTGTTTTAAGGCTTTTCACCAGCATTGTGACCGAGCGGCGCATGGTTTCTTCAACATCAATATGCGGTGCTGTGCGATAGGTGGAAAACATATTCAGCGCATCAATAATCCGCTGGCTGACATTGCCGTGCAGATCATAGCTGGCAGAGATCGGGCAATCATCACCGACAATCATACGGGCATTGCTGATCCAGTCACCTTCGGCATCTTCCATGCCTTCAACAAACATGGCGCCATGCATGGCCAGATACAGACCGTCAATCGGCAGTGCTGCTTTCAAGCGTTCGGAAAACTCTGCTTTAAAGGCCTCATAGGCTGCACGGGAAACCGGCCCGCCAGGGATGGCACGGGCATGTAAGGTTGGTGCAAATTCCGCATCATAATCTTTGAGAAATGCAAAACGCGGTGCTTCAAGCAAGGCATCGCCGCGCAATACATCAAAATCCTTCTCTTGCGCGAGCACAGGATTATAAGTGCTGCATTCAGTATGAATTCCGCCTACGGCAATACGCATGAATAACCTCAATCAGATCGGGTTGGCGCGGGTCAATAGGGCCCTGCGGGATTAACAAGAAAACGATGAGCGGCAATGGCTGCGGCACCGCGTGCCCAGACATTATGATCAACGCGCAAAGTGCGGATATTGGTTTGCACCGCCTGTTGCGGCAGCACATTGGCTTCAATGGCTTGACGCATCACAGTGCCGAACAGTCCGTCAAAAGCATGTTCATCATGGGTTACAAGAATCTGCCCCGGATCATTCAGCTGAATGATATGTGCGATTGCTAAACCCAAAGCGGAACCGGCGCGATGCAGAATACGTATGGCCGTGCTATTGCCGGTCGCCGCCTGCACTTCAATGTCATCAAGTTGCTCGCAGACCATGCCTTCCGCACGAGCCGCTTCACGAATTGCATGCATGGATGACACAGTGTCCAGACAACCGCGCTTCCCGCAACGGCATGGCAAACCACCGGGTTCAATCGTCAGATGGGCAATCTCACCGGCACCACCGTGATTACCGCGATAAAGCTGACCGTCGATAAAATGCGCGCAGCCGATACCATCGCCAAACGACACCAGACTGAAATTGGTAATCTCACGGGTTTCGCCAAACAGCTTCTCACTGACAGCAACGGCCTTGGCATCATTCTCGATATAAACCGGCACTTCAACATGAGCCGCAACCATTTCCGCTAGAGGAACATTTTGCCAGCCGAGCAATGTGGACTGAATGCAATGACTTTGCGTTTCGTCAACAAAACCGGAAAGCGCAATGCCGATTCCTGCCAGTCGCTCTTTTGCTTCAGGGTTAGCGGTAAGCAATTGCGCTACAGCCTCAGTAATGCTGGTGGCAATGGTTGCAGGATCGCGCGACAGGGGAATGGTTGCCTGTGCAATAATTGTGCCGCCAAGATCGGTCAGTACTACGGGCGCTGGATCCTGCATCAGCGATACACCCAGCGTTAAGGCGCAATTCGGGTGAATATCCAGCAGCAGCGACGGTCGGCCGGAGCCGTAAACCGGTACAGTTTCCTGCAGAATGCCGCGATCAATCAAATCACGCACCAAGCCGCTCATCGCTCCCTTGCTGACGCCGAGTATAGACATCAGTGCGCTGCGGCTGAGAGGGCCGGATTCGCTGATGGCTCGGAGTATCTGACGTTGGGACGAAGAAAACATTGGTTCAACATAGCAAGAGGAAAGACTTCTTGCTTGACACTAAGTTCAATTAATGAACTAATCAATAGGGAATTAGTGCAAATTCGATCCAATTAAAAAACATTAGCGTGTTAAATAAGTAATAAGGGGTTACGCATGATGATGGGGCGAACATTCCAGAACCTGCACCAAAGTGCTGTGGGTGCCCGTAAGTTTGTTATGGCCGGTGTGCTGCTCGCAAGCGCATCTTTGCTGTCATTTCAGAGCTATGCAGCGACACTGACCGTGATGCAGACCGAAGCGCCGCGCTCGATGGATCCGGGTGATCAGACCGCGACCTATACCGCAGCGGTACTTGATCCTATTTATGAAGGCCTGTTGCGCCGCAGTGATACTGAGCCATATGCACCGTCGCTTGCCACCGAATGGTCAGGTGATGAAACAGGTCTGATCTGGACATTTAAACTGCGCGAAGGCGTTAAATTTCATGACGGCACGGCTTTTAATGCTGATGCTGTAGTGAAGAATTTCTCCCGTCATCTCGACACCAAACGCGGCCTTGCAGCCAGCGGCCGCCTGCGTCTTATTCTCGATAAAGTTGAAGCTGTTGATGACAACACTGTCAAAATCACGCTTAAAAAACGCTATCCCGCATTCCTGTCATTGCTGACAACCGCCTCCTGCTGGATGGTTAGTCCAACGGCTGATGAGGCCGGTACAATTGGTGCCAAAGCGGTTGGAACAGGGCCATATCGCTTTGCTGAATATAAATCCGGCGAATATGTGCTGCAGGAAAAGAACCCGGATTATTGGGGTGGTAAAACCGATACTGTTGATCAGATCAAATGGACATGGACATCCGAACCGTCGGTCATGAGCATGGCTGTTCAGACCGGTGATGCGGATATTGTCAGCCCTCTGCCGCCGGTTTTTGCTGCACAGCTTGGCAGCAGCGACGAGATTAAAGTTGAAAGCTCTGACGGTGCAGCCGTTTTCTGGGTATCGCTGAATACCAAGATGAAGCCGCTGGATGATGTTCGTGTGCGTCAGGCACTGAACCTTGCAACAGATCGTGACGGCTTGGTGCGGGCGATTATGCAGGGCTATGCAACACCGGCAAACTCACCATTGCCGCCGGTTTTTGCCAATTACGACAAGTCCCTGCCAGCGGCAGCTTTTGACATCGACCGCGCGAAGAAATTGCTGGCTGAAGCCGGTTATCCGGATGGTTTCAGCATGTCGACCGCCGTTCAGGAACCGGAAGCCCGTATCGGTGAGCTGTTACAGGCGATGTGGGCGAAGATCGGCGTTAAACTTGATGTGCGCCGTATGGAAAGCGGCGTGTGGAGCAAGGCCGCCTTTGCTGATGCTGCAGGCAAAGAAGCTGACGGTATTGGCTCTGTGATTGCCTCATGGTCAACACTGATGAACGGCAATGACCAGCAATTACGTCCGCTCTATTATTCCGCAAGTGCGGCACCGGCCGGTGCCAATCTCGGGTTCTTCAGCGATGCCAAGCTCGACAAATTGCTGGATGATGCCATTGACGTGCAGGATGAAGGCGAGCGCAGCAAGCTCTATAATGAAGCGCAAAAAGAGATCATCGATCAGGCACCGCATGTGTTGCTCTACACAACCAAAGATATCTATGCCCTGCGTAAAGGTATTGATCATGTCAGCGTCATTCCGGGCGGGCAGATCGTTGTGAAAAACGCCGTCAAGAACTGATGACTTTATGAGGCTTATGATGTGTTCCGCACATCATGAGCGCTCTGTGATTTTCTTTATGCCATCCGGAACGGGATATGTATGAAAACCTATATTATCCGTAAGCTTATCGGTCTGCCGCTGATCCTGATCGGCGTGTCTCTGCTGATCTTTCTGGCGCTGCGCGCATTGCCGGGAGATCCGGCGCGCCTGATGGCGGGACCGGAAGCGACGCAGGAAGCCGTTGATAATATGCGTTCTCGTCTGGGGCTTGATCGCAGTCTGCCGGAGCAATATGCGCAATTTGCCTATGGCGCAGTGCAGGGCGATCTCGGCACTTCTATCCGCTCAAAATTACCGGTGACCAGTGAAATATCCGAGCGTTTGCCATATACACTGGCTTTGACCCTGACAGCCTATTTGCTGGCGATGGCTATCGGTGTGCCGGCGGGTATGCTCGGGGCGATTTACCGTCATGGCTGGCCGGATCAAATGGTGATGTTTCTGGCCATTATGGGCGCTTCCATCGCCAATTTCTGGCTGGCTTTGATGGCGATGAACACGTTTTCGGTCAAGCTCGGCTGGCTGCCGCTGCTCGGTGCATCAAGCTGGAAAAGCTTTATCCTGCCATCTGTGACACTGGCTGTTCTGCCTGCTGCGCTTATTGCTCGTATGACGCGTTCGAGCATGATTGAGGTACTGGGGCAGGACTTCATTCGTACAGCACGAGCCAAAGGCGTCTCTGTTGCCGCTATTTATTGGCGTCATGCTCTGCGTAATGCGCTGATCCCGATCATCACCATTGTCGGGCTGAATTTCGGTGCTCTGATAGGCGGCGCTGTTGTCACAGAATCCGTCTTCAATTGGCCCGGTATCGGCCGTTTGCTGGTGGATGCTGTGCGCTATCGTGATTATCCGGTCATTCAGGGCGTTACACTTGTTGCAGTGACCGGTGTTGTCATGGCGAATTTCATTGCTGAGTTGCTGATTGCAACGCTCAATCCGCGCATAAGGTTTAACTGATGACAAATGCTAATCTTATCGCCGGATCATCGCGCCGCAGCATATTCATGCGCTGCATGCATTGGCTGGCACAGCATCCCAGCATTACTATTGGCGGCTTTCTGGTTTCGCTGATTGTATTATGCGCAATTTTTGCGCCACTTCTGACCGGTGCCGATCCCTATGAACAGGACTTGCTGAGTACAATGCTGCCGCCGTCATGGCAGCATCCGTTCGGGACAGATGACAGCGGACGCGATATTTTTGCGCGCGTGGTTTACGGGGCACGTATCTCTCTGCTGGAAGTCACGCTGGGTGTTGGTCTTGCTATAATCAGCGGTGTTCCGCTTGGTATCTTGTCAGGCATGGCAGGCAAGCGTGTTGATGCAGTTATCATGTGGTGCATGGATGTGCTGTTTGCCTTTCCGGGCATCGTACTGGCAATCCTGCTGGTTTCCATTCTCGGCAGCAGTCTGGTCAACCTGCTGGTGGCAATTGCGATTTTCTCCATCCCTGTCTACGCCCGCCTTGCCCGTAATCTGACCTTGGGGCTGCGCTCGATGGATTATGTGGAAGCGGCGATTTCTCTCGGGCTACGGCGCTGGCGGGTGATGACCCATTATATTCTGCCAAATGCCATCGGGCCGATTATCGTACAGTCCACCCTGACAGCCGGTACGGTAATTTTGTCGGCGGCCAGCCTTTCTTTCCTTGGCCTTGGTGCACAACCGCCTTTGCCGGAATGGGGAGCAATGATGTCGAGCGGGCGCAATTATCTCGGTGTGAATATTTATATGTCGCTGTTTCCGGGTATCGCGGTCATGATAACCGTTCTTGGTTTTAACATTCTTGGTGACGGCCTGCGCGATCTTCTGGATCCGCGCCGTTGAGGCACGCATCGATGCAGCATTCAGAAACTTCAAACATAAATCCGGTTTTCGCAGCGGATGTGGGCGGTTCGTTTATCCGTCTGGCATTCTCGCCTAAAGCAGGGGAGCTTGTGTCTCTTGATAAAGTGACAACGCCGGTTGATGACTGGTCAGGTTTTGTGCAGGCACTTAAAACATTGCTGAATAAGCATGGCGGAGATAATCAGGCACCACTTGCGCTGTCGATTGCGGGACTGATTGATCCGGCAGACGGGCGGGCATTCTCAGCCAATATTCCGTGTATCAATGGCCATGTGCTTGATCAGGAGCTTGAGCACCATCTCGGGCGTCGGGTTGTGGCTGTCAATGATGCCGACAGTTTGGCACTGGCCGAAGCTGGTGAAGGCGCAGGGGCAGGCCATCGCGTTGTGTTTTGTGCAGTTCTTGGTACCGGTGTCGGCGGCGGCCTTGTCAATGACGGGCGTCTGATACGTGGTGCCGGCGGCATCACCGGCGAATGGGGACATGGCCCGATCCTCAACACAATGTTGGAGTTAGAGGGTGAGGCGAACCCGCTTTATATACCGCGCTTTTCCTGTGGTTGCGGGCAAAAGGGGTGCGTTGACACTATTGGCGGCGCACGTGGCATCGAGCGGCTTCATCGGTATTTGCACAATGAGGAAAGTGACAGCCGCACAATTGTAACAGGCTGGGAGCAGGGGGCTGAAAAGCCCAAACGCACTATTGAGGTCTATCTGCACCTTATGGCTGATCCGCTGGCAGCCGTGATCAATATTACCGGCGCATCCATCGTGCCGGTTGGCGGAGGCCTGACAAGCGCTGAGAAGCTTATTCAGGCACTTGATCAGGCGGTCAGAGCACGCATTTTACGACGGATTGAACAACCGGTTGTTGTGCCCGGTCGGTTCCGCAGTGAAGGCGGATTGATCGGTGCAGCTATATCCGCGCGGCAATTATCATAGGGGCATAACATGAAGAAGATGCTGGAAATTTGTGTTGATGATCCGGAAGGGTTGGCTGCCGCACTTGAGGGTGGCGCAGACAGAATTGAACTCTGCTCCAGTCTCGATAGCGGCGGGTTAACACCAACGGCCGGATTGATTGCGCAGGCTGCTTTGGCGCCGGTTCCGGTCTATGCCATGATCCGCCCCCGTGCCGGTAATTTCTGCTTCACAGTAATGGAAACCGAAGCCATGCTGCAGGAAATAGATGCTATGCGCAAAGCCGGACTTGCCGGTGTGGTGCTGGGCGCTTCAACACAAGATAACCGGCTGGATATCGCACTGTTGCAACGCTTGATTGCGCGGGCAGAGGGGATGGGTCTCACACTGCATCGGGCTTTTGATTTAGTACCGGATCCGTTTGAGGCATTGGAACAGGCAATTGATCTGGGCTTTGAACGTATTCTGACGTCCGGCCGGCAATTAAAGGCAATTGACGGAGCTGATCTGCTGCTGCAGCTGGTACAGCGAGCAGCTGGCCGGATTTCAATCATGCCAGGCAGCGGCGTGAATGTTGAAAATGCGCGAAAGATTTTGCAGGTAACCGGTGCATATGAAATTCACAGCTCAGGACGCATCAGCCAACCTAATCCGGACGTGAGAAGTGTGGAACTGGGTTTTGCCTCGCCCGTCTTTTCACAAACCTCTGCTTCGAGTATCCGGCTGATAAAAGATCTCATTGAGACTACATATTAATGTTTTGCACGAAGTCGTTTTTGATAATTTTGTTCTCTCATTGAAACACTGGTACTGCCTCAGCTTCGAGAGTTGAAAACAACCAGTCAATGAAAACACGGACAATCGGTGCTGCACGTGCTTCGTGACGGCAGGTTACGAAAAACGCATCATTGGCAGGAACTGTGTAATCAAAAGGCACGATTAATTCGCCGCGGGCGATGAGATTGCTGACTGTCAGGGTATCTCCCAATGCTACGCCCTGATTATGTAATGCGGCTTCAATGGCAAGTCGCGCATCGCTAAAATAGTGCTGTCTGCCGCGAGGGACAGATTTAGCTTCTGCAACCGTAGACCATGTATTCCACTCGCGCCCGTCATCACCATGCAGGATCGTATGGTTCTGAAGATCACGCAAAGAGCGCAGCGGCTGCTTGTTCAGCAATGTCGGACTGATAACAGGAAACAGTTCCAGCCTGCTCCACAGGCGTGACCAATGATCACCGCATTTTCCGTCACCATAGAGCAGGCACAGATCAATATCGCGGCTTTGCAGATTGGCCGGATCATTGGACGGGACCAGTGTCAGTTGGATTTCTGGGAACTGCTGTGTGAATAAATGTAAACGCGGGATCATCCATAAGGAGAGCAGTGCAGGCACGCAGGCAATTTTTAACCGGCCGCTTGTCGCCGGTCTGGTGACGGCTGTTGTTGCGGCTGCAATTTCAGCAAAAGCATGGCTGACAGCAGGGAGAAGAAATGCGCCCTGCGCTGTAAGCTTGAGCCGTTTTCCGCCTCTTTCAAACAGCGTTACATCGAGGAAGAGCTCCAGTGCACGGATTTGATGACTGATAGCGCCGTGAGTAACATTCAGTTCCTGTGCTGCGGCCGTAACCGATCCGCAGCGTGCGGTTGCTTCAAATGCACGTAGTGGGTTGAGGGGTGGCAGGCGATTGGTCATGCAAAATCTCCCTCTCAAAATATGTGAGATATTCTCACACGAGGCATAGTGTTAATGTCAATTGATTTTCATCTGAAATTGCCTCCTAATTATCGAAAGATTTTAAAAAAGATCCGCGGGGACGGGCAAATATAAAAACGGATCAAATATCCGTTGATCTGAGCATTGTTGTTGATCCCCGTCAGAAGCGCTGAGGAGAACGGTAATGGCATGGGATGCAAATAAGCTGGATGAACTACGTGCTAAATATGGTGAAAGCCATGGCGGCGAAATGTTCGATCCGGTTTTTCAGAAAGTTGCAGCAAAAATATTTAACGAAAGCGGCACGCGTGTTGCGCCTTATGCTGGTATGCCAACACTGCTGACTGCGCCGCATTTGGCTGTCGATGCGGAAACACCGGATTTTGGCGATCTGCAGGTGGCGCTTCTTGGTGTGCCTATGGATCTTGGCGTGACAAACCGCACCGGCTCACGTTTCGGGCCACGCGCCTTGCGTACAATTGAGCGTATTGGCCCTTACAATCATGTGCTTGGCTGTACACCGCTTCATGAATTGCGGGTTGCTGATATCGGGGATGTGCCTTTTCGCAGTCGTTACCGGCTGGAAATGAGTCATGACGATATTGAAAAGCGCGTCAATCAGATTGTGGATGCGGGAGTTATTCCGCTTTCTGTCGGCGGCGACCACTCCATAACGCATCCGATCTTGAAAGCGGTGGGTAAAAAACGTCCGGTTGGTATGATCCATATTGATGCACATTGCGATACCGGCGGTGCCTATGACCTGACCAAATTCCATCATGGCGGGCCGTTTCGTAATGCGGTGCTGGACGGTGTGCTTGATCCGACCCGTGTTATTCAGATCGGTATTCGCGGGTCATCCGAATATCTTTGGGAGTTCTCGTATGAATCCGGCATGACAGTGATCCATGCGGAAGAAGTGACGGGGATGGGTATTCCGGCTATTATTGAGAAGGCGAAAGCCATTATTGGTGACGGACCGACTTATTTGTCTTTTGATATTGATAGTCTTGATCCTAGTATTGCACCAGGTACAGGCACCCCGGAGGTGGGAGGGCTGACAACACGCGAAGTGCTGGAACTGTTGCGCGGGCTGAAAGGCATTAATCTGGTTGGTGGTGATGTGGTGGAGGTTGCGCCACAATATGATGCGACGACCAATACAGCCCATGCCGGTGCGCAGGTTTTGTTTGAAATTCTCAGCCTGATGGTTTTCAGTCCTGCAATAACGGGTCTGCGATAATACGTCAGATAATGTGAGATTGATTTAAGTTAAAATTTATACATAAATTCACTGGGGAGACTGGCAGTTTATATCTGCCGCTGGGAGGAAGATAATGACGATTATGTCGATGAACCGACGCACTGTATTGGGCGCGGGTTTGGCTGGCGTATCAGTATTGGCCATGCCTGGTATTTTGCGCGCACAGGACAAATCCTTGAAAGTTGGCGTCTATGGCGGTTACTTCAAAGATTCATTTGATAAGAATATTTTTCCGGAATTCACCAAAGCAACCGGTATTGCGGTGGAGTCGATCGCGGAGCCTACAGGTGAGGCGTGGCTGGTGCAGCTCTCGCAGGCTGCCCGTGCCGGACAGGCACCGGCAGACGTTTCAATGATGTCGCAGGTGGCGATGCTGAAAGGTCAGGCCAATGAGCTTTGGGCACCGCTTGATTTAGACAAGATCAAAAACAGCTCGAACTTGCTGGACCGTTTTATCAATAAATATCCTGACGGTCGTGTTGCCGGTATTGGTGCTGTGTCGTGGTATATTACACTTGTCACCAATACGGACGTTTATAAAGAACCGCCGACTTCTTGGGCAGCACTGTGGGATCCGGCTAACAAGGATAAGCTTGGTCTGCTGGCTTTGGTTTCTAACTCCTTTTTGCTGGACGTGACTGCAAAAACCTATTTTGACGGGCCGGAAATTCTGGATACGGAAGAAGGTATTCTCAAGGTTTTTGACAAATTAGCGGAAGTAAAACCGAATGTCCGGCTGTGGTATCGGGATGAGGCACAGTTTGAACAGGCGCTGAAATCCGGTGAAATTCCGATGGGGCAATATTATCACGATGTCACAGGGCTTGCGGCCGCGGATGGTAATCCTGTCCGTTCAACCTTCCCTAAAGAGGGCGGCATTCAGGATGCGGGCAGTTGGGCATTATCCAGTGCATCCAAGAAGAGCGAAGAGGCGCATATTTTCATTGATTATATGTGTCAGCCTGCCATTCAGGCGACGCTTGCCCGTAAAGTCGGTACATCACCAACTGTCAAACGCGACAGCATGGATTTGACTGCTGAAGAATTTGCGGCAGTATCATCAGATATTGATCCGGTCATTCCGCGTTTTGCCATGTATCAGACACGCGCTGACTGGCTCAACCAGAAATGGACGGAAATGATCGCCGGTTAAAAACAGCGCGACATCCGTTTTCCGTCGCGTTTTGCATATTCATAATTCCCGTCAGGTTTTGCCCCTGACGGGAGCACCTTAAGGCAATGGCCAATATTCAATATTATGCGCGTTTGAGGGCAGGTAAGAAGGATAAGCATGTCAGGACTTGCACTTCAGAATATTGTGAAAGAATTCGGGAATTTTCGCGCAGTCAATAATGTTGATCTGCATGTACCGCACGGCACATTCGTTTGTATGCTGGGGCCGTCCGGCTGCGGGAAGACAACATTATTACGTATGATCGCAGGTCTTGATTTGCCAACTACCGGCAAAATTGCATTGGATGATCAGGATATTACCCGCATGCCTACCCATAAACGGGAGCTCGGCATGGTGTTTCAGTCACTGGCATTGTTCCCGCATTTAACGGTGGGAGAGAATATTGCTTATCCGTTGCGGATCCGTGGTGCAGGTAAGCAAGACCAGAAACAGCGTGTGGATGAACTTCTGGATATGATCCATCTCAAGGGGTTCGCTGACCGGCCTGTGGCCAAGTTATCCGGCGGGCAACGACAGCGCGTGGCTATTGCCCGTGCCTTGACGATAGCGCCAAAACTATTTTTGCTTGATGAACCACTCTCGGCGCTGGACGCAAAATTGCGTGAAGCAATGCAGGTTGAGTTGCGTCAGTTACAACAGCGGCTTGGCATTACGACCATTGTTGTAACGCATGATCAGCGTGAAGCAATGACAATGGCTGATACGGTTGTGGTGATGAATGGCGGCGAAATTCGTCAGGTTGCTCCGCCAATTGAAATTTATCGCCGTCCGGCGGATAGTTTTGTGGCCGGTTTTATCGGGCAAACAAATTTGCTGGAACTCGAGAAAGATGCCGCTCAGCGCGTGCTGGCCTTCGGGCAAGCGGTTGAGGCTGTCACTATGCCTGACGATCTTGCCAAGGGTATTCTATGTGTACGCCCTGAGGATATTGAGCTTATTGCGCCGCGCGAAGGAGTTCTGTCAGGGCAGGTGTCTTTCATTCGCGATCTGGGCGCAACAACAGAGACTTTTATCGATATTGCCGGCAGGCAAATCGTTGCTGTTTCAACGCAAAGAGAGAATACGCAAATTAAAATCGGGCAGATGGTTGGTATTGCGTTTGCTCAGGATAACAGCGTGGTGCTGCGCAAATGAGACGTGAGCCGCCACAGCATTTTAGGGATTATATGCCGATCCTGTTTCCGGCATTGATGCTGATTGTGTTTTTCGTGGTTCCGTTCGGAACAATGATTGCTGTGAGCTTTTTTAAGCGTCAGGCAGGCGGGTTTTATACAACCGATTTCGTGCTGGATAATTATGCCCGTTTCATATCAACGTTTTTTGGCGGTGTGCTGAGCTTCTCATTGGGGCTGTCAATTCTGGTCGCAGTTTGCTGCGTCGTAATGGCATTGCCTTTCACCTACTTATTAACGCGGATGCAGAAACAAGTGCAGGTCGTGTGGCTGGTAGCGCTGTTGTCAATTCTATCCTTGTCAGAGGTGATCATCGGTTTTGCCTGGTCAACTCTGTTCTCCCGCACGGCAGGGATAACCAATATTTTGGTTCTGCTGGGGCTGATGCAGGAACCTGTGGCATTGACGCCGAGTTTTGGTGCCGTTTTGACAGGCATCGTTTATCAGGCATTTCCCTATACAGTGCTCGTTTTATTTCCCGCACTTGTGCGTCTTGATCCGACGCTGACAGAGGCAGCACGAACACTGGGAGCGTCGCCTGTCAAAGCCTTTGCAACGGTCGTTATTCCTGCCTTGCGCAACACGATTATTGCTACATTGATTATGGTGTTTATCTTTGCTCTGGGAAGTTATTTGCTGCCGCAACTTTTAGGACGTCCGCAGCACTGGACCTTGTCGGTATTGATCACAGATCAGGCGATTTACCAGTCCAATATGCCGTTTGCTGCAGCAATGGCTGTCTTTCTGGTGCTGGTAACGCTTGGCTTGGTGGCGCTGACAGTGATTGCCGGTAAAAAAGGAGAAACAGCATGAGCGGATTTCTCCGAAAATTATATTTCTGTCTGATTGGCTTGTTTTTGGCACTGCCGTTGATTGTTGTGGCCGGCGTGTCGATTAATGAGAAACAAGCGCTGAATTTTCCGCCTAAAGGCATGTCATTGCATTGGTATGCCGAGATCTTCATGAATCCGGAATGGAGGAACGCAATGATCGCATCGCTGACTTTGGCGTTGTTATCTGCCGCTTTTGCCGTTTCAATTGCACTGCCATTGGCATGGTTCGTTTGGCGGCGAAAAGCCAAATGGGCAAATATTTTCCAACTCCTGGGAATTGCACCCTTTACGCTGCCGCCGGTTATTACGGCACTGGGACTGTTGACGTTTTGGGCAACGACCGGTTTTTACGGACAATCCTGGACGGCGGTTATCAGCCACGGTATTTTCTTTGTCACGCTGCCACTGGTAACACTGTCTCTGGGGTTCAGTTCTATCGACCGCTCTTTGGTCGAAGCTGCTGCTACAATGGGAGCGGAAGATCGGGTCATTTTCCGCACCGTCATTTTACCGTTGATTACGCCCTATATTGTTTCCGGATATGCATTCGCTTTCGTTTTATCACTCAACGAATATATCGTCGCATATATGACGGTTGGTTTCACCATGGAAACTCTGCCGATCAAAATCTTCAATTCTCTGCGCTATGGCTACACGCCGACAATGGCATCGGTCACTTTGTTGTTCGTACTGACTGCAGCAATTATTTTCGGCCTCGTTGCGCGCTTTGGTGATTTACCAAGGCTGTTGGGCGCAATGTCTGATCGCGATTGAGACCTGCAGAAAAATACACCGCTGAAACATTAAGGCTCTTCTCGCGGCTTTATCGCAAAGTTTTGAGTAAGACAGATGTGTGCTTATCTCTGAGCGCAATTATGCTGCGAACGCCGCAAAGAGCTGAAATGGCGAACGGTTGTCGTTGGCGAATTGGTTCTTGCGGATCATGTTAACAGCTTGATGCCAGCCAGATTGGCGTCGCTTTTGTAATGGGACCGCTCTCGGGACCGCCATTAGTTGCGATAGTTTTCTTGAAAAAACGCTGCGCTGCAGCCAATTTCTCTGCGGCCAGTGTTGGCCCAAAATCAAGATAGCATTCTCGGATCAAAGTCAGAGCATAATCACGGATACCATCAGACCCCTGAACATTAAAGGGGCACAGATATACGATAGCTGACAGAAGTAGCCCGGAGGGGATACCTTTAGGTTTGGATGCACAACCACGGATCAGGCTTTCTCTCAACGAACTCTTTCTTGATATGCTCGAGAGTGGCCTGCTGTCCGACGAATGGCAGCAAGGCGGTCGCCTCATATAAAGACAACCAACGAAAATCATCGTGTTCGTCGTTCAATTGCACGCTGCAGTCTGTCGGTGCAAAGGCGACAAATACCGGCGTCAGTGTGATCGCGTCGCGATCAGCTTCATAAAACTGTTCACAAATATCAGCGGAATACAGATCTGCCAGGCAGAGCCCGATTTCTTCCTCGACTTCCCGAAGTGCGGCCTGCCACGCGGTCTCACCATATTCGATGCCTCAGCGGCGTATCCGTCATTCTCGGCATCACCGCAATCGAAAGATTGGCCGGGCAGGCTTGCACCGAAGCCGAGGAGGCGCTGTTCGCCGATGTGGCGGAAAGATTGCCGCCGAACATCATCGCTAGGATGGAAACGCTGCTACGTATGGGACCGCGCACCCGTCAGAGTGGCGTCTCCTGGTTGCGGGAACCACCCGGAAAATCGGGAGATGCAGCCATGCGGGAAAACGGACTTTCTCTTGATGAGGCCGTCAATACGGTTGTCAGTTGGGAACAGTTGATACAAGCAACCGCAGCAGCAAAAGCCGCATCTCGTACCCGCAAGGATGATGACCTGATCGCCTACCTTCCAGCTCAATACGTGCGCATCCGGCGTTTCTCTGCCCTGTGCATGACTGCATTCACCTTCGAGGGAAATCAGCAGAACCGCGACTTCATAATCATCGAGTTGGAGAACCGGATCGCTGGCAACGAGATCTGGATCAAGGGGGCTCGCACTTGCCGAGCTCTCGACGAGAATATGATCTCGCAGCAGACCTATGCCATAATTAAAGCCGAGGCACCGGACCAAAAGTTGCGTGAGGCGGCGAACAGGCTAGAAGCCGGCAGAGGAGATACCCGTACCGGCGCGAAAGGCTTGCGGGTGCCGGCAGTCAAAACCACAGAGACCGAAGCTGCAATCGCTTTTGCAAGGCGGGTCGCGTCGGCCATGCCGCCAGTTACAGCAAATGGCAATCTGGCACTTAAGGGAGGAAACCTTTAGCCTGGCGCTCGCCCGGCTAATCGAGGCTCAGCATAATGTCCCGTTCGCGTTTGTATTCGGCTCGCACACCGTTTCAACGTCTGACGGTCAGCATATCTATCTCGGTGACGGCGGTGTTAATGATCTCGTCTTCGCATTTTGTTATGCACTCGACTTTACTTTCGTACCTCGTATTCCTGATATCGACGGGCGATGTCTCTATGGTTTCCGCGCCGCAAAACAGTACGGCATTCTCCAGAATGTCATGAGGGACCGTATCGACGCCGATCTTATCCGAGCACATTGGGACGACATTTTTCGCCTCATGACGTCGTTGCGTACGCGCACGGTCAGCGCATCCCTGATGCTGAAGCAATTGTCGGCGACTAGAAAGCAGAGCGATCTCGCCCAGGCATTGCGCCAGATGGGCAGGATCGAGTGCGCCCTGTTCACCCCCAACTGGATCAATGACGAGGAACTACGGAAGACCACCACGGCAGAATTGAACAAAGGCGAAAGCCGCAACAGCTTCGTACGCGCCGCCAATCCTCATGTCCTGGCCGTTTCCGCGATCGCAGACAGGAAACCCTGTCGATCCGAACGTCAAGCCTCAACCTGGTCGTCACCGCCATTGTTCATTGGAATACGATCTACACCGGCCGTGTTGTCAACGCGCTACATAACGCTGGACAAACTGTCCCCGCGCACATGCTCTCCAGTCTGTCACCGCTCACACGGGAGTATGTGAATTTGACCGGCGATTATCTTTGGGAAGACAAGCCTGACGTCGATGAAACTGGTTTCCGCCCATTATCATTCACCGTCTGATCTGCCTGTTGTATATCTGTACCCCTTTAATGTTTAGAGGCGTATAATTAAGGATATGAATTCTTCTCACTTTCTTCATAATTGAATATCATTAATCACTGATCAGTGGTGCTGCATGAGCATTGGTACACTAAGAAGACCAGAAATAATTCCTCCATTTGAAATTGATGAATTCATTATCCGTGAAGCCAACAAAGATGAAATGGATGAAGTATATTTGATGGGAATAGATGTTTGGGGAAAAGATTATAGTCTTGATGAATATATGAACGAATGCAGAGGTTCAATTAAATACCAAAAAGGCATTTGGTACATTATCGAGCATAACCATAAATTAGTAAGCTCAATTATAATTTATAGCCTTCCTTCATTAGACAACTTATTGGCTATAGGGCTAGGATCACTAGCAACAAAACACGATGAGCGCTTGCGTGGATATTCAAGTAAATTATTAAAACCAATAATTGAAGAATATCAAAAGAAATTAAACATTAGTATATTCGTTCTTCATGCCGAGATAAATACGAAATTCTACGAAAGATTTGGGTTTCAAGCTATAAATCAAAGTTTGCAAAAATATAATAATGCCACCTGTATGATTAGACACATTGGCTCTGAAAATTTTAGACAAATTGAAAAACTTTATGCAGAAAATTCAATTTGTTATTTTTAGTTAAGCTAAACCTATGCTGAAGTTGCGTGTATATTATTTTTATTTAATTTTAAACTGCTTAAAACATAATAACACCATAAAAAATCTCAGTAAAATGGCTAGTGTAGCCATTATTGTAACGGGATTAATTATGGTGAGTGTAGCAAGCGTTGAACATGAGAACAATGTGAAGCAGAATATAATTGAAAATTTGAAGCTAATAAACCAATTACAACTGGTCTGCCCCATTGGGTGATCTGGATTCAATGTTAGTGCATACTCGGTCTGAACTCTAGTACCGGAGTTGGAGTCAGATACCCAATGGGGCAGACCAAATATGTGCAAAATGGCAAAATGGCAAAATTTATCAAATGGCCGTGATGTTAAACAATAAGACAAGACGGTTCCAATAAGATTGTTATCTGTTCGGCGTTAGTGGGCGCTTTGTTCGAATTGAATAACCCCCTGCCTTGAACAAACTGGAGGGTGCCGGAACCTTAACTTTGATCCAGCATCACGGAAAAACCTACCACTTGGCCCTGAACCCTACGGTTCCTTTGAATGCATAACTGTCAGCAAAGTGGTTGAGAGAAGTGTTGATAGTGCCTTCACCATAGAGTGCATATTTGTTGTCAGCCCAGACATAGCTACCGCCCGCACCGATGCCGCCCCACGTCCTGTCACTGCCGGTTGTCATAGGCGTGCCGGCATAGTTTATCCGCGCGTCGCCCATGAGTTCCTGATAGAGATTGGCAATGCCATAGACGCTTGTATTGACTAACCGTCCGCCAGAACCCGTGAAGCTGTCAGCATAGTGGGCTGCAAGGCCGAGCCGGGCTGTCAGGCTGTCGCCGCTTCTATTGGAGATACGGGCGCCATAGCTATCGGTAAAAGTATCAAAATCCACCGCTGACCATATGAGCTGCGTTTGTGGTGTCAGTGACCAGCTCTGATCAATTGCAATGCGTTGGCCGGCTTCAAGGCTCATGGCATAACCGAAGCTCTTGTTTCCGTTTCTGAGGGTCGGATTAACAGCATCAATACCAAGATCGCTGTCATACCAATTGGCCTGCGCCTGCGCATCGACATAGAAGCCGGACGTATCGTACCACGTCGTCGTTGCACCAAGCCCCCATCCTTGCGTGTTGACAGAGCCCGAACCGTCGCCGGTCCGGTTGTCGATATGTGAGCGGGCGTTGCCATATTGACCGGTAATACCGGCAATCAGCTTGCCATTTTCATTCTCATAGAACTGCCCATCCACACCGGCCTGCATGATAAAGGTGTTGATCTCCTGATGCAGATCGCCTGCTGTTGAACTGTTTGCCTGACGGTTATGCCCGCCTTCGATGCGGCCCCAGACGGCCTTGCTGTCAGTCGCACCGGAGTTGATCTGATTGCTGCCGCCCAGATAGCGTTCACCCACACGTTGCTGCAGTGTCGGCAGTTTATTCAGAGCCTGCAGGGTGGCAGTGTAGGATTCATAAACCGGTGCTGCCGGGCTGAAGCGATCCGGATCGGGTGGTACAGGGCAGCTATTGGTCTTTTTGCAATCCGGATCGACCGGAACATCTTTGATCATTTGGCTGACCAGATACCAGTTGCCGTCATTTGGCGTGTTGATGCCACCCTTCTGCAGCGTGTAGGCATAGGCAGAGTCAGTCATGATTGCCTGCTTACCGTCTTTGGTCTTGTAATCGCCGTTAAGCGTAAAGATGCCGTCCGAATTGCCGTCAACTTTAATAATCTCGATGCCGTTGCTGGTCTTGCCGCCAAAGCCTTGGCGGTTGTTAACAGCAATCTGGCTGGTGCCGGATGTATCGCCATTAACATTCATTCGATCTGTCAGGGAATTGTCGTCGCCCAGTACCGCCGACATATGTAGCGTACCGCCATTGCCCGTGTAATTTCCCGCGACATTGAGCACGGCTCCGCTCGTACCGCCGAAATAAATATCACCGCCATTTGAGAGCGCAGCAAGCGTCGTATCAAAGCCGCCAAGTCTGATCGAAGCGCCGTTTACTACCGCAAAGGCGGACGCGGCCGAGAAACCGCCAACAGTCCCTTGTACCAGATCACCTTTGTTGACGGTCGTGGCACCCGAATAGTGGTTCTGGCCATAAAGTATCAGATCGCCATCACCGTTTTTGGTGATACCGCCAGTACCGGAGATCGAACCAGAGAAGTCGCCATGCAGGTTCTGATTAAGCGTGAGGGTGCCGAAACCGAGTGTGATATCACCGTCGCCCGACTGTTCGCCGATCAGATTGCCAACCGTTTCGTTAAAGCCGTCCAGATCAAGTTTTGCATCGCCTTTGATCGACACATTGCCCGAACCAAAGGCATTGTCGGCAATACCGGCTTTAGCGATGCCTTGCTCTACTGTCAGCCCGCCGGAATATGTGTTATTGCCGGCAAAGACCGTCGTACCAATGTTATCCTTTACCACCGCACCAATGCCGCTTATCCGGTTCTCGAGTGTGAAATTCTGTTCCTTATTGATCCGCAGATCACCGTGGTCGAACTGTGTGCCAGCAAGCACAATCTCGGGACTGTTGTCGATGCTGCCATTGTCACTCAGTTCCAGCGTGCCCTCATTCACCGTGGTCGTGCCGCTATAGGTGTTGGTGCCGGTCAGGTTAAGCGTGCCGTAGCCACCCTTAACGATTCCGTTCTGGCCCTCAAGCGCCGAGGCGATGGTTGCCGTCATATTACGGCTATCGGCCCGATCGCCATTGCCGACGAGAACCCAGTTATCCGCACCGCCAAGCGTGATGGAGCCATTCTCAATCCTGTAGCCGTCGACGAAGAACTGCATACCGCTGACTGTCGGCGTGAAACCCTGTTCGATGGTAACGGTGCCGCCTGTCCCCTGAAAGACAGCGAAATTATCGTTGCCCCATTGGCCATTTAAAATGCCGTCCTTGTCAGTCCAGCTGGTATTAGTGCCGTTCCAGATCCCGTTGCCACCCTGAATGATGTCATCATTGCCCGGACCTGCGCCATCCCAGAAATTGAGGATCAGGCCACCATCATTGATCAGATTGATCTGACCGTCATTGTCTAGCACCTGCAGTTCGTAATTGGGATTGCTGCCTGGAGCCATGTCCATGCCGTTGTTTGTCAGAATACCGTCTGTCTGGAAAATGCGGTAGAGGCCGGCGCCGAAATTGCTGTTCGGGTTGACCGTCAGCGTACCATTGACAGTCAGGTTGCCAGCAACGTGAAAAAGCTCATTGATCGATGCCCGGCCATGCAGCGTCACATCGACATTGCTGTTGGCATTGAGCGTCAGATCCTTGAGGAAATTGAGCCGTTGCCCGGTCTGACCGAACAGATTACCGCTATCGGCAACGGTGGTCATACCGCCGATCGTGCCATGACCGCCGAGCGAAGCGCCGGATGCAACATTAACCTTCCCATCGCCAAGTTTGCCACCGTCAAGGCGCAATGATCCGGTATTGATATCTGTATTACCTGTGAAGCCGCTGCTGTCACCCGACAAAGCCAGCGTGCCGTTACCTGACTTGGTCAGGCCGCCTGCACCGGTAAAGACATTTGACAGCGCAAACACATTATTGGCATCAGTGATATCGAAGCTGCCGCCATTTGCACCCCAGTTGATCGCATTATCCGTGCCTCGAAAATAGGTGCCGGTGACCCGTAAGGTGCCGCCGTCAAAATTGAGAGCACCTGAACCAAGGTTCGCTTCCTGTCCGACCGAGATTACTCCGGCCATGAAAAAAGTGTCGCCATAGCTGTTATTGCCTGAAAGCGTCAGCGTGTTGGTACCCTTTTGCGTCACATTCCCCGTGCCGCTGATCGCGGCATCAAGTGTTGTCGCGCCATTATTGTTGACGATCAGGTCGCCGCCGCCAAGAGCAATATCGCCGATAATCGAACCATCCGTCGTACCATCACCCAGTTGCAGGATACCTCCAAAAACCGTTGTCCCGCCCGTATAGGTGTTGTTCCCCGACAAAACCAGTTTACCCGCGCCAAGCTTGGTCATCGCACCGTCCGCACCCAAATTCTGACTGACGGTAAAGGTGTTGCCTGCATTGGCAATGTCGAAACCGCCACCCTGACTGCCCCAGTTGATCACGCGTGTGGTGTTATTGAATGTTGTGCCGGTGATCTGCAAAATACCGCCCTTGAAGCTGAGTGCCCCTGCGGCATCACCCAGATTGGTGTTTTTGCTCACCGACAGCGTACCCGCATCCAGAATGGTGCTGCCTGTATAAGTATTGTCGGCACTCAGAACCGTCGTGCCGCTTCCCCGCTGTGCAATATTGCCGGTACCAGAAATAACACCACTGTGAGGCAGCAAATCGGAATGGTTAAAAGCCAGTGTACCCTTCATCGTAGCATCAAGGCCGGTGTTGACATTCCCTGTGATGGTACCCCCTGTACCGCCATCGCCGATTTGAAGCACACCCTGTTTGATCGTCCATGACTCAGAGCTGCCGGTCAGCGACCATATACTGGCACCGGTCTTTTCATTGGTTTGAAAACCATAATATTGTGCGTTGCCATTGATTGTTATTCCGGAGGTTATGTTTCCGGCAAATGTCGCATCCGTATCGCCACTAAGCACAAATGTGTTTGTCGCACCGCCCACGGTTGTTCCATATACAATTCCGGTGATGTTTGAACCGGCATGAAGCTCAAGCCTGTTCGTTCCGCCTTGAAAGCGTATCGCGTATCCGTCTTTACCTGCGGGGCCATTTCCCTGGGCTCCCCCTTTGCCGCCGCCAATGGCACTGCTGTTCACAACCGTCAGATCAGAGCCGACAATACCGTCGCCGCCGTCGCCGGCACCACCAGTAACATGGAAACCTCCCGTGCCAGATGCGCCGCCGTCACCGCCGAGGATAATGCCCGTGTTTGTGATAGTCCCGCCTGAAGCATTGATCCCATGGCCGCCTTTGCCGCCCTTGCCGTTTGAAGCGCCATAGGTTGGTTCACAACAGTTTGTAACCGAACCGCCATTACCACCTTTGCCGCTGTCCGACATCAGCGCCCTTGAGACAAAACAGTGTTAATTGAGAAGAGAGGATTTTCGGCTCATGATAGCTCTATCAAAGGAAGCGAAGATGAGACAGAAACCTGTACCGCAGACATCGGCGGCTGAAAGGACGATCAAGGATATACGGCGCGCGACGCGCAAGCCCTACTCGTCGGAGGAGAAAATCCGCATTGTTCTGGAAGGCCTGCGTGGCGAGGACAGTATTGCCGCGATTTGTCGCCGCGAAGGGATCGCCGTGGACTTGTCCCGTTTTATTTCCGCCTCTTTATCTCGTTTCGGCGGTTATCTGTTCGAATTGAGCGGGCGATATTCC
>NZ_JAAPBB010000174.1:0-483 GCF_019730395.1 Ochrobactrum sp. SFR4 | reverse complement strand
CACGCTGCCGCAAGCACTCAGGGCGCAAGGGCTGCTAAAGGAAGCGGAACACGTAGAAAGCCAGTCCGCAGAAACGGTGCTGACCCCGGATGAATGTCAGCTACTGGGCTATCTGGACAAGGGAAAACGCAAGCGCAAAGAGAAAGCAGGTAGCTTGCAGTGGGCTTACATGGCGATAGCTAGACTGGGCGGTTTTATGGACAGCAAGCGAACCGGAATTGCCAGCTGGGGCGCCCTCTGGTAAGGTTGGGAAGCCCTGCAAAGTAAACTGGATGGCTTTCTTGCCGCCAAGGATCTGATGGCGCAGAGGATCAAGATCTGATCAAGAGACGGGATGAGGATCGTTTCGCATGATTGAACAAGATGGATTGCACGCAGGTTCTCCGGCCGCTTGGGTGGAGAGGCTATTCGGCTATGACTGGGCACAACAGACAATCGGCTGCTCTGATGCCGCCGTGTTCCGGCTGTCAGCGCAGGGGCGCC
>NZ_JAAPBB010001426.1:0-234 GCF_019730395.1 Ochrobactrum sp. SFR4 | reverse complement strand
AGACAAAGTCTCATGTGTCCAGGTGGGCCTCAAGCTCCTACATGGCTGAGGATGACCAAGAACTTGAAACTTATTAATTTGGGGTGTGTGTGTGTGTGTGTGTGTGTGTGTGACAGAGACAGAGAGAGACAGAGACAGTGACACACAGAGAGAGTATGGGCCAGTGTTATGTGCCTAAGTGGAAGCCACACGAAGAGATAAGGTTTCCTCTCATTCTGCTGTATTCCCTTGGAT
>NZ_JAAPBB010001425.1:0-234 GCF_019730395.1 Ochrobactrum sp. SFR4 | reverse complement strand
AAGATAATTACACGATTGAGCAAAAGGCCATGGCCGCCAAGCTGATCCGTGATCTTTTGACCCGATATCCAAACGCTCAAATCCTCGGCCACCGCGATTTATCTCCTGACAAAAACGGCAACGGTATCATTGAAAAGCATGAGTGGCTGAAAGAATGCCCGTGCTTTGATGCCCGTGATTGGGCACATGATATGGGCTTGCCTGCCGCACCATTGAGGCTGTCATGAGTAAACG
>NZ_JAAPBB010001424.1:0-234 GCF_019730395.1 Ochrobactrum sp. SFR4 | reverse complement strand
CAAGGCCAAAGTATCGCTGACCGCGCTTAAGCGCATGGAGTCGGCGATAGGAATGCGCGTGTTCGAAAGCACCAGCGATCAGATACGCAGGGCGCTCGAAGCCGAAGGCATTGTCTTCATAAATTCGGGGCGCAACGAAGGAGTGATGATTGTCGATGGGCAGGAATCTGCGAAACGTGGCTAGCTTTGATTGCCGTCGTCTTACTGGCGCCGCAGAGACCTTTTTTTGCGTCA
>NZ_JAAPBB010001423.1:0-234 GCF_019730395.1 Ochrobactrum sp. SFR4 | reverse complement strand
ACAGGAAATAAATGTTTCACCCGAGCAATCAGGCGCAGCGAATGCAAGTTCCGTATCAACCACTGCTAGCCCGCCGCCCAGTGCCAGCAGTGTTAAAAAGGAAGTAACAAGGCTTTTATTTCTCATAAAGATAAACCACAAAATAAAGAAACTTATATACTTGAATCAACGTGCATTAAGATTGACACATAGGGCGTATACATTAAGCATTTGCATTTTGAAATAACGAATCAA
>NZ_JAAPBB010000173.1:0-484 GCF_019730395.1 Ochrobactrum sp. SFR4 | reverse complement strand
CATCAGGAACAACGGTATGCGATTTTTTTATTTCTGGCCGTTGCCGGACAGATATGAATTGCAGAATTAAGAGAGCAGTTTCAGTTCATATTGAACCGTTGAAACCACTCTGCTTTTTTGTCTTTACGCGCATTTTATCCGAAAACCGCTCACACTTTTCGGAATGCACTACAGTGTCCGGATACCTGAGGTGCCCGCGATAACCGCAGCACGCGCAAGCCCGATAAACAAACCATGCTCAACCACGCCGGGAATGGCGAAGAGTGCGCCTGATAATGCTTTTGTATCCGGAATACGGCCAAAAGATGCATCCAGAATATAATGCCCGCCATCCGTCACAAAAATTTCGCCGTCTTTCATGCGCAGGCTCAGCGGCGCTTCCAGACCAAGATCCGTAATGGCCTTTTCAATCGCAATTTTCGTTGCGGCAAGGCCAAAACGGTTCACTTCAACCGGCAGCGGGAATCGTCCGAGTGTATCAACG
>NZ_JAAPBB010001422.1:0-234 GCF_019730395.1 Ochrobactrum sp. SFR4 | reverse complement strand
TCTTAAAATGGGTGACCTTCTGCTCGATTGGTCAAAGTGCCGGATCAATGATCAGACAATGGTACTGCTCAAAGATCTGGCGGTGGCCTGCAATGTCGAAGGGCAGCGCGATGCCATGTTCGCCGGTGAGCTGATTAATACCACAGAGAATCGCGCCGTTCTGCATGTGGCGCTGCGTGCAAAGCCGGATGATGTGATTGTCACCGGCGGGGAAAATGTCGTGCCGGAGGTGCA
>NZ_JAAPBB010001421.1:0-234 GCF_019730395.1 Ochrobactrum sp. SFR4 | reverse complement strand
CACATTGATCGTGCGGATCGTGTAAACACGGTTGGTCAGCTTCTGCTCGCCATCCGGCCAGACAGGTCGTCCGTCCGCGCCCAGATGCGGCCATTGCGGTTTTAACGGCGGCTTTGGCGGCAGGACCAGACGCACATGCAAACCACCGGTCGCGTAGCGTGCCAAATCATCACCACGCAGGCGTATACGGCGCATATGCGGCGTTACATTCCGCACGCCAATCACTGTCATCTC
>NZ_JAAPBB010001420.1:0-234 GCF_019730395.1 Ochrobactrum sp. SFR4 | reverse complement strand
CAACTGCCGGAATTATTTTCGGAAAAATCATTCTTTTCTGGAAAAATTCTTTAAAATAATCAGTAAGATACTTTATTTACCTCACAAAATGATAAAGGCCGGTTTTCACCGGCCTTTTTGATATAGTCTTTCAGGTGATAAAGTCAGCCGTTGCCTTTTTCAGACAACAAAATCACCCGTTGCCCTTTCAGGCAACAAAATCACTTTGCGTACCATGCGCTTCAATCGCCTGTG
>NZ_JAAPBB010001419.1:0-234 GCF_019730395.1 Ochrobactrum sp. SFR4 | reverse complement strand
AATGCAACAGGTGTTCCTGCGGCAACGCTCAGAAAAGTTGCGGAGGCGGCATAGGGCTTATAGTCAGGCAAAATATCCTGAATAACCTGCGGTTTGACGGCAATGATCACGAGGCGCGGTGTGTCTGAAATCTCGGCACTGTTTTTGACGGCTTTAACACCGAGTTTTCCGGCGCGTTCACGTAAACTATCTGCTGGTTCAATTACAGTCACATCGGAAGACTGCAATTTTCCG
>NZ_JAAPBB010001418.1:0-234 GCF_019730395.1 Ochrobactrum sp. SFR4 | reverse complement strand
CCCGTCAAAGGGTGGTTATCGGGCAGCACCACGAAAACCTTCTCGCACCATAAATGCTCCGCCTCACAGCCATCCCATGCCGCGGTTCCCGTGATGAATGCGACGTCCAGACAAAGTTTCCGGACAGCCGCGATGTGCTCGGGCGGATTGCCGTCAATAAGGTCGACCTGCACGTTCGGGTGGCACGTGCTGAAGGCACGCAACAGATCGAACAGAAATCCTGACGCAAGGGAC
>NZ_JAAPBB010001417.1:0-234 GCF_019730395.1 Ochrobactrum sp. SFR4 | reverse complement strand
TGAATCTCTCACAGCGCGGCTTATCGTTCAACATCCCCGGCGAGCAGGTCGATGCTATGGATGTACGGGCCGTACGCGCCGCCGGCCTGCGCGCCGTCGAACATGCGAGAGCAGGCAAAGGGCCATTCATCCTCGAAATGCTTACCTACCGTTATCGGGGACATTCAATGTCAGATCCAGCAAAATATCGCTCACGTGATGAAGTGCAGAAGGTCAAGAACGCGAACGATCCCA
>NZ_JAAPBB010000172.1:0-484 GCF_019730395.1 Ochrobactrum sp. SFR4 | reverse complement strand
TTCAAATCCTGCCCTCGCAACCAAAATCTCCCATGAAAAACATCAAATGCCCCGGCAGAAATGCGCGGGGCTTTTTTGTATGTTCAAACAAACAAATGACAAAAGCGGGGAGAGGGGAAGCGGCTTAGAAATTCACTTTTACTAATTATGAGCATTACGTGAAAACGCATTATGGCATAAACCTCTTGAGTAATCAGGTTGGCAGCCATATCCGTATTTCATTGTCCGCCCGCATTTAATGACGTGGTTCAGGAAGCGTTCCTTTGTTTGAAATCATCTGCCGCTGATCATTCATTTGACGAGCCGGTAGAGCTATTTCGCCGTATCATCCGCAATCTTGTTATAGACTGAATGAGACGTTCGAGAGTTGAGTGGCGTCGACATGATGATACTGATTTTGAGGCGATTACTGGACTTGTCCCGTTTTATTTCCGCCTCTTTATCTCGTTTCGGCGGTTATCTGTTCGAATTGAGCGGGCGATAT
>NZ_JAAPBB010001416.1:0-234 GCF_019730395.1 Ochrobactrum sp. SFR4 | reverse complement strand
CTCCCCATTAAGCATATCCACCCCAGGATCAGGCACATGGAAAGCAAAGTCTTGTTCGCCCCAAAATCCTGCCTGTAGCTGCACCTGCACTTCTGCGTGTTCCACCAACCCACCTTTCCTGGTTGTTTTGTTTTCCCAGACAGGGTTTCTCTCTCTAGTCCTGGCTGTCTTGGAAAGAGCCTCTTCTCTCTGCCCCCTAAATAGTGCCCACCAGCAATGTCTCCCTCCTTTTTC
>NZ_JAAPBB010001415.1:0-234 GCF_019730395.1 Ochrobactrum sp. SFR4 | reverse complement strand
CGGTACTGTCTAAATACACATGAGGCAAAAGTTTGTGGGCTTGTTGGTAGGACGGCATCATTTGAGTGAAAACTGCATACCAGACATAGAGCTGTACCAATAAGGGGATATTGCGTACCCACTCAATATACGTACGCGCAAAGATACAGACTGACGGATTCCGCGATAATGCAGCAATACCTATCAATGCTCCAAATAACGTAGCAAGAACGATTGCTATAATTGCGACAATTA
>NZ_JAAPBB010001414.1:0-234 GCF_019730395.1 Ochrobactrum sp. SFR4 | reverse complement strand
CCAGCGCGCCACCAACTTTAACTTTGGTACCGATTTTCAGGTCTGTTGCAGCCTGAAAGACAGTTTTGCTGCCATTGGCCTGTGCTGTGAGATCAACCGTATTGATCTCAAAACTACCCGCACGGATTGTCTGGGCTTTGACCACACCATCAACAACCGGCACATTGAACAAGTCTGCCAGTGTTGCATCAATCGCAGCCTGACCAATGACATTGTCTTCAACTTTAAGATTGC
>NZ_JAAPBB010001413.1:0-234 GCF_019730395.1 Ochrobactrum sp. SFR4 | reverse complement strand
CTTATAATACCTATGTTATTAAAGGCTTGCCGCCGACACCGATTGCTAATCCGGGTCGTGATGCGCTGGAAGCAGTTGCTAATCCGCTGGATACAAAAGACCTCTACTTCGTTGCAGACGGTACTGGTGGTCACATCTTCGCGGCAACGCTGAAAGACCATAATGACAATGTGCGTAAGTGGCGTGAGATTGAACGCCAGCGCAAAGAAGGTGCCACAGGTGCACCGGCAGCTC
>NZ_JAAPBB010001412.1:0-234 GCF_019730395.1 Ochrobactrum sp. SFR4 | reverse complement strand
TATTGTCAAAAATATTGAAGTATCCACGATCGGTGGCGTTGTTCCGCCCAATGGAAAGTTAATGGAAATTGTACCTGTGGGCGATCAGTTGCTTGTGGAGGCACGCATTTCCCCGAGAGATATTGCTTATATCCATCCGGAACAGCGCGCGAATATTAAACTGACAGCCTATGATTATTCTATTTACGGCGGGCTGGAAGGGCGCGTGGTTTCAATCTCACCGGATACAATTCA
>NZ_JAAPBB010001411.1:0-234 GCF_019730395.1 Ochrobactrum sp. SFR4 | reverse complement strand
ATGAAGTGCAGTCAATGAAGCTTGAGGATCTAGATCTATAGCAAGAGTGCGATGACCAGTCAGAGACAAGTGCTGGGCAAGATGAGCTGCCGTTGTTGTCTTACCGGATCCCCCCTTAAAATTGACGACGGAAATTACCTTCAACTGGTCGCCTGACTTACGACGAGGAGATCGATCTAAAAAATTCTGGAGATCGTGCATCTGTTGGGCTGTATACGAACGACGACCCGTCGA
>NZ_JAAPBB010001410.1:0-234 GCF_019730395.1 Ochrobactrum sp. SFR4 | reverse complement strand
ATAGCCGATTTCGCGCAAATAGGCCTGATAATCTGCCATCGAGTAATTGCGGTTGGCTTTGTACCACGCGTCGAGTTTAGCCTGCAGGTCATCACGCTTGGCAAGCAAAGCCTTGTTGCGCGGTGCAAGGTCTTTGACCATAGCGGCGAGACCGTTCCAGAAATCACCGGCAGCTATGCCTGTATCCGGCAGAACTTCCTTTTCAAGAAAACTGCTCAGTTCCTGATCAACCTG
>NZ_JAAPBB010001409.1:0-234 GCF_019730395.1 Ochrobactrum sp. SFR4 | reverse complement strand
CTGCGGAAATGATGGCTAAGGATTCCATCATTGTTGCCCGTTCCATGGGCGCTGCGGAATTGCTGGATTATCCGCGTGAGCGTGTGCGCGGTCTGGTGCTGGAAGACGGCGCTACGACCAGCCATGTGGTGATTGTAGCGCGTGCTATGGGTATTCCCGTCGTGGGGCAGGCCAAAGGTGTGGTGGCGCTGGCCGAAAATAATGATGCCATCATTATTGATGGTGAGGATGGCC
>NZ_JAAPBB010001408.1:0-234 GCF_019730395.1 Ochrobactrum sp. SFR4 | reverse complement strand
AATGCCCTGTCCCCTAAGAACTGTTCCCAATAGATATTCTATTGGAACTTGATGCATCAATAACCCAGCTTTGGAAAACACCTCAACAACATATTCTGCAACACAAGAATTGTTGCAGTAATTTTTAATTTTCAGAAAAGTATGGCGGAGGGGTGTCCGTAGAACCTACAGGACAATTAATTGTATTTACTATAAAAACAGGTGTTTTTAATTTATATATATACACTTTAATGT
>NZ_JAAPBB010001407.1:0-235 GCF_019730395.1 Ochrobactrum sp. SFR4 | reverse complement strand
TGACATATTTCTGCGGCTGAATGGAGCTCAGCACCTGAGCCAGCCCTTCAATCTGCGGCTCAGGCCGGTTATGGAAATCACCGGATATCCGGCTGTAGCCAATCTCCTGTCCCTCACGAAAATGCACAAGCCGCAATGGCAGACGTGGCTGTGGCACTTTCAAAAAGGCATTATCGCGCAAATCACAGGCCATAACCGATGATCCGCCCGCAGTCGTATAACCGCGCGCACTCAG
>NZ_JAAPBB010001406.1:0-235 GCF_019730395.1 Ochrobactrum sp. SFR4 | reverse complement strand
GCTATCTGATAGTCTTGCAAAGGGTGATCAGGTTGTTGAGCTTGATGCCTCGTTGATTGACGGATCTTTTGTCGAAGATCGTCTGACCCGTCAGGAAACAGATGATCCAGAGTTTCTGACGCTCATCCAGAGCCTGCATCAGCATGGTCAGCAAGTCCCTATTCTGGTGCGTCCGCATCCAGAAAAAGCCGGGGGGTTCCAGGCAGCCTATGGCCACCGCCGTATGCGTGCAGCA
>NZ_JAAPBB010001405.1:0-235 GCF_019730395.1 Ochrobactrum sp. SFR4 | reverse complement strand
GAGGTCTCGATCCAGGCCCATGTGTCTGCAGCATCCCACAACGCGTACGAACTGATGCGCTGGCGTTACGGGGTCAGCCAGAAGCAGATCATGGAACTGGCACCAGTTCTTTTTGCAGTCGTGGCGGGACACGCGCTAAAGGTGCCGGATCAGGATGAGGCGCTTGAGCGCGAGGCTCAGATGCGCGGCCGCGCTAGCACGCAAATGATCGGTGACCACATCGATCGGCAAGCCA
>NZ_JAAPBB010001404.1:0-235 GCF_019730395.1 Ochrobactrum sp. SFR4 | reverse complement strand
AAAATCTGAAGGCATCGCGGTCATGAATTTGTTTCAGGATACTTGTTTCAGGGTAATTACACGGCGTATGCGTTTTATACCAAGTAGCGCATAACCGCTGCAGGTGCCTCACCATGACGGCCAAGGAAGGTCAGCAGCTTGTCGTGATCGACTTCACCTTTAGCCACATATTCCGCCGCGTGAATACCGCCGGAAATATACAGCACATCAATGCCGTAGTTCTGTGCGCCCTTCA
>NZ_JAAPBB010001403.1:0-235 GCF_019730395.1 Ochrobactrum sp. SFR4 | reverse complement strand
CAGAGCGCATTCTTGCTATGACTAAAGGACAGGTAACAGTGGGTGACCTTCATCAGATGCGCCTCGACTGGCTGCGCGGTCATCGCCCTGATAAATTTCAGGAGGCTATTGATGCTGGCTGATCCCTCAACCTGCCGAACAGTATCGATGTCTGGCGCGTTTCAATGCCCCATCAATCAATGCTACCGCATCGCGGGCGGCAACTTCCTGCAATATCGCCTGATCTCGGGGCTGC
>NZ_JAAPBB010000171.1:0-485 GCF_019730395.1 Ochrobactrum sp. SFR4 | reverse complement strand
GTACGACTTGGATCCCTCTCCTGCCCGATGCAGGTGAACTGAGTATCAACTGCTGACAGAACAATTGCTACTGAGAAAGCTAAAGCCGAAGAGGTGGATATTCACCCGCCCCCATTCCTCGTTTGCAACCCCGACCAGCCTCTCGGAATGGGGGCTGAACGTCAGCACCTGTCGCATCTGTAATCTGCTGGGAATGTCGCAACTTTAACTTGCTAAAACATTAAGTATAACAGGGGTGGGTTCTAGTTTGAAGTGCGACTTGCAAATATTAACAATGAGTTATCCAATGCAAGGAACCCTTCATGTACCGCACCTATTCACATATTGACCTGGATGAACGTCGAAAAATAGCACGCTGGCGCACTGCAAAGCTTTCCGTTGACGTTATTGCTGAGAAGCTTGGAAGGCATCGCTCGACGATTTTTCGTGAACTTAAACGCAATCAGTTTAACGATGATGAGATTAAGGATTTAAACGGCTATTAC
>NZ_JAAPBB010001402.1:0-235 GCF_019730395.1 Ochrobactrum sp. SFR4 | reverse complement strand
CATTTCGGTGCAAATGAAGCGCTCCATGCCTCGCCGATTGGCAAGGCCGGTCAGCGGGTCGGTTTCCGCCAGTTCCTGCAATCTGGTGTTGAAGCTTTGCAGCTTCTCATATTTGCTCGACAAATCGGCGATGCGCCTTTTGAACGGAGAAATGTCAGTCAACGTCACGAAGGTTGCTATCGTTGCGCCGCTATCGCTGCGAACCGGATGGATGGTCGCAAGAAACATTTGTCCA
>NZ_JAAPBB010001401.1:0-235 GCF_019730395.1 Ochrobactrum sp. SFR4 | reverse complement strand
GCAAAGGTCGAGAGACTCCATAACAATACGAGATAGGAAAACAGGCCGACAACACGGCCGATCAGTTCAATACCTTCGCTCAGAAAACCGCGCACAAACAGCTTGCAGTCATCAGCAATACGCTGATCCGGATTGTCAACGTCCCGACTGCATTCCCCCTGCGTCAGGTGCCAATAGGCTTTGTTGGTGAACCACAGATCAAGTGCCTTACCGGTCAGCACTTCACGCCAGCGAA
>NZ_JAAPBB010001400.1:0-235 GCF_019730395.1 Ochrobactrum sp. SFR4 | reverse complement strand
CCGCAGCACGGCGGATTAGAGCACGCAAACGCGCAAGCACTTCTTCAATATGAAACGGCTTGGCCACATAATCGTCGGCACCAGCATCAATACCCGCAACCTTGTCACTCCAGCGATCACGCGCAGTCAGCATCAACACCGGCATCGTCCGGCCTTCACGGCGCCAGCGCTCGACAACACTGATACCATCCATCTGGGGCAGACCGATATCCAGTATCACCGCGTCATAAGGTTC
>NZ_JAAPBB010001399.1:0-235 GCF_019730395.1 Ochrobactrum sp. SFR4 | reverse complement strand
CAAATACTGAAAACTTACGCATAATGTCCCCTTTTTGGGGGCGGAAGATTTTTTCCGCCGTTTCCATGAAAGATAAACCATATTCCGACACTGACTTTGCCATTTTACGACGGGTTATGGCGTATCATGTGGTTTTTGTTTGCAGAATTACTGCAAAAGCCGGTCAGGATTTCTTACTTGTAATCGGGGGAAGGACTCACTTCGTTTTACGTGGCCTGATGATGAAAAAATGACA
>NZ_JAAPBB010000170.1:0-486 GCF_019730395.1 Ochrobactrum sp. SFR4 | reverse complement strand
GACCACATGATACGAGGCGCATCGCTGTCAACTGGATATCCCATGTGTCAACCCTGTCAACTCAAGTAAAAGCCCTATAAGACTGGCAAAATCTGGCAGTCGCGCGCACCCGTGTCAGGCAAAAGTCTGGGATACGGTCCCTAAATGGGGGGGGGTACCCATCAACTGACCTGCCCCTCACTTGAGGAGCTTGGCAATGGCTGCATCAATTCGCTGCTTAAGCAACGGTTCAGCCGTGCGCAGGAAAGCAGCCTGCGTTTCACCAGTTGTCATTTCTTTTGGAATAAATACACCAGAGCGAACTTGATAAATCATTTCACCCTTACTGTTATCCCTGCGCGTTCCGTATCCTGATCGGCGGTAAACGTGACCTTTGAATTGACCCACGGTCACGCGATTTGGAAAACGCCCTGCTTTCATAAAAGCGCCTTCAAACAAGGTTCGCTTGCCGAGGGGCGTGGCAGAAACTCCCTTACGGATTTCTTT
>NZ_JAAPBB010001398.1:0-235 GCF_019730395.1 Ochrobactrum sp. SFR4 | reverse complement strand
ACGACTGTCGGAACCCGCAGAAGTACAATCTGTGGGCATGATGGTCGTTGCGGTTTTCGGGTTGATTGTGAACCTCATTTCAATGCGGTTGCTCAGCGGCAAGAAGGATGAGAGCCTAAATGTGAAGGGCGCTTATCTCGAGGTATGGGCGGATATGCTCGGCTCTGTCGGCGTGATCGTCGGTGCCGTGATTATTTACTTCACCGCATGGGAATGGGTGGACTCGGTGATTGCT
>NZ_JAAPBB010001397.1:0-235 GCF_019730395.1 Ochrobactrum sp. SFR4 | reverse complement strand
ATGGTTTCCGGTGAAACCCGCTTTAACGTGGTTGAGAATGTTTCATTCTCGATCGGCGCGGGTGAAACTTTCGGTCTGGTCGGGGAGTCCGGTTGCGGTAAATCCATTACTTCGCTTTCGATTATGGGTTTGCTGAACCGTCCGCTGGAGGTCAGCTCCGGTGAAATCCTGTTTAAAGGACAGGATTTGCGGAAATTAAGCAGTCGTGACATGCGTAAATTGCGCGGCAGTCGCA
>NZ_JAAPBB010001396.1:0-235 GCF_019730395.1 Ochrobactrum sp. SFR4 | reverse complement strand
ATGATGCCGTCGATGCCACCCGGCATGTCCACGTCGGTGAAGACGACCCGGATGTCGCTCCGTTCCTCCAAAGCCGCGAGCGCAGCAGAGGCATCTGATGCTTCCAGCACTTCGAAGCCGGCTTCTTCAATCATGTCCGATGCAAAGAGACGGAGAAGTGGCTCATCTTCCACGACAAGCACCACTGGTTTGTTCATTCCACACACGTACTCCATCAAGCCTGGACCAACTGGCG
>NZ_JAAPBB010001395.1:0-235 GCF_019730395.1 Ochrobactrum sp. SFR4 | reverse complement strand
AGCTCGGGAACAGAAAACCGCTCTTACGCTTGGTAGACGGATCAGCAATTTCAAATGCGGGCAGGGCAAACAGCGATTTACCGAACATTTCAAAACGGCCGCCTTCAAAGCGAACTGTCTTCTTGGTGCCATTCCAGATAATTTTCTTGGCTTTTACCTGCCAGAGAACCGGTTTGTTCGGATCTGTGGCGCAGGCGCGACAAGCTGTGTACACGCCGTTATTAAAGGTCGTAAT
>NZ_JAAPBB010001394.1:0-235 GCF_019730395.1 Ochrobactrum sp. SFR4 | reverse complement strand
CGAAGGCGCGGCGGCATGGGGGATGAGGAAGATCGAAGGGGTAAAATCCTCACCCTCGATCAGACGTCAGTGTCAGGGTTTGCGACGATGGCGCAAAAGGTCCTGATAACCGCCGTCGATCAGCGCGGCGGCAGATCGGACAAGGGCGATGACAGAGGCGCGCAAAGCCGATGTCTTCCACGGCTCAGCGCGAACGCGCGCCTCTCCGTAGATGGCGATGGCAATCTCACGATAG
>NZ_JAAPBB010001393.1:0-235 GCF_019730395.1 Ochrobactrum sp. SFR4 | reverse complement strand
GAGAAAGTTGTCCTGAAACTGGTGGATGATGCGGCCGACCCTAAACAGGGCGTTTCTGCTGCCAACCAGCTGATCGGTGACGGCATTCAGTTCGTTGTAGGTCCTGTGACCTCCGGTTCGGCTATGGCTGTGTCTGATGCGCTGGCTGAGGCCGGTGTTGTCATGGTAACGCCAACTGCAACCGCTCCAAGCCTTACAAACCGCGGTCTGGAAAATGTTTTCCGTACCTGTGGCC
>NZ_JAAPBB010000169.1:0-486 GCF_019730395.1 Ochrobactrum sp. SFR4 | reverse complement strand
AACCATTTATAGTAATTGAACCATCAAGATTTAGTGTTAAAGGGACAAGTTGCGGATTTTTATCAACTTTATCCATAGCACAAAGAACATCTTTACCGGCCACTGTTTCCTGACAAGTTGGTTTAGCAGTTTGAATTGCAGAACCATTTATAGGACGAATATAAGCATCATTTATTTTTCTATATTTTAATTCAGCACCTACAACCGTTCCAATTATGGAATGAGTAAATGTAATATATGCATTATATGAAATCTCGCAGTTTAGCGTTCCTACGCGCATTCTGCGCATATCACCATTGCGATCTAGACCTAAGATATCTGCATTAGGTTGAGCCATTTCATAAACATTATTATATTTTCCATTAGCATAAAAAAAGCAATTCGCTTCAGCATTTAAAGGGCGAACATCGCCTACTGGTCTATCCCAAGTTTGAGACCATATATTATTCTGCATATCATCATGAATATGCTTATAAACTTCAGATT
>NZ_JAAPBB010001392.1:0-235 GCF_019730395.1 Ochrobactrum sp. SFR4 | reverse complement strand
GCAGAGCGACCAGCACAACCATGAGTTTGAGTAATTTTGCCTTTGACCTTGCTGGTGAACGTGCTGAGCAGGAACGCAATACCGCTATTGCCCGTGTGTCAGCGACAGTCACTGCGCAAGGCGCGTTGATCTGCATTGATTGTGATGAAGAAATCAGCGTTGCGCGCCGGTCAGCCTATCCAGCGGCACAGCGCTGCATCGAATGTCATGAGAGCTACGAACTATGGCTGAAAAA
>NZ_JAAPBB010001391.1:0-235 GCF_019730395.1 Ochrobactrum sp. SFR4 | reverse complement strand
GGGGGGGGGGGGGGGGGGGGGGGGGGGGGGGGGGGGGGTGGGTGTGGCCGTTAGCAGATCAATATCACTCTGCGGTTTTAATGCACCGCCCAGAGCTGAGCCATGAATATAAATTCCGATTAGTTTGTCCTGTAAGATTTCTTTTAAAATTGACGAAGCTGCTAATGTTTGAGCTGTAATCTCAGGCTCAGTCTTCTGCATGGTAGCACATTCTCAGAATTGGTATCTATGGCGC
>NZ_JAAPBB010001390.1:0-235 GCF_019730395.1 Ochrobactrum sp. SFR4 | reverse complement strand
TGTCATCACCCTGCGCACCAATCTGACCGGCGCAAAATACACATTGGCAGTCCCTGCATTTGCCTATGATGAGGGGCTCAAAAACTTCTCTGATATCGCCAAGTTCAAAGACAAGCTCGGCAATAAAATCTATGGCATTGAACCGGGCAATGACGGTAACCGTCTGATCCTCGACATGATTTCCAAAGGTGCTTTTGACCTCAAAGGTTTTGATCTCGCGGAATCCTCAGAACAG
>NZ_JAAPBB010001389.1:0-236 GCF_019730395.1 Ochrobactrum sp. SFR4 | reverse complement strand
GCTGGTATTTGCAGATCGCACAGCGCGAAGCTGTGCAGCGTGGCTATCGTGTGCCGGTTTTTACGGGGGAGATTCCTTTGCCGCCCCCGCTGACACATGAAAATTCTGAGGAAAGACTATGACTGCGCCCCGCATAACCGGATTTTCCGGCAAACTGTCCCGCCCATCAAGATCCCGCGGCTTTGTTGGTCATATTGCCGGACAGACAGCTTTGTCCCCCCGGGGTGTGTTACCCG
>NZ_JAAPBB010001388.1:0-236 GCF_019730395.1 Ochrobactrum sp. SFR4 | reverse complement strand
AATATTTTCTTTTAAAATACGATGGCGCTAACAATATTCAAATCATTCTAAATAAATAACATTTGTGACCATCTATTATATAATTCTGATCGACGCTCTAAATGCTTCGCACGATTATAAGCAGATTCTACTTTATCTTTAGGTGTATGTGCTAGCATTGCATCGATCACGTGCCGATCCGCAGGGAAGTGCTCATTCATAATCGTTGAGAAAGTAGAGCGCCAACCGTGTGGGAC
>NZ_JAAPBB010001387.1:0-236 GCF_019730395.1 Ochrobactrum sp. SFR4 | reverse complement strand
AGCTTGGGAGCTGTAAAGCCCGGAAAGACTATATTGCCGGAAATAGCACGAAACTGCGGATCGGCATCCAGCCGTGCCGCCTGAATATGACTGCGTGAATCATTCCATAAAATAGCAGGTCGTAGGACTTGTGCATGTTGATCTAACAGAACCGCACCATGCATCTGCCCAGACAGACCGATGCCTTTGACAGCAGCCATTCCCTTGGGATGGGAAGCTTTAAGTGCCAGCAAAGC
>NZ_JAAPBB010000168.1:0-487 GCF_019730395.1 Ochrobactrum sp. SFR4 | reverse complement strand
GAAGAGCGCGTTCGCGCAGCCGAAGCGCTCAAATTGCCGGGTGCAGTCTGCATGTTATTGCACAGTCAGCAAAAAAGTGAGGAAAACTGATGAGCCAGAAAACCATTCGTGTTGCAACTGATGTTGGCGGTACTTTCACCGATCTTGTTTGCTTTGAAACCGATCACGCTACAGGTGAATCCCATATTACTACGGCTAAATCAGACACAACCCCGCCAAATTTTGAGCAAGGGGTTTTAAATGTCTTGGATAAAGCTGGTATTGATCCGAAAACAATCGATTTTCTTGCTCATGGTACGACCGTTGTCATCAATGCTTTGACTGAGCGCAAAGGCGTAAAAGTTGGATTGATCACAACTGAAGGCTTTCGGGATTCATTAGAGATTGCACGCGTTAACCGCCCCGATTTTTTCAATCTGCATTATAAAAAACCTGAAGCCTTTGTTCCACGTTATTTGCGTCGCGAACTTCCTGGCCGCTTTGATTA
>NZ_JAAPBB010001386.1:0-236 GCF_019730395.1 Ochrobactrum sp. SFR4 | reverse complement strand
AAAAACTCTTCCGCTGCTTGTCCGGCGATAAGCTCGGACAAGGGCCCGTGCGATTCTTGCCCGGAGCGCAGCATAAGTGAGATTCCCTCGCACCTATCAACCTCTATCTTGAAATTGGCGCCCTGAGAATATATATTCCGATCCATCGGAAGATTAAATTAGGAGGCCTACATGCCCGCTGTCGCGGAAATGCTGAAGGCGACCGAGGCCGCTGTCGTCTCGCGCGTGAGCCTGCG
>NZ_JAAPBB010001385.1:0-236 GCF_019730395.1 Ochrobactrum sp. SFR4 | reverse complement strand
CGTATCTGTCGGACTGCATTGGACTTCCATGCCGGAGAGCGTGAAAATAACAACGGGTGCTTCGGTATCCGCTTCACTTGCGGCCGTATCCATAGCGGCAGGAACAGGGATGGCCGGTGTTTCTGAGGCTGGCTGAAAGCTCTCCTGATGATAATTGTCCATATTGAAGCCATTGGCTTCCAGCATTTCGCGCACCGCCCGCATAAATGGTTCAGGGCCGCAGCAAAAGACTGTGC
>NZ_JAAPBB010001384.1:0-236 GCF_019730395.1 Ochrobactrum sp. SFR4 | reverse complement strand
CATGGTCTCCGCACCATTGCTCACCTCCGGTGTGCCGATTGATCTGCCGGATACGCAGGCCAAGGCACTCAATGCCGATACCCAGCCGATCACCGTTTCTGTGAATGATAAGGGGCAGGTCTATCTGCAGGAAACCGAGATCGACATTACGGAAGTGGTGCCGAAACTCGAAGCCATTGCCAAGACCGGTTATGAAGAGCGCGTTTTTGTACGCGGCGATAAAAATGCAGATTACG
>NZ_JAAPBB010001383.1:0-236 GCF_019730395.1 Ochrobactrum sp. SFR4 | reverse complement strand
CCGGAAGTTGCACGACGTATTCTGGCGCGCAATGTCCGCATCGGGCGGCCGTTAGGAATTGCGGGATTGCCGGAAGCTGCTAAGGGCTCCGCTTTCTCGGCAACAGTGGGCCTGCTGATTTATCCGCAGGTTGCAGGTATTGAGGAACGCTCGGTTCGGGCTGCTTCCGGCGGGCGCCTTATAGGGTCCGGCGGACGTATCTCACGGGTCGGCCAATGGCTGAAAACAAGTTTTTA
>NZ_JAAPBB010001382.1:0-236 GCF_019730395.1 Ochrobactrum sp. SFR4 | reverse complement strand
AGATCGAAATGCAGACGGTGATGCGTAATAATGCATCGGGTAAAGCGGGGCCTGATTGCAATTCTATCATGTCGCGCCATGTGGTGTCGGTTAAAGCAGCTGATACGGATGATTATGCTCGGTCTTTGTTGCTGAAGCATAATATTCGCTCGCTGCCAGTTGTGGATGATACCAATAAATTGCTGGGTACGGTGGGCTTGCGTGAGTTGTTGAAGGGTAAAGGTGCGGTCGAAACA
>NZ_JAAPBB010000167.1:0-488 GCF_019730395.1 Ochrobactrum sp. SFR4 | reverse complement strand
CGATCGCCTTCAGCACATGGCTGTAATTGACGGCGATATCGCGGCCGGCGAACATTTCGGCGACCCTGTCATTGACCGGCACAACGGAAAAGACCGCAGGGTTGTGCGCATTGTAGATCAGTTCGACCGAACCACGGCGACCGCGGCTGCGCGCCTTGTCGTCGGTGATGAAGGTGATTTTGAGGGGAGCGCCGGCACATTTCATCTCGCCGGCAGGACGGCCGAACAGGCCGACGCCGCCAGCGTCGATGAAACCATCGATGACGGCTGCCGAAGCTCTGGCCTGTTCGGGGCCGGCGTAGATCGAGGCGATGCCATCGCGGCCGATCAGGGAAACATCCATGCCCTCGATGGCTTCGTAATTGAGCTTGAGCCCGGTTGCGACCATCAGGAAATCGTAGTCGATCCGTTGCCCGGTAGTGGTCACCACGGCATTGGCGTCGGGGTCGAATTCGGCGACGGCGGCCTCCACCCATGCGACGCCCCGC
>NZ_JAAPBB010001381.1:0-236 GCF_019730395.1 Ochrobactrum sp. SFR4 | reverse complement strand
GAAGAAGCTCTGGCTCGTTTTACAGAAGCCTATTATGCGCTTGGTCTGGTTTCAGAAGCACAGACTGCTGCGGCAGTTCTGGGTAAAAACTTCCCGGACAGCCCTTGGTATAAAGATTCCTATAAATTGTTGCAGGGCGGTGGTCTTGAACCGCGCGAAAACAAAGGTTCATGGCTTTCCAAAGCATCATCGCTCATTACGGGCGGCGCTTAATTCATAAATAAAGGCAGCCATGC
>NZ_JAAPBB010001380.1:0-236 GCF_019730395.1 Ochrobactrum sp. SFR4 | reverse complement strand
ATGTGCAGAACTGGCTGAAAGCTGACAGCTATGATGATCATCACGATGATCATATTTGCGAAGTTCACGGCGCCGGTTGTTCGGGGCATCACCATGATGATCACGGACATCACCACCACCATCACCATGATACTGCGATCCGCTCTTTCTCACTGAAGCATGATGCGCCGGTACCGTTCTCGGCGATTGAGATGTTTCTGGATTTGCTGCGCTCGACCCATGGCGATAAATTGCTG
>NZ_JAAPBB010001379.1:0-236 GCF_019730395.1 Ochrobactrum sp. SFR4 | reverse complement strand
ATCCGTGAACAAGCCGTTCCAAGCCTTTAATGACATAGGTATTTCACATCATAACGGTCAAAATTCGATCTGAAATCAGCATTAAACACTTATAAAACAACAATAAAAAAGGCGGCTCAAAAGCCGCCTTTTCTTTCATCTGTTCAAGAACACAGTTTAATCCAGTGCCTTGACGATATTTTCAACCATCTTCTTCGCATCAGCAAACAGCATCATGGTGTTGTCACGGAAGAACA
>NZ_JAAPBB010001378.1:0-236 GCF_019730395.1 Ochrobactrum sp. SFR4 | reverse complement strand
AGGCTGTTCCGATCAGAACCGTAAGAGAGAACCTATGATGCCGGTACATTTCAGACGTTTTTCGTTGCCTATACTGGCACTGGCCATCACTGTTATCGCCATGCATCCGGCAACTGCCACTGTGCCGCCCGGCGGCACAGAATATCTCAACAAAGCCTTGCAGGGATTTATTGTGCGGTTGGAAAAATCCAAAGAAACAAAATTGCCGCCGCGCTTATCCAACACAGAAGATGCAA
>NZ_JAAPBB010001377.1:0-236 GCF_019730395.1 Ochrobactrum sp. SFR4 | reverse complement strand
GGCCCTGGCGATCCGGCTGCTACCGGTGAATATGCTGTACCAACTATCCAGAAGCTGATCGAAACCGACATTCCGCTGTTTGGTATCTGCCTCGGTCACCAGATGCTGGCACTGGCAGCAGGCGGCAAAACTGTGAAGATGCATCAGGGTCATCACGGCGGCAACCATCCGGTTAAAGACCATACAACCGGTAAAGTTGAAATCGTTTCGATGAACCACGGCTTTGCAGTGGATGC
>NZ_JAAPBB010001376.1:0-236 GCF_019730395.1 Ochrobactrum sp. SFR4 | reverse complement strand
AACGGGATTTATTGGATTATTGACGGCCTGACCTCGGAACGTGGTGCTTATGCTGGGTTTTATGACCGATGGGACGTCGTAGGCGATTTACGTCTGAAAACGCACTTAGAGAATGAATCCTTTGGTCATTGGTTGCGTTTCCAGATTGATATTTTCTGTACCAAAAATCCGTATACCGGCCTTGTTCCTTTTGAGGATCCTGCGCTCGCTGTTGTAGTTCCATATAATGAAAACAG
>NZ_JAAPBB010001375.1:0-236 GCF_019730395.1 Ochrobactrum sp. SFR4 | reverse complement strand
CGATGAGGCACCAGTGAAAACAACACGCAAAAAAGCTGCGGAAAAGCCAGCCAAACCAGCCCGCAAGCCACGCGCTAAAAAAGCTGCAGAGCCGGTTGAAGAAGTAAAAGCCGAAGCTGTTGAAACCGCTGTGGTGGTCGAGACTGCTGAAGTGGCTGCTGCTGAACCTGCGTCTGAAAAGACGGTACGTGCACGCAGAAGTACACAGGAAGCCTCGAAGCCGGTGGTGACCTCAC
>NZ_JAAPBB010000166.1:0-488 GCF_019730395.1 Ochrobactrum sp. SFR4 | reverse complement strand
GATGTGACGATCACTTATTACAAGACGGTTGAACAGCTCAATCTTGATCTGCAATCCGGCCGTATTGATGCAACAATTGCTGATCTGACGGCCTTGGAAGCTGAATTGAAAAAGCCTGGTTTTTCAGGTTACAAAATTGCAGGCCCTGTCCTAATGGGCGGAGTTTTTGGGGAGGGGGTGGGTGCAGCCATGCGTAAGGGAGATGATGCTTTAAAACAGCTTTTTGATACGGCGATTACCGCTGCGATCAAGGACGGGACTGTGAAGCAGCTTTCTGAGAAATGGTACGGCACGGATATCTCCCCGCTGTGACGGGCGGAATGAAATTTACTCTGGGAAATGGAAACGAAAATGACGGAATATCTGAAAAGCGCGGCACGGTCGGTTCAGGCAAGAAAGCGTATCGGTGATTATATCGAAATTACGCCTCTGATTGCCTCGCGTGAAATCGGTGCGGAAACCGGTTCAGATCTGTATTTCAAGGCAGA
>NZ_JAAPBB010001374.1:0-236 GCF_019730395.1 Ochrobactrum sp. SFR4 | reverse complement strand
ATTCCGGCCAAACCCTGAACGAATCGGCGACGAATCGCTGATAGAGCTAAGTTCCTGCCTTGTTCTCACAAAATATAGATATAAAAATCGTACAATCACTACATACAGTATAAGATCACTGTAATATAGTCTGAGCAGACAGCAAAAGGCCGCGAAAAGGTTAATTTTTTCGCGGCCTTGTTATGTATATTCGCTTTCTGGCGTTAACTTATGCAGCAGAACTTATCTCAATCGCG
>NZ_JAAPBB010001373.1:0-236 GCF_019730395.1 Ochrobactrum sp. SFR4 | reverse complement strand
ATAAATCGCTGATATCTTCCGGCTTTTTCAGACCAGCAAAGGCCATTTTATTGCCAGGCATGAACTGCTTCGGTGCAGTCAGATAAGCGGTAAGAGTGGCCTCATCCCAGACCATGCCTTCTTCACCGGCTTTGGTCATGGCAGGGGAATATTTAAAGCCTTCAGCTGTTGCTGTTTTGCGGCCGAAAATATTGACCAGATGCGGGCCTACGCGGTTTTTTACGTCTTCAACAGTG
>NZ_JAAPBB010001372.1:0-236 GCF_019730395.1 Ochrobactrum sp. SFR4 | reverse complement strand
TACCCAGGATGCCACGCAACCGAGAATAAGAATATCGCCTTTGCTGACAGCAAGTGACGATGAAAGTTCGCCACGGGACATGATAACTGTGCCGGCGCCGAAAAGACTAAGAAAAATCCCGAGAATTTTTTGTTTGGAGAGTTGTTCCCCCAGAAAAATACTGGCAGCAATTGCGATCATCGCCGGATTAATGGCGATAATCAGAGAAGCTCGTGATGCCTCTGTGGACTGTAATC
>NZ_JAAPBB010001371.1:0-236 GCF_019730395.1 Ochrobactrum sp. SFR4 | reverse complement strand
ACGATGAGCTGCACTTTGTTCTCCTTGGTTGTTCTAAAATTAGTCTCATGAATTTATAAATCGACGTTACGTCAATTTTATGCTTTTGAAAATTACAACTATTTGGAGAATGAAATTAGCTAATTGCCCTTAAACATGTTAATTTATCGGGATAATAACTCGACAAACAAAACATAAATATGACTATAGGTTGATTTATCAAATTATTGTGATCGGTTGGGAGGTGCGGTCAAATG
>NZ_JAAPBB010001370.1:0-236 GCF_019730395.1 Ochrobactrum sp. SFR4 | reverse complement strand
CCGAAAGTATTCGTGCAGCACTGAAAAAAGGTGTGCCGGTCAATAGTCTGCCGGAGGTGATGTCCTCAGGCATTATGCAGCAGCTCAATGAACGCCGTGGTGCATTGATGGCTGAGATTGCCAATCTGTCGACCACGTTGCTGGACGGGCATCCGCGTCTGCAGGGCTTGCGTGCACAATTGGCTGATCTCGACCGGCAGATCCGGCAAGAAGGCAATACGATTCTCAAGAGCCTC
>NZ_JAAPBB010001369.1:0-237 GCF_019730395.1 Ochrobactrum sp. SFR4 | reverse complement strand
CTGACGATGGCACAGCAGGTGCCTCTGGCCGGAGCGGTGATTGTTTCCACCCCGCAGGATCTGGCGCTGATCGACGCCCGTAAAGGTCTGAATATGTTCGCCAAGGTCAATGTGCCGCTGCTCGGTATTGTTGAAAATATGAGCTACTTCATCGCGCCGGATACCGGCAACCGTTACGACATTTTCGGTCACGGCGGCGCTAAAGCTGAGGCAGAACGGCTTAATGTGCCTTTCCTC
>NZ_JAAPBB010001368.1:0-237 GCF_019730395.1 Ochrobactrum sp. SFR4 | reverse complement strand
CGCATAGCCATAACGCGCGGCCACTTCTTTCCAGAAGAACTCTGCCAGCTCGACCCGATCCACCAGCTTCAGCGCGTCATCACGGCCTTCGGCCAGTTCGGCCAGCAACGCCTCGATCACCGTATCGAGATCGCCATCCGCACCAGCGCAGACGGCCAGCATCTTGCGGCGGACATCGTTGGCGCTTTGCGAGGGCCGCTCGCGCTCGATGGCGCGCAGCGCTTCCAGCCGCTTACC
>NZ_JAAPBB010001367.1:0-237 GCF_019730395.1 Ochrobactrum sp. SFR4 | reverse complement strand
CCGGCCAGGTCGAGCGTCTTTTTCAGATTGGCCAGTGCAAGTTCTGTCTGCGCCTCAAATCCCTCAGCCCAGCTGCCATCCGCATGCTGGGCAACCTGCCCCGCCAGAAACAGAAACGTCCCCTTTGCCTTAACGACATCCGAGTAGAATTTAACCGGACCGTTTTTATGAGACATAACTTCGCGCATCTTGAATTCCTCCCAAAATCTCAAGCGATTTGTAATGTGTAATATATTA
>NZ_JAAPBB010000017.1:0-49439 GCF_019730395.1 Ochrobactrum sp. SFR4 | reverse complement strand
AGTGATACTCTGGCTAAGGTCGTTTGGCTTATAATAAGCGCTCTGATCCTTGGGGTTGTCAGCTTCATGATAAAGGGAGGGTTCAATCTTCCATGAAATAGGTTTCCGATATTTTTCGGAACGTAACAAAAACATCTCTTGGAAACCTTTGACCTATGTTGTTGAAATGATTACATTGATAATTAACAAGATGTTAATTATAGAGCATTTCCAGTTTATCTTGATCATAGGAAATGTTCTGTCTCTTTGTTTCTGCGCGTATCTTACCCGAAAACCGTTTCACATTTTTCGGGATATGCTGGCAATCTGACGATACAGGAGTGTTATTCATGACTCTATTTCAGTCTCTGAAGGGAATGATGAAACAGCGCGGTCAGGCGTTTCAAAAATTCTGGCAGGAAATTTCTCAGGACGAGAAGACCATTGAGCGGAAGCGCCAAAACCGCCTTGCACCCGATCAGTCCGAAAAATTCGGCTGCTGGCGTCACCTTGGTATTTGGTAAAACCTTCCGCAAAGTATGATTTTTCACACGAGTTCCGGAAATCATATTGCGCCATATAAATGTTCGGTGGCAAAATATTGCTCATTCTTTTTCTGGCGTATTATAGATTTCTGATTTTGTTTCTAAAAGTAAATTATCTATTTAAATCAATAATTTAGTATTGATTTCATGCCGCTGCTGCTTAATCTTTGGAGTTATAGATAACTCCATCATTTGCCTCAGGCAAAGACACAGGCGGCGGGTATTTCATGAAAAAACTTCTGTTGGCGGCCGGGCTTGTGCTCGGTTTGGGAACTTCTTTGACTGCAGCTCAGGCCGAGGATCCGAAAGAGATCCTCAATGTCTCCTATGACATTGCCCGCGAACTGTATGAGCAGGTCAACACAGCCTTTATTCCGGTGTGGAAAGAGCAGACCGGTGAAACACTCACCGTCAATCAGTCTCATGCCGGTTCCTCCAAACAGGCCCGTTCTATTCTTGAAGGGCTGGAAGCGGATGTTGTGACCTTCAATCAGGTGACGGATGTGCAGGTACTGCACGACAAAGGCAATCTGATCCCTGCGGACTGGCAGAGCCGTCTGCCGAACAATTCCTCACCTTATTACTCTCTGCCTGCTTTCCTCGTACGTGCAGGCAATCCGAAGCAGATCAAAAACTGGGATGACCTGGTGCGCGAAGACGTACAGGTGATTTTCCCGAACCCGAAAACCTCCGGCAACGCGCGCTATACCTATCTGGCGGCAACCGCCTATGCGCGGGAAGCCTTTAACAAGGATGATGCCAAGGTTCGTGAGTTTATTACGAAGCTGTTCAAGAATGTTCCGGTGTTTGATACCGGCGGACGCGGTGCGACCACAACCTTTACCGAGCGTGGTATCGGTGATGTTCTGGTGACATTTGAAGCTGAAGTGTTGGGTACTCAGAAGCTGCTTGGCAAAGACAAATATGAAGTCGTCGTGCCACCAATCAGCCTGCTGTCCGAGTTTCCGGTGACAATCGTTGATAAGGTTGTCGATAAACGCGGCTCGCGTAAAATCGCTCAGGCCTATCTCGATTTCCTCTATGCACCACAGGGGCAGGAAATTCTCGCCAGCAATTTCAACCGTGTGCATGACGCTGCAACCATTGAAAAGCACAAAGCCAATTTCCCTGAGGTGAAACTGGTACGCGTGGAAGATGAATTCGGCGGCTGGGCAAATGTGACCAAAGAGCATTTCGCTGAAGGCGGTATTCTCGATCAGCTGTTCACGGGCAAATAACGTGACCTGAAAATGACAGCCGGTGCGTCCTTAAAGACGCGCCGGTTTTTCCCGTATCCCATACAGAGCAGACCGGTTATGAAAAGACCAATCTTTAAAGTCAGAAAAACAGTGATGCCGGGCTTTGGCATTACAATGGGCTGTACGCTGCTTTATCTGACAGTGATTGTGGCTCTGCCGCTCTTTGCTCTAATTATGAAAACGGCCAGTCTCGGATTTGCTGATTTCTGGTCGATTGTTAGTTCGCCGCGTGCGGTTGCAACATTCAAGCTGACCATACTTACCTCTGCTGCAGCTACGGTGTTTAATGCTCTGTTTGGTCTGCTGATGGCATGGGTTCTGGTGCGTTATGAGTTTCCGGGCAAGCGCCTGCTGGATGCTGCTGTGGATTTGCCTTTTGCACTGCCGACCGCCGTTGCCGGTCTGGCGCTGGTAACCGTTTTGTCGAAGAACGGCTGGATCGGGCAATATACTGAACCGCTTGGCCTGTACCTGGCCTATACGCCTGCGGGCATAATAATCGCGATGGCCTTTACCAGTATTCCTTTTGTTATCCGCACGGTACAGCCGGTACTTGAGGATCTGAATCATGATGTGGAGGAGGCGGCGGAGACACTTGGTGCCAATCCGTTGCAGGTTTTTGCTCATGTGATCTGGCCGATGATCCTGCCTGCATTTCTGGCGGGCAGTGCTTTGTCCTTTGCACGTGGCTTGGGGGAGTTTGGCGCGATTGTTTTCATCTCTGCTAATCTGCCGTTTAAAACCGAAGTGACTTCGCTGCTCGTTTTTGTGCGGTTGGATGAATATGAATATCCGGCAGCTGCGGCTCTGGCGATGGTGATGTTGCTGATGGCTTTTGCCATGCTGCTGATAACCAATCTGATGCAGGCACGGCAGCTGCGCTATGCGGAGCGAAACTGATATGGCGATTTTGGCTTTTCCTGCTTTAGCTTCTGAAAAAACTTCACCGCAGTTTCGACGCAGACTTTGGGGGCGACGTTTCCTGATCGGGCTGGCCGTTGTGCTATCACTGATCGTGCTCGGCATTCCGATGGCGGTGATCTTCTCTGCAGCCTTTGGCAGCGGTATGGGACGCTTCTGGGCAGAAATTACCAAGCCGGATACGATGCATGCGGTATGGCTGACTGTGCTGACGGCGATTGTGGTTGTGCCGGTCAATATGGCTTTCGGTGTTTGCGTGGCATGGCTGGTCACACGCTTCCGCTTTCCCGGGAGACGGTTACTGATCAGCTTTATCGAAATTCCGTTTTCGGTATCTCCGATTATTGCCGGTACAGCCTATCTGTTTCTCTATGGTGCGCAGGGGATGCTGGGGCCTTTGCTGGAGAGCTATGATATCAAGATCATGTTCACAATTCCGGCGATCTTTCTGGTCAGCCTGTTTGTAACCAGTCCTTTTGTTGCCCGTGAGCTGATCCCGCTGATGGAAATGCAGGGTGGCGAGGATGAAGAGGCGGCATTGTCGCTCGGTGCCAGTGGTCTGCAAACCTTCTTCTATGTGACGCTGCCAAATATCAAATGGGCGCTGCTCTATGGTGCCGTGCTGTGTAATGCACGAGTGATGGGCGAATATGGTGCGACATCGATTGTCTCCGGCGCCATTCGTGGTAAAACCAATACGCTGCCCTTGCAGGTTGATCTGTTGTTTCAGGATCAGAACACAGTTGGCGCATTTGCTGCGGCTTCAACTTTGGCAGTGCTGGCTTTGCTGACACTGGTGCTGAAAGTCTGGCTGGAACGCAAACAAGTTGATTAAAAAAGCTGAAGCCGCCTCTGAAATTGATTCAAAGGCGGCTTTTATCTTTTTATAATTGTTTGATTTATTGCGGCTGTGTTGCCGCCTTGCGCTGGGTCAGGATCATCACCAGTGCAATCAATATTGTACCGACAATGAAGACAAATGCAGCAGCGGCAATTGCCGGACTGATATTCTCACGAATAGTCGAGAACATCTGTCGTGCCAGTGTACGCTGGTTCGGGCCTGCCACGAACAGGGTTAGCACCACTTCATCCAGCGAGGTTGCAAAAGCAAAGACCGCACCGGAAATAATACCGGGTTTTGCCAGTGGCAATGTCACTTTTTGCAGGATGACATAGGGTGGCGCACCAAGGCTGGCAGCGGCTTGTTCCACCCGCCGGTCAACGCTTTGCAGCACGGCCAGTACGTTGATGACGACAAATGGCACTGCCACAACAGTATGGGCGATGATCACGCCGGTATAGGAATTGAGCAGGTCATATTGTGCAAACATCAGCTGCATGCCCACGCCGAGCACCACTGCAGGCACGACCATCGGTAGCAGGAACACTGTTTTGATAGAGTTGAATACGAAGGAATACTGATTGCCGCGCAGCCCCAGCGCCCCGACAGTTCCCAGCACTGTCGCCAGTGCTGTGGTGCCGACAGAGATAATCAGGCTGTTGATAATCGACCTGCGCCATGCGTCCGCCTGCACCAGTTCCTGAAACCAGCGTGTGGAATAGCCTTCCATCGGGTATCCGAGCAAAGCGCCGCTGGTGAAAGCCAGCGGCAGAATTGCCACCAGCGGTGCCAGCAGGAAAAACACCACCGCTGCGCCAAACAGAAGTTTGAGGAGTTTGAAACCGTTCATGAACGTACCTCCTTCTCGGTCGAGAGGCGCATATAGATTGTGTAGAGCAGGATGGTTGCAATCAGCAGCACCATGCCGAGCGCACCGGCCATACCCCAGTTTGCAGCGCCCATGGCGTAGAAGGCGATGACCGAGCTGATAAGCTGATCTTTAGCACCGCCGATGAGTGCAGGGGTGATGTAATAGCCAAGCGCTGTCATGAAGACGAGCAGCGAGCCGGAAACCACGCCGCGCATAATCAATGGCAACAGCACATGAAAGAAAGAACGCAGCGGATGTGCGCCGAGCGAGGCAGCAGCGGGCATCAGATTCTTCGGAATGCCGATCAGCACACTGAACACAGGCAGTACCATGAATGGCAACAGCACATGGGTCATAGCGATAATCACGCCTGTACGGTTGAAGATCAGCGCCAGTGGTTCACTGGTGATGCCGATCGCAATCAGCGCATTATTAATCAGCCCCTGATCCTGCAACAGGATAAACCATGCGGCAGTACGCACCAGCAGCGATGTCCAGAGCGGAAGCAGCACTGCACCAAGCAGCAACTGGCGTTTCCAGCCCTCAACGGAGGCGGCAACCATAGCGAACGGAATGCCGATCAGAATACAGGCAATAGTAACGCTGAGGGCGGTGATGAAGGTACGCACCATAATGGTGACATTGGCAGAGGCATCAGACGGCAGAGAGCGGATTTCACCGGATATATCGCGCTCCATATCAATGGCTGCCAGCAGATTGCGGTCTGTCATTGTTGTGGAGGCGGCGCTGGCAATGGCTTGCCAGTAAGGTTGTTCACCCCATTTCTTGTCGATGGCGGTGAGATCAATCTGCGTATAATCAACCGGCTCTTCAAGCTTGGTCAGCTGATTGCGGGTTTTGCTCATCAATGTGCGGAAGCCGGGTTGGGCACTGTTGAGACGGCGCACCAGATCGCCGTAAAGCTGGGCATCATCATTGTTGCGGATATCTTCCGCCAGCGCGGCTTTCATTTCCGGTGTCGGTGGCGTTTCCGGATTCCAGTCGCTGGCAGCTTGTGCTGTGAGCGGCAGGGCTTTGGCGGCTACCGGATCGGATACGGCCTCTTTCATCATCGTCACCAGCGGGATGATGAAAAATACCAGCAAGAACAAAGCCAGCGGTGCCACCAGTGCGAAAGATTTCAGCCGTTGTCGTTGCAGTTCATTCATGCCGCCACCTGAGCATTACGGGCAGGGACTGCAATCGGCCAGCAATCCGCCGGCAGGAAAGACAAGGTAACCGGATCACCAGCTTTCAGCGTATGAAAACTGCGGTCAGCTTTGGTAACAAGGCTCTGGCCTGCAAAGTCCAGCGCTACACGCAGATGGTCGCCGTGATAGACGATGTCGCTGACCGTGGCAGATAATTTATTGGAAGTACCATCATCGGTATTCAGGCGCACGCGTTCAGGGCGCAGCGACAGGCGGATATCCTGACCGGCATGGAACGGCGCTTCAGCGTCCACACGAATATCCTGACCATTGCTCAGGCGGATCTGGGTTTCGCCATTATGTGTACCGGAGACTTTGCCGTCGATCAGATTGGTTTCACCGATAAATTCCGCAACAAATTGCGTCGCCGGATGGTCGTAAATCTCGGATGGTGTGCCGATCTGTTCAATCTTTCCGCGGTTGAATACAGCAATGCGGTCGCTCATAGTCAGCGCTTCGGACTGGTCATGGGTTACGAAAACGATCGTCAGGCCGAGACGGTGATGTAATTCGCGGATATCGAGCTGCATACGTTCACGCAGCTGCTTGTCGAGCGCGCCGAGAGGTTCGTCCATCAGCACCACTTCCGGTTCAAACACTAATGCGCGTGCCAAGGCAACACGCTGTTGCTGGCCGCCGGAAAGCTGCGAAGGTTTACGCTCCAGCATGGTGCCGAGCTGCACCATATCCAATGCGCGTTTCACACGATCCTGCATATCGGACTTGGAAAGCCCGCGCATTTTCAGCGGGAAAGCCACGTTTTCGGCAATGGTCATATGGGGAAACAGAGCATAATTCTGAAACACCACACCCATATTACGCTTATGCGGCGGCAGCTGATCGATACGTTTGCCGTCAACACTGACCGTGCCGCCGGTTGGACGTTCAAAGCCTGCAAGCAGCATCAGCAAGGTTGTTTTACCTGAGCCGGAAGGCCCGAGCATGCTGACAAACTCGCCTTTGCCGATGGTTAAATCCAGATTATCTACAACTGTCAGAGAGCCGAATGCTTTGCTCACCTTGTCGAAATGAATGAAGGGATTATTCACGCGTAAAACCTCAAATGGAGCCGGTCACTGTTCACATGCTTGGGGCAAAACCGTTTTCGGGAGTAAAACAGGACAGTGATTGCTGTTGTCTGCTGCGGGGCGGCAACAGGAAATGCGCTTTGGAATGGAATGACTGCAAGCAGCCGGGAAATTTAAGCTGCGAAGTGCAGCCGTTCCGGAAAATTGCATCCTTACGGGGGAAGGCAGGCAAGTTCCGGAACAACTGCATAACCGGCCATGTGAAAGGCCGGTCTTTGGCTTCAGCTTACTGGGCAAGCCATGCGTTGAAACGCTGGTTCAGGCTTTCAGAATTATCTGTCCAGAATTCCACGCCGATAGCTGCTGCATCGGTCATATTGGCCGGTGTTGTCGGCAGGTCTTTGCGGTATTTTTCGTCAACGAATTTATCGGCTTCGATATTCGGCAGACCATAGGTGATATATTCAGGCAGTTTGGCCTGATTGTCAGCTTTGCTGGCGAAAGCGATGAAATCCATCGACTCTTTCGGGAAAGGCGTGCCTTTCATGATTGCCCAGCTATCGACGGCATAGATGCTGCCCGGCCAGACAAAACCGAAATTCTTGTTCTCGGTGCGGTTCAGCGCATTGATACGGCCGTTATAGACCGAGGCCATTACCACTTCACCGGAAGAGAGCAGCTGTACCGGCTGCGCACCGGCTTCCCACCACACGATATGCGGTTTGATTTCATCCAGTTTTTTGAATGCGCGGTCCACACCTTCCGGCGATGCCAGCACATCATACACATCTTTCGGTGCAACGCCGTCTGCAATCAGCGCAAATTCAAGAGAATATTTGGCACTTTTGCGCAAAGAGCGTTTGCCCGGGAATTTTTTTACATCCCAGAAATCAGCCCATGATTGCGGGGCATCTTTCATCGTATCGCCATTATAGGCGATGCCGGTAGACCAGACGATCGCGCCTACGCCGCAATCATGTACCGCTGCCGGAATGAATTTATCTTTGCCGCCGAGCTGTTCCCAATTGATATTTTCATAAATGCCGTCAGCACAGCCAAGCTCAAGCTCCTCAGCTTCAACCTGCACGACGTCCCAATTGGTTTCGCCGGCTTTGACTTTGGCTTGCAAAACGCCGTAGCCGCCATCCCAGCTTTCATCAAGCACCGGTTTGCCCAGTTCTTTGGCAAAAGGTTTGAAATAAATTTCGCGCTGACCGTCCTGATAGCTGCCGCCCCAGGAGACAACAGTGAGGTCGCGTGCCTGAGCGGTTCCGGCTGCCAAAGCCAGTCCGCCGAGCATGGTGCAGGCCGTGAATGCAATATGCGTAAGCTTCATTGATTATTCCCCACAGTTTATTGTTATGAAATTTGTTGCAACAAGTTTTCCATAGGAAATGCAGGGGGGCAATAGCTGATTGTGGGGTTGCCGTACAATTAATGTCGCATAGTGTGGGCGCTAATTTAGCATTGTTCTTATGTTGGAAGAGAGCCTTTGCCGCAGCTTCTGCGCATGGATCATGAAGCGATTTTACCGCTTCATTGCAGGAAAATGGTCTTGAAATCATAAAACCACAACAGGAATGATGTGTGTTTTCCTTGGCTTGAAAAGACTGACTTCCGTTTACGTCAAACAGATATATTACAGTCCAGGAATGGCAGGGTTGATGCGTTTTAGGAATGATTTTGTGTTTAAAATGTATGGGGTGCTGATTTTACTGAGGCTTCCGCGCACCGGAATAAATTAAAAAAATAGTTTTTATATTTGAGTAGTTGCACTTCCCTGAGAGGATTTTAATGTGGTTCTGCGTTGCTGACGCTGCCACCTTGCCGGAGATTGCTGATTAACTCAGCCGGTTACGGACAGATGCAGCTTGTCGCCACGGGCCGGTATCTGTTTGCAGCAGAGTGCCGGATTTCAATTTTGATTCGCATATGGAGAAGTGACATGGGCCAGATTGGTCGTAGCTGGACATTTTATAAAGGCAAATGGCATGAAGGCGATGTGCGCATTCTCGGCGCGTCATCACAGGCAACATGGCTTGGCTCACTGGTTTTTGACGGTGCACGCGGTTTTGAAGGTGTCATCCCTGATCTGGATCGCCATTGCGCGCGCGTTAACCGCTCCGCCGAGGCACTTGGTCTGAAGCCGACTTATACGCCTGAAGAAATCATGGAACTGAGCCGTCAGGGCATGACAAAATTCGGTGAGAATGCGGCAGTCTATATCCGTCCGATGTATTGGGCGGAAGAGGGCGAAGCTAATGTGGTTCTGCCTGCTGCCGAAAGCACGGATTTTGCGCTGTGTCTGGAAGAGATTCCGATGGGTGAGCCAACCGGTTTTACCATTACTACTACACGCTTCCGTCGTCCGACGATTGAAACCATGCCGCTGGATGCCAAGGCTGCCTGCCTCTATCCGAATAATGCCCGCATGATCCGTGAAGCCCGTACCAAAGGTTTCGGCAATGCGCTGGTTTGCGATATGCTGGGCAATGTGGCGGAACTTGCCTCTTCAAATGTGTTCATGGTGCGTGACGGTGAAGTGTTTACACCTGCACCCAATGGTACATTCCTCAATGGCATTACCCGTCAACGCGTGATTGGTCTGCTGCGTGATAATGGCGTAAAAGTCACTGAAACCACTTTGAAGGTTGAAGATTTCCGCGAAGCGGATGAAATTTTCTCAACAGGCAATCATTCCAAAGTTGTGCCGGTGATCGGTTTCGATGACAAGCAGCTGAGTTATGGTCCGGTTGCGCAAAAAGCCCGCAAACTCTATTGGGACTGGGCGCATTCGTAAGAGTGCCATACCTTAACGAAAAAGCCGCGAAATTGAGTTTCGCGGCTTTTTTATTTTAGCAACATATGATTTTCATGATTTTTAGTGTATTAGCTGTCTGGCTTCCGAAGTAGTTTTTAATATTTATAAAGGTTTCTATTATGAGAAAAATTTTTAATGTTGTAATTTCAGTGCTGGTAATAAATACAGCTGTTACAGGCTATGCCTATGCGCAATATACGGGGCCTAATGTGTCTCAGCAGACCCGTAGCGTTTCAGATATTCTGAAAAATCCGGTTGATGACCGGCGTATTATTCTTGACGGTTATATCATCAGAAAAGTTAGCCATGAGAAGTATATTTTCTCTGACGGAACCGGTGAAATCCGGGTTGAGATTGATGACGATAAGCTGCCGTCGTCTCGCTTTGATGATAAAGTCAAAGTGCAAATTCATGGTGAGATTGATGTGAATGATGGCCGCTCACCTGAAATTGATATTGATGCGATTGTTGTGCAATAAATGAAAAAGAGCGCTTTGCTGAGACAAAGCGCTCTTTCTTATAAGCTTACGGTTGTTTCGTCAGTTATCCTGTATTTTGCGCTTTTTGGAGAATTCGCTCTTCTCAAAAATCAGCACAACAATCAGCGAAATACCGAATGGTATCAGCAGATAGAGCAGGCGGAAGACAATCAGTGCTGCCAGAACATCTGCCGGATTGAGATTTGGCAGACCGGTGATGAACAGGAATTCCAGAACACCAAGGCCGCCCGGTGCATTGGAAATCAGAGCTGCCGAGAATGAAATCAGGAAAATGCCGAGCACAATCAGGAAGCCCGGATGGTTCACCTCAGGCAGGGCGAAATAGATGATACCTGCGGCACCGATCAGTTCCAGTGGCGCAATCAGCAGCTGCCATGAAACAACCGAGAGGCGCGGATAGGATAGCTGGAATTTGGAGCCGATACGCAAAGGCCGCAATTGCATGAAGCTGCCGAATACATAAAGCGCAACCAATACAAGAATAATAATACCGGCAGCTATTGCGACGCTCTCGGGAATATCATTGTTAAAGCGCTGAAGCAGATCCGGCTCAACGAGCAGAACGACAGCACTGAGGATCAGCGTGCCGAGTGCAAAGGTGAAAGAGCAGAAACCTACCAAAACGGCAACTTCCGCACCGGAAAGGCCTTTGGAAGAATAAGCACGGTAGCGGACAACCGCACCGGAAATAACAGACGCACCGATATTATGTGACAGGGCATAAGCGGTGAAAGAGCACAGGCTGATAAACAGCCATGAGATTTTTTTGTGCAGATGCTTGAGCGCTATGCGGTCGTAACCGGCCAGCGCCATATAGGAAAGCAATGCACAGGAAGCACTCAGCAGCCATTGTTTCAGGGTAATCGCCGCGAGACTGTCAATTACATCCTCAAGAGAAATGCTGCGCAGTTCATTATACAGAAGCCATACGGATACAATAACCGCGCCGATGCCGATTGTCGGCCAGATGTAATCTTTCCATTTCATCTATCAGATGACACCCTTTTGTTGTTGGTGTGGTCACATATGTCATCACCGGAATTCCGTCTTTTAAGGGCGGATGTCTGCTGATTGATTCCACATCACCTATTTGTAACAGGTATTCACATGTTGTCAGTTTTTATACTTCGTCACTTTTAACGATTTTTATGTCTTAATCATTAATTTATGGAACTTAAGGGTTCTTCAGGTGAAGTTTCTGTCAAGTTTTTTGCATAATCTGTTTTTGATGCGGAAATTTTTCCGAGAATGCCGCGGGCAATTTCTTCTTCTGCCAGAATAATCGTCCCAATTCCGAGATCACGCAGATAATCGGCCTCAACCACCGATTCAGCACGAGCAATAATATGCAAGTCAGGATTCTTCTGGCTGGCCTGTGCGATGACGCGGGCGGTCTCAAAAGCATATGGCAGTGCGAGAATAAGGCATTGTGCATCAGCAAGACCGGCTCGGCTAAGCGTTTCTTTTTCTGCGGCATTGCCGAGAATAACTTCAACTCCGGTTTCACGCAGTTCAATCGCTGGTTTTTCCGCATTTTCAATCACAACGATCGGGCATTTGTCTGCGAGAAGTTTTTCCGCAACGCGTGAACCAACTTCACCGTAACCGGCAATAATCGTATGACCGGTTAAGGATGTTGCATAAGCGCTAAAAGACTTGATGGTGTGATATTCATCATCATCTGGCGTAAGCTCTGTGACATCCGGTGATTGTTTGGCACCAAGTTTGCGTTCAATGAACGGGCGCAGCTTTTCAAAACCGATAAACACCAGCGGATTGAACAGGATAGATAGAATTGCACCCGCCAGTACCAGATCCTGAGCCTCTTTCGGCATCAGTTTCAGAGAAACACCAAGACTTGCGAGAATGAATGAGAACTCACCAATCTGCGCAAGGCTGGCAGAAATGGTTAGTGCGGTTCCCGTCGGATGTTTGAATGCGCGTACAATAAAGAAAGCGGCGGCGGATTTTCCGATCATGATGATCAACAATGTCGCCAGCAGGGACAGAGGATTATTAATCAGCACCATCGGATCGAACAACATACCGACCGAGACGAAAAACAGCACTGCAAATGCATCACGCAGCGGCAGGGATTCTTCGGCAGCCTGATGGCTGAGTTCCGATTCACTCATCACCATACCGGCAAAGAAAGCGCCGAGCGCCAGTGATACGCCGAACAGGTTGGCAGCGCCAAAGGCCACGCCCAGAGCAATGGCCAGTACGCCGAGGCGGAAGAGTTCACGCGAGCCGCTGGCGGAAATCACCTCCAGCACCCATGGAACAACTCTTTTGCCGACTATCAGCATCAGCGCGATGAAGACTGCAATTTTGATCAGGGTCAGTACAATGATGCCGGTAATGCCAAGCCCCAGATATGAAGCAATGGGATCTGACGGAACCGTGCCGGAATTGCCATACAAAAGACCGGCAATCGCTGGCATCAACACGAGTGTCAGCACCATCACCAGATCTTCAACAATCAGCCAGCCGACTGCGATGCGTCCGCGGTCTGTTTCCATCAGCCGGCGTTCCTGCATGGCGCGGAGAAGCACAACGGTGGATGCAGTGGAGAGCGCCAGACCAAAGGTTACGGAACCGGTGAGATCCCAGCCGATAATCAGGCCGAGACCGGTGCCAAGAGCGGTTGCGGCAAAAATCTGCACCAGCGCTCCCGGAACTGCGATGGCTTTTACCGACAGTAGTTCTTTGACGGAAAAATGTAAGCCTACACCAAACATCAGCAAGATAACGCCGATTTCAGCCAGCTGGAGTGTCAGCTCCTGATCGGCGACAAAACCCGGCGTATAGGGGCCGCACAATACACCAGCCAGCAGATAGCCGACCAGCGGGGAGATGCGAAGACGATTGGCAATGGCTCCGAAGAGAAAGGCCAGACACAGACCGACAACAATCGTGGCGATGAGAGGTGTGTCGTGAGGCATGGCGGCTTGTCCTTATATAACCAAAGTCCATGGAGTAAAACTCAAAGGACTTTGGTTAAGCCCGAGTGGCGATTGAACTTTCCAAGGCGTGATGCGTAGCATTTCATCGCCTTGCGATAAGCGTCTTTGGGCCGTTTGTCTCAACTGCAATATCGGCGGAATTATGCAGTTCAGAAAAAGGGCGGTAGAGGAGGAGTATCACGCGGTATTTAAGCCGCGTGATACGTATTTGTGCCTGATTACTTGGCGGTAACGGTAGTATCCGTATCGCCGAGGCCGCGCTTATGGGTGCGTTCCCACCAGGTGCCGAGCAGCATCAGGATCGGTGCTGCAATGAAGATCGACGATGTGGTTGCAATGAACACACCAAACAACATCGGGATCGCAAAGTTCTCAACCGCGCTGCCACCCCAGATTGCCATCGGAAGAACAGCAAGGAAGGTACAAAGCGAGGTATAGATACAACGGGCGAAAACCTGATTGATACTCATATCAATGATTTCACGCAGCGGTTTGGCCTTATACATACGCATATTTTCACGCATACGGTCATAGACCACCACCTTATCATTGACCGAGTAACCGACCAGAGTCAGCACAGCCGCAATCGCGGTGAGGTTGAAGTCGAGCTGGGTGATGACGAAGAAACCGACCAGTTTGGTGGTATCCAATACCAGCGTGGCAATCGCGCCGACCGCGAAATACCATTCAAACCGCCACCAGAGATAGATCAGCATCGCACCGGCAGCCAGTACCAGAGCGATAAAGCCGGAACGTGCAAGCTCGCCGCTGACCTTTGGTCCCACGACTTCTGTACGCTCGATCTTCACATCCTTGTCGATCGACTGAACAGTTTCACGAACCTTGTTAACCGCAACGGTCTGTGCTTCTTCACCGCCATCCTGACGCTGAACGCGGATCAGAACATTTTCAGGGCTGCCTGCATTTTGCAATGCGACTTCACCCAGACCAAGACCGCCGAGCGAGGAACGCAATTGTCCCAGATCAGCCGGTTGGGATGTGGTGATTTCAACCTGAATACCGCCGGTAAAGTCCAGACCGTAGTTCAGACCTGGTTTAAAGAACAGGAACAGCGAGGCAACCGAAAGAATAACCGACACCATAATCCCGAAATAACGGGCTTTCATGAACTGGTAATTCGTATTTTCCGGAGCCACGCGCACCCAAGGTTCAATATGCAGAACCTTCAGCTTACGGCGGCGGACAGACCAAGCCATGATAATGCGAACGACCGAAACAGCCGTAAACATGGAAATGGCAATACCGAGCATCATGGTGATAGCAAAACCGCGAACAGGGCCGGTACCGAACATAAACAGCAGAACGGTTGCAATCACCGAGGTGACGTTGGCGTCAACAATGGTTGAATAAGCGAAGTTGAAGCCCTTATCGAGCGCGGCCATGGCGCCCATGCCTTTTTTGGTTTCTTCACGAATACGCTCATTGATAAGAATATTCGCATCCACAGCAATACCAATACTGAGGATAACACCGGCAATACCGGGCAGGGTCAGCGTTGCCCCGATCAGGGTCAGTGCCGCAAACGTCAGGACAATATTCAGAAGCAGCGCGAAATTCGCGATCATACCCCATACACCGTAGAGCATGATGATGAATGCGGCGACCAGAATAAAGCCGAGAATACCGGTATAGACACCCATTTTAATGGCATCGCCGCCGAGATCCGGACCAACAGTACGTTCTTCAATAACTGTCAGTGGCGCAGGCAATGCACCGGCACGCAGCAGAGCCGACAGAACCACAGTATCTTCAACAGTGAACTGGCCGCTGATCTGGCCGGAGCCGCCGGTGATCGGCTCGCGGATAGTCGGCGCAGACAGAACCTTGTCATCCAGAACGATAGCAAAAGGACGGTTCACGTTCTTTGTGGTGATTTCAGCAAACTGACGGGCACCCTGACTGTCAAAACGGAACGAAACAATCGGCTCGTTTGAACGCTGGTCAAAACCGGCGCGGGCATCGGTCAGACGTTCGCCGCTGAGAGCGACCTGATCTTCGATCGGATATTTAATGGCCGGATTTTTGGAATCTTCCATAATTGTGACGCCCGGAGGTGGCGGGCTGTTCGGATCTGCATCCGCAACCATATGGAAGGCCATTTTAGCAGTTGAACCCAGCAGTTGGCGCAGCTGTGTCGGATCCTGCAGACCTGGCAACTGAACCACGATACGGTCACTGCCGACGCGCTGGATGGACGGCTCGGAAACACCGACCTGATCCACACGCTGACGGATGATCTCAAGGCTTTGGGTGAGGGCGCTGTCGAGACGATAGTTGAAACCGGCCTCTGTCAGCGACAGACGGATCTGTTCACCCGGCGTTGTCACATCGATATCATTGATCGGTGTGCCGAAACCGCTGGTCGATACAGGATTAATCAGGGTTTTCAGTGCTGTTACCGCACGGTCACGCTGAGCAGTATCGGCAATATTGACCAGAACCGCATCGCCGGCCACACGAATGGACTGTGGCTGGATACGTTCTGAGCGCAGGTTACTGCGTGCATCATCCAGCAATGTACGCAGACGGTCTTTTTTCAGACCGGCAGCATCCACTTCAAGGACGAGGTAAGAACCGCCGCGAAGATCAAGCCCGAGTGTGACCTGATTTTTCGGGAACCAGCCGGGCATATTTTCCAGCTGTTGCTTGGTAAAGACGTTCGGCAGGGCAATGAATATGCCTGCCAGAATGATGAGACTGTAAAGATATACAGCCCATTTGGGTGTACGCATGAGAGTAATCCGGTCCGATTGTTTGCGGCAGGAATGACTGTATTCAGACAGACCGTGCCGTAATGCAGATGGAAATCATAAGACCTGTCAGACGCATAGTGTCAGATAGGACTTACTTTAAAAGAACTGCCGGAAAGCAGAATTTAAATTTGGGGTAAAGGCGGTGCACGGGCGCGAATAGCGCTCCGGCGGGCATCTGTCTGCTGGTTATGCTGAATGCGCAGAACGGATGCGGAAGTGAAAGCTGACAGAAGGGCAAATAATGCCGGCAGAATGAAAGTGCCGTCAGCGCTGAAGGGCAGAGCTTTGCTGCTGAAATATAGTGCAGGGCTAAGAATTGCCCGAACCGGCGCTGTCAGCGTGCTGTTCGGTGCGCGCCCTGACGGATCAGTCGTCTGAACGCTTTGGCGATCCTGAACCAGAGCTGCGGTCTGATAGCTGATTGTGTTTTGGTCACCGGCTGTAATTAATGCCGATTGCAGAGCCAGAAGTCCGGACAGAAACCACAGCAGGCCAAAAGAATAAAGTACCGTGCGAAGAGACAGCCTGTGCTGTTCCTGTCGTGCTTTCCCCGTTATCGCTCTGCAAAGTCTGGATCTGAAAATTGTTCCGGCTCGCTTTTGTCCTGATTTGCGAAAATCATGTCTGACTTGAGTAAATTTGCAGAAGGCCTCCGGCTTATGCAAAAATACTATTTCATCTCATTAACCATTCAGCACCTTAATCACAAGGAAAATAGCTGACATGACACGGCTTTGTTGAATTTTGCTGACAAAAAACAGCTATGTCCGCTGAGATGCTGCACGAGAAGATAAACAACTTCTCTGAGACATGAAGCTGTGGCCTTAATCTTATTTGCGCCTATATTGTGCATAAGAAAGCAGCGTTTGCGCCCATTTATTTCTAAGCTGTTATTTGTGGATTGACGGTTCTGAAAAAGCCCCGGAAAAGTCAATAATATGAATCGGAAGCAGCAGTTTATTGAGAGACAGATTTTGAAACTCCTATCAGCAATCTCCCTAAGGTTTTTATTGTGCTTTGTATTGCTGGTCTCGGGCATTGCTGCAGGGAGCGTGACCGGAAGCGGCTGGGATATGGCTCAGGCGCAATCGGTCTCACAGAATCTGGCAGCGCAGCAAAAGACGATTGTCGAGGACTTGCGCAGCCAGATTGATGAGATCGGCAAAACTCTCGATAAATCCAAAAGCAATGATGAAACGCTGGCCAATATTAAAGTCAAGCTCGAGGGGATTTCCAAAAAGCTTCTTGATGCCGGTCTCGCATTTCGCCCGCGTCTGAGTGAAATCAATTCACGTCTTGACCAGATGGGGCCGCCGCCTGCGGAAGGTAAGCCTGCTGAATCCGAAATTGTTGCGACAGAGCGGGAGCGGCTGACCACAGAAAAGGCCGAGATCAATACGGTTCTCGGCTTTACCGAAGATGCATCAGTACAGGCCAATCAGCTGATTGAGAAAATCGGCTCCATGCGTCGCGATTTGTTTACGCAGACCCTGTCTCAGCGCGTTGATATTAACACGGCGCTGGTGACGGAGGTTATCAATGCGGCCGGTTATGAAACCAAGACATTTTATTATCTGCTGAAATCGTGGTGGGATTTCACACTCTATCCGCGTCTGTGGACATTGCTTGGTGTGCTGGCGATTTCCGTTATTCCGGCATTGCTTATTCACTTAAGTGCAAGGCGGTGGCTGGCCGATCTTTATGAACGCGATCCGCTGGAGGAAAGGCCGAGCTATCTCAGTCGCTTGTCCGTTGCTTTCTGGTCAACGGTCATTCCGTCTGTGGCGATTGTCGTATTTCTGGGGCTGGTCTATGTACTGTTCCAGCGTTTCGATCTGCTGCGGCCTGATGTGGCGCAGTTGCTGGCTGCCTTGTTCTCTCTTTTCTGTGTGGTGCTGTTTATTTACCGGCTGGCACGGGGTGTGCTTAGTCCGGATATGCCGAACTGGCGTCTGCTGCCGGTTGCACCAAAACCTGCGCAAATCCTGATCTGGTTACTGACAGCTGCTGCGATTACGCAGAGTATTGAATATTTTCTGGAAATTCTGAATGGCGTGATGTCTTCGCCCTTGTCGTTGACTGTGGCGAAAAGTGTGATCGGCACAGCAATGGTTGGTGCTCTGCTGCTGGCGATTGCCTTCCTGAAACCGATTCAGAATCCGAGAACCGGTGAATTGCGTGAATGGCCGAAACTCACCAAGATCATTCTGATCGTGCTGGGACTGGTACCGATTTGCGCTGCGATTTTTGGTTATATCGGCCTTGCCCGTTTTGTGGCGCAGCAGATTGTGGTGACAGGTGCGTTTATCGTCACCATGTATCTCGGCTTTCTGACAGCCCGCGCCATTACCCATGAGAAGGCCTTTGCCAATACCAGCCTCGGACGGAAGTTGCGGGACAAGTTTAATGCCAATGAAGCAACGCTGGATCAGCTGGGGCTGCTGGCGGGTATTGTCATTAATCTTATCGTCCTGCTGATTGGTGTGCCGCTGGTTCTGATGCAGTTTGGTTTCCAGTGGTCGGAAATGAGCACGAGTTTTGTGCGGATTATGACCGGTTTCCAGATCGGGAATTTCTCGATTTCGCTGCTGAGTATTCTGACCGGTATTGTGCTGTTCATTATGGGTTACTTCCTGACAAGGTTGTTCCAGAACTGGCTGGACGGCAGTGTCATGGCACGCGGACGCATTGATCCGGGTGTGCGTAATTCCATCAAAACCGTGGTTGGTTATGTCGGTCTGGCTTTGTCGGGGCTGCTTGGTATTTCAGCTGCCGGTATCAATCTCTCCAGCCTTGCGCTGGTCGCCGGTGGTCTTTCGCTTGGTATCGGTTTCGGTTTGCAGAATATTGTCTCGAACTTTGTTTCGGGGTTGATCCTGCTGGCTGAGCGCCCGCTGAAGGTCGGCGACTGGGTCCAGACAGGCACTGTCAGTGGTTTTGTGAAGAAGATCAGCGTGCGTGCAACGGAAGTGGAAACCTTCCAGCGCGAGACGATTATCGTGCCGAACTCGACGCTGATTAATGACAATGTCGGCAACTGGACGCATCGTAACAAACTTGGCCGTTCCGATATGCAGCTTCTGATCGGTTATCGTACCGATGTGCGCCGGATTCAGGCAATGCTGTTTGAAATTGCCAAGGAAACGCCGCTGGTTCTGAAGAATCCGGAGCCGATGGTCTTTCTGATTAATATGACCGAACTGGTCAGCAGCAATATGATGATGCGCTTCGAGATCCGTATTTTTCTGGCCGATATCACCAGCGCTCTCGGTGTGCGTAATGAATTGCAATTCACGATTGTTGAGCGGTTTGCAGCGGAAGGGATCAGTGTAATGCCTTTGCCGTCACCGATTCCTTTGCCTGAGCCGCATGTAAATTCAGAAGAGGTCGCTGAGGGTTAGAGCGTATCCCGAAACGTGTGAAACGGTTTTCGGAGCAAGATACGCGTATAAATGAACGAACAGAGCATTTCCGAAGTTTCAATGATCAGTGGAAATGCTCTGTTAATGAAGGAAATGCCAGAAAGTTGTTCGATTCTTGTCTGGATTAAGCTTTAATTAATTTCTCATTCAGTTGCGGTTCATCGGCAATGATTATAAATAAGGCCATGAAATGATGCGGTGCAGACTAAAGTGTGACTGACACAGACATTGAAACCGCAGTGAGTTCAGAGATTGAGGAGTGCTATGGTGAATATGAAAAAAACCGGATTTGGCAGCCTTGTTATGATTGCAGGCATTCTGGCCGGATCAGCATCTGCTTTGGCAGCATCCGTCCTGAACAGCGACAGCACAGCACAGACGCTTGTGGTGACGGAAGGTTCTTCCAAGCAGCAGGTGACAGTGCAGCCCGGTGAAACAGTATCAATCTGCCCCAGCGGCTGTTTTGTGACCTTTCCGAACGGCGACCGCGAGGCGCTGACGGGTAATGAGGCCATTACAATTCTCAACGGCGGCGGTACGCATAAATAACCGCTTCAAAATGACAGATTTTTTTAAAGCCGCAATGGTCGCAACCGTTGCGGCTTTTTCTTATGCTTAAAGCGGTAATCCTTGTTTTGACATTGCCTGCGGGAGTGATTTTACACTGCGGAGAGGCCGCGTCGCGGCGCTTTTCGGCTGTGTCGCAAACAGACCTTACAAGTCACTGAACTGACAGCATAGTAAGCGCAATCTGCTTTGAAACACCGGAGGAATGGTGCGCTTCAAGGCAGAAGATTTGCGCCCTGCCACGTTATGACCGCACCGGATAAAGGGGCTGAAATAACAGGCTGTATCAGAATGTTGCAGTGCCGGACCGCTTCAGAAAAAGACGCGGCATTGCCGGTTCAGAGGATGAAGTTTCATGAAGACCCATGCCCGTGCGGTGGTTATTGGTGGCGGTGTGGTAGGCGTGTCTACGCTCTATCATCTGGCGAAGAAAGGCTGGGCAAATTCTGTGCTGATCGAGCGCAAAGAACTGACCTCCGGCTCGACATGGCATGCGGCGGGGCTTCTGCCTCTGTTTAATCTGAGCTATTCGGTCGGGCAGATTCACAAATATTCCGTCAAATTCTATCAGGAACTGGAAAAAGAGACCGGTCTGAATGTCGGTTTCAGCAAGTGTACCAATATTCGCCTGGCGCGCACCAAAGACCGCTGGGACGAATATATGTATTATGCCGGTGTGGCGAAGACCATTGGTGTGCCGGTGAATATTCTGACGCCGGAGCAGGTCAAAGAAGTCTGGCCGCTGGCGGAAACGGACGGTATTCTCGGCGCGATTCAGCATCCGGATGACGGTTATATCCAGCCGGCCGATCTCACACAGGCGCTGGCAAAAGGTGCCCGTGATATGGGCGCTACGATTTATCGTTACACCACTGTGACCGGTATTGAACAATTGCCGGACGGTAAATGGCTGGTGAAGACCGACAAGGGCGACATTACCGCTGATCACGTTGTGTCCGCTTCCGGCAGTTTCGCTGCGAAAACCGGCAAGATGGTCGGCCTCACCGTACCGGTTGTGCCGGTCGAGCATCAATATATTGTCACCGAGCCGCATCCGGCAATCATGGAGCGCAAATCGAAAGGCTTGCCGGAAATGGGCGTGCTGCGCGAGAGTGACAGCTCATGGTATATGCGTGAGGAAAATGGCGGTCTTCTGCTCGGGCCTTATGAAATCGGTGCACCGGTCTGCTATCAGGATGGCCCGTCTGACGAGAGCGAATATGAGCTGTTTCAGGAAGATCTTGAACGCCTGATGCCATATATTGAAACCGCAATTGCGCGGGTTCCTGCCTTTGGCGAGGTGGGGATCAAGAAAGTTTATAATGGTGCGATTGCCTATACGCCGGATGGTAATCCGATTATCGGCCCTGCACCTGGATTGCAGAATTTCTGGCTCAATGAAGGCCATTCTTTTGGTGTGACTGCTGCGGGCGGTGCCGGCTGGCAGCTGGCCGAATGGATTGTCGAGGGCGAACCATCCATTGATATGATGGGTGTCGATCCGCGCCGTTTCGGCCCTTATGTGACCGAAGGCTATCTCAAGGAAAAAGCGGAAGAAGCCTATGCCGATGTTTTCACCGTGCATTATCCTGATGAGGAACGCACAGCTGCGCGTCCGCTGAAGTGCTCGCCGTCCTATGATCGCCAGAAGGCTCTGGGCGGTGTGTTCGGTTCCGTCTATGGCTGGGAACGTGCCAACTGGTTTGCGCCGGAAGGCTATGGCATTGATGTTGCATCGCTGGATAAGCCGGATGTGCTGCTGAACCATAACCATCCGGAGCCGGATGCCAATGGTAAGGTTCAGGAGCTCTGGTCGTTCCGCCGCTCGAATTATTTCGAACATGTCGGCAATGAGGTGAAGAATGTCACCAATAATGTCGGCCTGCTGGATATGTCACCTTTCGCCAAGATGGAAGTGACCGGTTCCGGTGCGCGCCAGTGGCTGGAAAGCATTCTCGCCAATCGTGTGCCGAAGAAACAAGGTCGCGTGGCACTGAGCCATATGCTGACACCGCAGGGTGGTGTGCAGAGCGAATTCACCGTCTATGAGTGGAAACCAGGAAGTTTCTATCTGGTGTCTGCCGGTGCCTATGAGAATATCGATCATGATTATCTCTATAAGCTGGCGCCAAAAGACGGTTCGGTTATTCTGCGCCCGATCACTCAGAAATACGGTGTGCTGGTTCTTGCAGGGCCGAATAGCCGTAAAGTCTTGCAGAAACTGACCCGCACCAGCCTGTCCAATGAAGATTTCCCTTGGCTGACAGGTAAAGAAATCAGCGTCGGCACTGCAACTGCCCATGCATTGCGCGTTAACTTTGTTGGCGAGTTGGGCTGGGAACTGCATCATCCTATTGAACAGCAGAACACGATCTATGATCTGGTGATGGAAGCCGGTGCTGAATTCGGTATCAAACCGTTTGGTATCCGCGCCATGCTGTCGATGGGGATTGAAAAATCCTATCGTCTGATTCCACGCGAAATGTCGGTGGAATATAATGCCTTTGAATCCGGTCTGGATCGCTTTGTTCACCCGAATAAAGGCGAGTTTATTGGCCGTGATGCAGCTGTAGCTGCCCGTGAAAAAGGTCTGCGCTGGAATTTTGTGACGCTTGAAATTCACGGTGTTGAGGATGCTGATGCCCGCGGTTCCGAGGCGATTTACAAAGACGGCAAGCTGGTTGGTCGTGCCACCAATGGCGGCTTTGCATGGCGTCTCAATAAGAGCATTGCACTGGCAATGGTAAAGCCGGAACATGCTGCAATCGGAACGGAGCTGGAAATCAATATTCTCGGCAAAAACTACAAGGCGACGATCGTACCGGAATCGCCGTTTGATCCTGAGAATGAACGCCTGAGAGCTTAAAACGCTCAGCAATTGAAAAGACAAAATCACCGGCATTTCCTTTGAGATGCCGGTGATTTTTATGCATGGGTATAAAAATAAAAGGCCGGTAAAACCGGCCTCTTGTATTTTTTAAGCAGCAATCAGCTGTTTTCTGTCGGCGCGTTCCTGCTGTGGTGAACGGCCATAAAGTTCGCGATAGCATTTTGAGAAATGCGAAGCGGAGACAAAGCCGCAGGCTACAGCCACCTCAACCACAGGCATAGAAGACTGGATCAGCAGATGGCGGGCGCGGTCGAGACGGATTTCCAGATAATAGCGGGCAGGGGAACGCCCCATTTCCTGACGGAACAAACGCTCAATCTGGCGACGGGACAGGCCGACATTACCGGCAACATCCAGCAGCGACAGAGGTTCTGTGAGGCAGCCTTCCATCATTTCAATGATTGAGAGTACCTTGGAATTCTGTACGCCGAGACGGGCACGCAGTGGCAGGCGCTGGCGGTCATGCGGTTTACGTACGCGATCAGTCAGTGCCTGTTCGCAAATGCTGTTGACCAGATTTTCATCAAAATCATCGCCGATAAGCTTCAGCATCATATCCAGCGCCGCTGTGCCGCCTGCACAGGTGTAGAGGTTGCTGTCGATCTCAAACAAATCCGCATAGACCTCAGCCTTCGGGAACGTTTCAGAAAAGCCCGGCAGATTTTCCCAGTGTATGGCGCAGCGTTTACCGGAGAGCAGCCCTGCCGATGCCAGAATATGAGCGCCAGTACACAGTCCGCCGACGGAAATGCCGCGATTATAGGATTCACGGAGCCATGCCAGTGCAGATTTATTCTGATAATTCTCTACATGGACGCCTGAACAGACAAATACCATGCTGGGGCGGTTCTCGCCGATAAGATTGCGGCGTTCATCATCCAGTGATGTGTTTGCAGCAATTTCAATGTCGCTGGATGCCATGACAGGCTTGCCATCTGCGGAGGCCAGTCGCCAGCGATAGGCTTCAAAACCGAGCATACGATTGGCAATGCGCAACGGCTCAATCGCCGTGGCAAAAGCAATCATAGAAAAATTCGGCACCAGAAAAAAGACAATAGACCGCTTAAGCCGTGCTTTATCATTCATGGCCATGTTCCCGCATTTTCAGAGCTGTCTTGTCGTAAAAACAAGATGCTCAATTATTAATTTGTGCAGATCAGATCGGGCCAGAGAAGAGAGGGTTCTATTCTTTAAGGGGAATTTTCCCGTAAAACATTCTCTGTTTTGTCTGAACTGCTTTGTATAGTTTGATCTCTGAAAGGCCGTTTCTCTGTCCCACACAGACGGCGCAATCAGGATATCGGTATTGAGACATATTCTTTGGTCTTAGGGAAGTGCGGCCAAATGCCTGTCGCGAAATGGTAATTTCATATCGAAAAATGGCGCGCAAACGCAAAATTTTTATAATCTTAGAATTGGTGTAAAATGAAGTTATGTCGCGAACGTTATATTGTTTGCGTCTCTTGATATTTTTTTCAAGGCATAGCCGGTAAAGTTTTAAAATATTTTCTGAATTATATTTTAGTTATGCAACCAGAAAGGGCCGTTCTGCGTTCCTTGTCATGAAACTGTTCTGTTTTTTGTCAGGAACGGCTGCGGATTTTCTAAAGTCATTACTCGGGAAAACGACCCGAAACTGACAAGCAGATCAGGTTTTGCTCATGTTTTGGGAGATATCTTGATGAAAACTTCTGTATTCGCCCCGCTTGTTATTGTTCTCTGTGCGTTGTCGCTGGCCGCTTGTGCCAATACGGTGCGCGGTGTCGGCAAGGATGTCAAAGACACCGGCCGTGCTGTCCAGCAGACCATTGAGTAAATAAGTGTATAAAATACTTTAAAAGCCTGCATTGATGGCTCAATGCAGGCTTTTATTTTGAGATTTTATAAATTTAACGGCGTATCATTGCAGTCATAACAGAGCTGACAGATGTCTGGCCGATGATAATGCCTTTTTCGCAACACACATTGAGCTGTTCTGTTTTTTCATCTACGAGCTTGCGCATTGCGTCTTCCAGCAGCGTGTCAAAACGGATCACCGGCAGATTGGTGTCTGCGCCTTGGGGAGGCGTCATAATCGTATCCACACGGATAACCCGCCCGCGATTGACCTCCTGCACAAAGCTTTCAATATAAGCATCTGCCGGATTAAGCACGATATCCTGACCTGTGCCTTGCTGAATGATTTCACCATCGCGCAAAATGGCAATCCGGTCACCCAGTCGCAAAGCCTCATCCAGATCATGCGTGATAAAAACAATGGTCTTTTTGATCTCTTTTTGCAGATCAAGCAGCACGGATTGCATATCCACGCGGATCAGCGGATCAAGTGCGGAAAAGGCTTCATCCATCAGCAGGATCGGTGCGTCATTTGTTAGTGCACGGGCAAGTCCCACACGCTGCTGCATTCCGCCGGAAAGCTGGTTCGGATATTTCTCCTCAAAGCCTTTCAGGCCGACGCGCTCAATCCAGCGATGGGCTTCTTCCAGCTGTCGGATACGCGGCACGCCCTGAATTTCCAGTCCGTAAACGGTGTTTTCCAAAACTGTGCGATGCGGCAACAGGGCAAATTTCTGAAACACCATCGCAGTTTTGTGCCGCCGGAATGCGCGCAATTGCGCAGGCGACATGGTGACCACATCTTCATCACCAACCAGAAGTTCACCGCTGGTCGGGTCAATCAGCCGGTTAATATGGCGGATAAGGGTGGATTTGCCGGAACCGGACAAGCCCATCACCACCTGAATGCCGCCTGCGGGCATATCAATATTAATGTCGCGCAGCCCCAGAATATGACCATGCTTGTCATTGAGTTCTGCTTTGGTCATGCCTTCTCTGACAAGCTGTACATAGGCTTTCGGGTCATGGCCGAAGATCTTGTAGAGATTGCGGATGGAGATACCGGCTGCAGGTGTTTCAGTTGCAGATACGGACGGATTATTGGCCATGCGTGATCTCCAGATGTTTCTGCAACCGTGCGCCATAGGCCTGACTGATGCGGTCAAAAATAATGGCAATACCGACAATGGCCATGCCGTTGAAAATACCCAAAGTGAAATACTGGTTGGAAATAGCTTTAAGAACCGGCTGTCCCAGCCCCTGTACGCCGATCATTGAGGCAATCACTACCATGGCCAGCGCCATCATGATCGTCTGGTTGATACCTGCCATAATAGTTGGCAGAGCCAGCGGCAGCTGTACATTTTTGAGTTTTTGCCATGGAGAGGACCCGAAAGCATCTGCCGCCTCCAGCACGTCGCGGTCGACCTGCCGGATGCCGAGATTGGTCAGGCGGATAATCGGTGGAATGGCGTAGATAACCACGGCAATCAGCCCCGGTACACGGCCGATACCAAGCAGCATCACTACCGGAATAAGATAAACAAAGCTTGGCATAGTCTGCATAATATCCAGCACAGGGCTGATGACACTTTGCAGTCGGTTGGATTTGGCCATCAGAATGCCGGTCGGGATACCGACGAGAATGGCGATAACCGTACAGACAAAAATCATCGAGATTGTTTTCATCGTATCATCCCACATGCCGAGATAGCCGATGATAAACAAAGTAATGACGGAGCCGATGGTGATTTTGAGACTGCGACTGGAAAACCATGCAATCGCGGCAACCAGCAGCAGAATTACCGGCCAAGGTGTGCCTGTCATAAAGCGCTCTGCCTGAATCAGAAAATATTGCAGCGGGTTGAAAAAGCCCTCAATGGCATCCCCGTAGGTACGGGTGAAGCTGCGGAATGTCTCGTCAATGGCTTTTTTGAGATTGGTAAGTGTCGCATTGTCGAGATTAGGAAAGCGGTACAGCCAGTCCATGAAGCGTCTGTTCTCCGATTTGCAACTCATTCAATTTATTAAACACTTCCTGTCCGGCATAATGAGGCCGGACAGGGATTTTTGAAGAGGCTTTGTCACGAATAAAACCAGTGACTAGAGCATGTCGCGTTTAATCGTACCCGCTGCATTCGCTCCAGATTTTGTTAATTGTCGCATGTCGCGCTCAAATGAATTTATTTGAGCGCGACATGCTCTAAGCATCAGATCGCAGCTTTCACTTTCTCAGCAACATCAGCCGGAACCCACTTCGTCCACATATCTTCCTGTGTTTTCAGGAAATGGACAGCAGCCTGTTCACCGGTTGCCTGATTGTCGGTCATCCATGCGAGCAGCTTATTCAGCGTTTCATTGGACCATGACCGGTTTTTCAGATAGTCGAGGGCAGGGCCTGCACGATCAGAGAACTTCTTGGTGACCAGAGTTTGCACACGATCTTTCGGCCAACCGTTTTTCTTCGGGTCTGGACAGTCGAGCACTGTGTTGCAGCGTTTCCATTCGGCTTCATCAATGTCATAGCCGGTTTTCAGCATGACCATCTCATATTTGCCGAGCAGGGCGGTTGGTGCCCAATAGAAGGCAGCAATCGGCTCTTTGCGCTCATTGGCTTTGGCGATAGCGCCGTCCAGACCCGCTGCGGATCCGGTATCAATCAGGTTGAAACCGGCTTTTTCAAATTCAAAAGCCTTGTAGAACTGGCTGGTAACAACCGTGCCGCCCCAACCCGGTGCGCCATTATAAATAGCGCCCTTGGACGGATTTTCCGGATCAGGAAACAGATCAGGATGTTTCAGCAAGTCGTCGAAGGTTTTAATGTCAGGGTTTTTATCGGCAATATATTTTGGAATCCACCAGCCCTGTTCACCGCCATCGGGCAGGGACTCAGACACGGCAATAATTTTGCCGTCATCAAAACCTTTTTTAACAATATCAGGCAGCAAATCGACCCAGCCTTCCGGAGCAATATCCGGCTGACCTTTTTCTACCATGGATGTGATGGTCGGTACTGTATCGCCGACAACGATTTCCGCATTGCAGCCATAGCCTGCGGTGAGAATGATTTTATCAAGATTGGAAAGCAGTTCTGCAGACTGCCAGTTCATATTGGAAATGGTGACTTCACCGCATTCGGCAGCTTGTGCAGACACAGACATCATACCGGAAGCCGTCAAAAGACCGGCGGCCAGAACAGTTGAAGCAAAGAGCCTCTTCATATGTGTTCTCCTATTCCCCGTGGTACCGGTTGTTATCTGTCTTCCGGTGGTACCGATGCCGGAGACAGTTAAATTTTTATAATGATATGCAATATTCTAAGGAGAAAACTGTGCGGCTTCACAACGACGATCTGTAACGAATTAGCGACATTCCTATTTAAAGAGTGAAAAACTTTACTGCCGGCAGTTGTTTTGTGACAGATGAGAAGCTGAGTGCTTCAGTTTTTAAAATGTGACTTACTTTGTCATGAATATTATGGAGGCAATATTTAGTTTTGCGTAAAATCAGATAAAAATAGTGATATTATACTTTGTAAAATTTTAATTATCATTTTGATAATAAAGAAGTTTTTAGATGTTGTAAGCCGTCGGTACCTCAGGCGCGAAATAGTTCGCTCTGGCATAACAGGCGAGGCGGATTTATCAAAATTTGGAACGGGGAAATACAGGTGCAGACCTGCTGCTGTGGCGCATATAGTGCAGATACGGCAAAAACCGCGCTATCGCTTTTAAGCTTGCGCGGTGATTGCCAAAATACGCTTGGCTTATCTGCCTCACTCAACGCGGCAGATAAAATACAACTCCGGTACGCAGTACCTGATCCGGAGCGGGAGACATAAACGTCTCTTATCCACTCTTTTAAACACACATCGTTACCGTTCGGTTATCAAGAGTTTAACGGGTGGTAAATATGCAGTTTTTTTGATTGTTTTTCTCTCAGGATGCAGATTATTTCTATTGTGCAATACATTAAATGATGAGCTGTACGGATATTATTGTTTGCAGCATCTGAAAACTCAGAAGATTATTTACAAGAAACGCAGAAGATAAAGTTAAGGAACAGACAATGACGGAAAGCTGGCAATTCTGGGCGCTGGTATCAGCTGCATTTGCGGCACTGACAGCAATTTTTGCCAAGCTGGGTATTGCCGGAATTAATTCGGATTTTGCGACCTTTATCCGTACATTGGTGATTATCGCAGCCTTGTGTCTGTTTCTCACAATCAGCGGGCAATGGCAGAAAACATCTGATATTTCGGCAAAGAGCTGGTTGTCTCTGGTTCTGTCAGGACTGGCAACTGGCGCGTCATGGATCGCTTATTTTCGTGCACTTAAAATCGGGGATGCTGCGCGTGTTGCGCCGGTAGACAAGCTTTCAATCATTATGGTGGCAATTTTTGGCGTGATTTTCCTCGGCGAAAAGCTCTCCGCGATAAACTGGGCCGGTGTGGTGATGATCGCAGGCGGCGTTATTTTGCTGACCTTAAAAGTTTAAAATCCGAACCACAGACGCAGCGGATTGCTTGGCTCCATCAGCAGGCGGATTGTCAACAGAACACAGGTAATAATCAGCAATGGCTTGATGAGACCTGCGCCGACGCGCATTGCCAGATGGGCACCGGCTGTGGCGCCGAACATTTGGGCGACACCCATAACCAGACCGATTTTCCAGTTGATCGCACCAAAAGCCAGAAAAGTCAGGAAACTGCCGAAATTCGAGGCAAAGTTCAGCAATTTTGTATGGGCTGTTGCTTTGAGCAGGCCATAGCCCGCCAGCGACACAAAGCACAGCATGAAGAATGAGCCGGTGCCAGGGCCAAACAAGCCGTCATAAAACCCGATCAGCGGTACGATGGTTACGCCGAAGAGAAACGGTTTCATGCGCTGAACGCGACTGACATCGCCTGCATTGGGTTTCAGGGCGAAGTAAATGGCGATGGCAATCAGCAGAACAGGGAGCAAACCATAGAGAAAATCACCCGGAATATAGGTAGCCAGCAGTGCACCAAGCACAGCACCGAGACCGGACATTAAAGCTTGCGGCAATTGCTCCTTGATATTGACGTGGCCTTTGCGCGCATAGGACAGGGTTGCGGAAGACGAGCCGAACAGCGATTGCAACTTGTTGGTGCCCAGTGCCTCAACAGGGGGAATACCGGCCAGCATCAATGCCGGAACAGTAATCATGCCGCCGCCGCCTGCAATAGCGTCAATAAAACCGGCAATAAAACCGGCGAGAGCGAGCAGCAAAAGCAGGGAATCAATGGAGGCGGTCATAGACGCGAACATGGGGGAACCGTTCAGAACTGTGCAGCGGGTCTTGCGGAGAGGGGCAAAGCAGGCGGCGGGCTTTTATGTTGGGAGCAATTCATAAAGACTGCCGGATAGAGGTGCAAGATGGGGCATAACAATAACGGGATTGTTTATTGAGAGTGCCGTGCGCCCGTTCGGGCCACAAAACTCGTTCTAACACCTTTAAAGCAGAGCATAATTCTACCTTAAACTGATCCAGATTTAAGAAATTATGCTCTATGTTTGTCTTATTTCTAAAGAGTTGCGAGGCAGGGCTTGTCATTTGGCCGCAGTCTTGCCAACACTGCATTTCTTAAAAGACTTGCGTTTTTCGGGGACGATGATGAGTGAAACGATTTTTGAGCGTATCAGCGCTTATCTGAGCAAAAAGACTGCTGTGCAGCGCCTGTCGGAGGATCCGGCTCTTGTTTCCGAATTGCTTCTGCTGGTGCGGCTGGTTTTTGCGGACGGACAGAAAAATCAGGCTGAAATGAATGCATTATTGCACATCATGCAGCATGATTTTGATATCAAGCCGGAAGAACTGCCTGAAGTGGCAGATTATCTGAAAACATTCTCCTATGAGACGACCAGTACACAGGCCGCTGCTTTGTTCAGTGAAATGGTGCCGGAACGCCGTCAGTCACTTGTCGGACATCTGCTGACCATTGCAAAAGCGGATAATGAAATTCATCCGGCGGAAAGTGCATTGATTGCCCGTGTGGTTGAGCAGCTGAATGTTACACCGGAAGAGCTGTTTGAGCGCCGCCAGAACAGCGGACAGGTTGAAGATTAAGCACAATCCCATAACGGGATGCTAAACCGAGAAACAGAGCGCGCCCCGACCGGCGCGCTTTTTATTTATTCTCCGCTCGAACTCCAGCACGAGAACAGGTCATTTTCTCTCGGTGCAGCATGATAAACTCCGCGTGCTACAGCGCGTGCCATGGTTGAAGCCGCGGCGGCACAAAGATCGATAAAATCTTCAACCGAGGGTTCAATGCCGCTGGCACCGGTAGCGAGTGCAAAGATCAGATCGCCGTCAAATGGTGTATGCGCCGGCCAGATCGCGCGCGAGTAGCCGTCATGGGCGGCAATCGCCAGACGCTTGGCCTGCGCTTTAGTTAAAACCGCATCGGTGGCAATGGTGCCGATGGTGGTGTTGGCCGCAGGCGGCAGTGCAGTGTCATTGTCGCGGAATTTGATGCGCAGGTCTGTTGCATTCGCAGGCATAGGTGAGGGGTAACCAATACCGCCGAACTCATTATCCTGTTCAAACGGTGCAGCCCAGAAATGCTTTGTATCACCCACAGTGACAGAGCCGACAGCATTGACGGCAACCAGTGCGCCCATGGTCATGCCATTCGGCAGTCTGTGGGAGGCGGAGCCAAGTCCGCCTTTGAAACCGGCGACCAGAGCACCGGCACCGGCACCATAACTGCCAAGTTCAAATTCTTCTGCCGCATTTTCCGCGGCCAGATAGCCAAGCTCGCGATAGGGCGGGTAACGCCCCCAGTCTTTATTGCCGCCATTATGCATGTCAAAGAGAATGGCCGAGGGGACAATCGGAATATGATGGCCTGCCGCTTCAAAACCGATTTTTCTCTCGCGCAAGTAAGCCTGCACACCGGAGGCCGAATCCAGACCGAATGCCGACCCGCCGGAAAGTACAATCGCATTCACGCTTTGCACGGTATTATGGGGCTCCAGCAGATCAGTTTCTCGTGCTCCGGGCGCACCGCCCAGCACTTGCACCGCAGCAGTGGTTTGACGGTCGCAGAGAATAGTCGTGACTCCGGTTTTGATATGCTCGTCCTGCGCATTGCCAACCCGTAGCCCTGCCACATCCGTAATCAGATTTCGCGGGCCGGAAACAGTGGTGTTGTGGCTGTGGCTCAGCGGCTTTGTCATTTTCTGTCCCCCCATTTGGGTTTTCCCATTTTGATTTTATTGTACCGCTTCAAAACCCTTGCCGTTAAAGCGCATCAGCCGGTAGGGATTTTCCCGTCGCAATCCTGCAGGTGTAAAGCTGACGGTGCCGCCGGCTGTTTCAAAGCGGGTTGCATATAAAAGATCGGCAGCGTTTTTTTGCGTTTCTGACGGATCAGTCAGTATCTGCGCGGCAATTTGCAGGGCGCTATAGGCCGGTAATGCATAGCCGTCAGCCAGTATGTCCTGCGTATCCGGTTGCTTTTCAGCCATAGCGGTAATGGCTTTAACTGCACTTTCTGCCGGAGCCTGTGTTGCTCCTTCAGGAATAGCGCTCATCAGCAGCCCTGATGGCAAAGGGGTTTGCGGATCAATGCGCAGAAATGTTTCACTGCCTGCAATTGTCAGAGGCCAGTTTGCTGCTGCTGCACTGCGGGCAATAACCGAAGCATCATTCCCTTCACCGCCAAGCAGAATATGGTTGATACCGGCACGTTTTAACTGTGAGATTAAAGCATTTTGCGAGGTTTGCGACGGACGGTAAGTGTCGGTCAATGCCGGTTCAAGACCACGGGATTTGAAAGCCTGCTGGGTATTGCGCGCAAAATCACGACCCTGCACGGTTCCGTCTTCAATAAGAGCAAAAGGAGCGGTGCGCCAGAGAGGGGCGAGCTTATCCGCGAGAACTGCCGCCGCAAGTTTACGATCCGGCTGCAACCGGAAAATGCCGAAATTCTGTCTGGTTTCCTGCTCAAGAATTGTTGGCTGGCGACTGCCGAGACTGAGAATGGCTATGCCGTCTCGTGCCAGTACCGGTGCCGCACCTTCAAGCGATTCACTGCACAAATAGCCGATAACGACTTTGACTTTTGCCTGTCTGAGTTTCTCGGCTGTGGCGGCATCCTGATCCGCTTTACAATATTCCTGCATATAGACAAGACTGACGGGATATTGGTTTTGTATTTTAGCCGCTTCTGCACCAAGCATGATCTGTTTTGCCAGAGTGGCATAGGGCCCCTCAAACGGTGCAACAATACCGATTTGCAGGGGAGAATTATCAGCCTGTGTCTGGCCGTGAGCGGTGCTCATGATCAGCGCTGATAGTCCGGTACAAAGACAGTAAAGCTTGGCGGCAAGTCTCATGAGATACGGGTTCAACCTTAATAAGAAAATTCTGATCTCAGAGGTAGTGTGTTCTGCATCTGCTTGCAATGGCTTAGTATCTGATCCAAAACCGCCTGACTTGGCTGCAAATGGCAATTTTCTCCGCTTCCGTACTCTCGTATATTAAGTACGCCCCGTGCGGATGCTCAAAAATCACCATTTTCGCTTGTGTCAGTCGCTTTTTGATTCAGATACTTAAACTTGTACTGGCCACACCTACGTAACTGTGCTGATTTTCTGTTGTCGCCTTTAGAATTCTGCTTTTATAGAGCTAAACGACAGTCCTCACTGTCATTTGATTACTCAAATTGAAGAGATGGTACTGTAAAGTGGGCACCGGACGTGTAAGAGGGTGTTGAAATCTTATACGCATTTTATAGTGGTGCACTGGCAGAGCGATATAAATGAATATGGTAAAGTCTATTGTGACGACAAATCAGGCTGTGGATCCGCTGAACTATCGCAATGCGATGAGCCAGTTTGCCGGTGCTGTGAATATTGTGACGACTGACGGTCCGGCCGGACGCCGGGCTCTGACGCTTTCTGCCGGTTGTTCCGTATCGGATAATCCGGCGACCATTCTGATCTGCCTGCAGCGCGTCCATACTGATAATCTGATGTTTATTGAAAATGGTGTTTTTGCTTTTAATGTGCTTCATGCGGGGCAAAAAGATATCGCGGAGGCTTTTGCCGGCCGTAATCATCTGACTATGGAAGATCGTTTTGCCTTAGGTGAATGGGATGTCATGGCGACAGGTTCGCCGGTTCTCAAAGGCGCACTGGCAAGTCTCGATTGCAAGATCATCTCGCGTCAGGATCATGCCACGCACCATGTTCTGTTCGGGGAAGTGCTGGCCTTACGGCAGATTTCTGCGGAACAGTCGCAGGCCGAAGGCAATGAAGCGCTGGTTTATCTCAACCGCTCTTATCATCAGCTCAAAATCTGAAGCCTGTTAATTAAACGAGACTTGGTTTGACAAAAAAGCCCGTGCGCAGCACTCTGCGCGCGGGTATTTTTATTATGAGAATACCGGAGGCTGCAAAGGGAGATTGCAGTGGGAGTTTTGGAAATTTCATTGCGGCCTGCGGGGGCGCTGGTTCTGGCTGCGGGATTATTCTGCTCTGGTACGGTTTATGCGCAACCGCTGTTACAACCTTTCAAAGATGACTTGTTTTCTGCGCAGACCGTGCTGAAAAGCGCCGATGGCGGTAATTATCTCATCCTCGATTACAATGAAATGCGCGACATCAACGGGCGCGATACCATTGTCGAGAAACGCGTACAGGATAAGTATGTCTCGCTGAAAATACGGGCGCAGCAGAAGGATGTCGCTGTGCCGACTGCAGCGGGCGTGGTGAAGACCTATCAGGTTGGTAAATTGACACCGCAGACATCCATGATTGTGCTCTATCTCCATGGTAAAGGCGGCAACCGCCATCAGGGTGTGAATGACTTTACATTCGGCGGTAATTTTAACCGGCTTAAAAATCTGGTGGTACAGGGTGGCGGTGTCTATCTTGCTCCGGATTTTTCGGATTTTGCTGCCAAGGGAACTTCAGAAATTTCCGGATTGATTGCGGCCATGAAGCAGCAGGCACCGCGCGCCAGAGTGATTGTCGCCTGTGGCTCTGCAGGTGGTGTGCTGTGCTGGCAATTGACTGCCGATGCAACGGCGGCGCAGCAGATTGACGGGTTGGCACTGCTCGGCTCGCTCTGGGATGACCAGTTCCGCAAGAGCGTTGCGTTTAAACGTAAGGTTCCGGTTTTCCTAAGCCATGGTAGTCGTGATCCGGTTTTTGCGATTGACAGTCAGGAAGCTTTTTACCGGTCCTTGCGCAAAACAAAGGGCGGATATCCGGTAGTGATGCATCGTTATGAAAGCGGCAATCATGGCACGCCGATCCGCATGACAGACTGGCGGGTGGCATTGAACTGGCTGGTCAGCAAGGCGCCGTAAAATCTGCTGCGGATAATGTCAGTACAGGGCATTTTGACTGTGGAGCATGAAGGATTGTTGGTCAGTGTGACTGTGCTGCCACTCGACATTTGGGAAAAAGCGAATAGGTTCGGCTCAGAAAAAGTGAAGATTTCACAGTAATAACATCTGTTTTATGAATGAGGCATGGTATGCGCACCAGCACAGGTTCCGCAAAACGTTTTGTACTTCTGGCAATGTTTGCTCCGCTGGTTGCCGCCTGTACCACAACATCCAACACAACTCCGGCTCCGACAACGGCTGCTGCACAGGCACCGGTTCCGGTTGCTTCGCAAATGCCGAGCTTCCCGCAATTCGTACGCAGCAATGTAGCGCCTGAACTGGCTAATCCGTGCATTACAGCAGCGGCTAACCGCTATTATATTCCGGAGCGCGTGGTTACTGCTGTAGACAGCCGCCCGGGTGGCGGTGGCAATACGGATGTGATCCTGAAAGTGGATTCCCGTGATGCACGCTGCACCATCAGCGCTAACGGTACCGTGCGTTCTGTTGTTGATACCAGCCCGATGAGTGCCGATCAGCGCGCAGCCAATGAAGCTGCTGCAAAAGCACCTGTAGCAACTCCTGCCAAGGCTGCTCCCGCTAAAAAAGCTGCTGCAAAGCAGAAAAAAGCCAGCTGATTTTTTAGAGCGCCGTGCGCCCTTTCGGGCGCACAAAGGTCGCTCTAACACTTTATATTTACATCATAATTTCACCTTAAACTGATTCAAGTTTAAGGTGAAATTATGATGTAGGCTGAGAAAAAACAAAAAAAGCCGCTCTGTAACAGAGCGGCTTTTTTGTTTGAGAAAATTATTCCGGTAATGGTGCTAACCATCTGAAATCATTGTGTAAATAAAGAAAAGGCCGTGGTCGTGAGACACGCGGCCTGATTTTTTAATGATGTAAGAAAATCAGCGTTTGAAGCCTTCACTGGCAACCATCAGATTGCGGGTATAGTCTTCTTTCAGATTACCCTTGGCGAGATCATCAGCTTTGAGTTTCTCAACAATCGTACCATTCTGCATAACTGCCAGCTCATCACACATATGGGTGATAACTGCGAGATCGTGGCTGACCATAACGAAGGTCAGCTTACGGTCACGACGGATTTGCTCCAGCAGGTTGAGCACTTCCGCCTGAACGGAAGCATCAAGTGCGGAAGTCGGCTCATCCAGCAGCAGAATGCTCGGCTCCACGATGAGCGCGCGTGCAATCGCAATACGCTGACGCTGACCACCGGAAAGCTGGTGCGGATAACGGAAGCGGAAGCCGGAGCCCAAGCCCACTTCATCCAATGCACGGACAATACGCTTCTCCGTGTCTTTGATGCCGTGGATAGCCAATGGCTCAAGCAACAGGCGATCTACGGTCTGGCGCGGGTGCAGGGAACCGTAAGGATCCTGAAACACCATCTGTACCGTGTTATAGAAGGCCTTGTCACGCGGGTTTGGTATTGGCTTACCGTTGACCTCAATCTTGCCGGAAGAGGTTGGTGCCAGTCCTGCAACTGCGCGAAGCAGTGTAGACTTGCCCGAACCGGATTCACCGACCAGACCAAAGGAGGAGCCATTAGCAACCGTGATCGACGCATCTTTCAACGCGTGGAATTCATTGAACAATACATTGAGGTTTTCAATGAACAATGCCGGATGGGCAGATGTTTTTGTACTGGTACCGGTCATACGCTCCACTCCGCCTGACGTTGCAGAGTTGGCAGCGGATGACGGTCAGCGCCGATCTTAGGCATGCAGTTCAGAAGCCCCTGAGTATATGGATGTTTGGCATTGGCCAGATCACTGGCAGCAATTTCTTCCACAATACGACCGGCATACATCACGATAACGCGGTCGCAGAATGAGGAAACCAGACGCAGATCGTGGCTGATAAAGATCAGCCCCATTCCGCGGTCTGCCACCAGCTTGTCGAGAATACCAAGCACTTCAAGCTGAACGGTGACGTCGAGAGCCGAAGTCGGCTCATCGGCGATCAGCAGTTCAGGCTGAGCAATCAGCATCATCGCGATCATTACGCGCTGTCCCATACCGCCGGATACTTCGTGCGGATAGAGATCAAAAACGCGCTCCGGATCACGGATCTGTACCGCTTCCAGCATCTCCAGAGCCTTTTGACGGGCTTCGGATTTTTTGACCGGTGCATGAGCCGAAAGCGTCTCAATAATCTGGCGACCAATGGTCATAACCGGATTGAGCGAATATTTCGGATCCTGCAGTACCATGGCCACGCGGCTGCCGCGCAAAGCACGGCGTTCTTTTGCAGAGATGCCGAGCAGATCAATGCCGTCAAATTCCAGACGCTTGGCAGTGATTTTTGCATGGGGTGGTGTCAGCCCCATAATGGCGCGGCCGGTCTGGGATTTACCCGAGCCGGATTCGCCCACAATACCCAGACGCTCACGTCCCAGCGTGAAAGACACGCCGCGGACAGCTTCAATCGAGCCGGTGCGGGTAGGGAATGATACCCGCAGATCGTCAACATAAAGCAGCTTATCACTCATTGGTTGTTGCCTCGCGGATCAAGAGCGTCACGCAGGCCGTCACCAAGCAGGTTGAAGCCAAGGCTGACAATGAGAATGGCCATGCCCGGCACAGCGGCTACCCACCACTGGTCGAGAATGAAGCGACGGCCGGAAGCAATCATTGCACCCCATTCAGGAAGCGGCGGCTGAGCACCGAGACCCAGGAAGCCAAGACCGGCAGCGGTCAGAATAATACCGGCCATATCCAGCGTCACACGAACGATCAGCGAGGACAGGCAGAGCGGCATAATATGACGGATGACAATACGGGCAGGGGATGCGCCCATCAGCTTCACAGCTGAAATATAGTCCGAATTGCGCAGTGTCAGTGTTTCTGCACGGGCAATACGGGCATAAGGCGGCCATGAGGTAATCGCAATCGCGATAACCGCATTTTCAATGCCGGGTCCCAGAGCCGCAACAAAAGCGAGCGCCAGAATGAGCTTCGGGAAGGCAAGGAAAATATCGGTAATACGCATCAGCAGCGCATCAACCCAGCCACCGGCATAACCAGCTACAGTGCCGACCAGAAGACCGACAGGAGCCGACAGGATAGCAACCAGCAGCACAACATAGAGTGTCCAGCGTGAGCCGTAGATCAGGCGGGAGAGAATATCGCGCCCCTGATCGTCTGTACCCAGCAGATAGCCCGGTGAGCCCATTGGCAGCAGGCGTGAATTGGCCAGATCACCGGAAACCGGTGAATGCGGTGCCAGCCATGGTGCAAAGGCAGCCACGAATACCAGCAGACCGATGATAATCAGGCCGAGTACCGCAAGTTTATTCGCGGTAAAACGGCGCCAGATCATGTAGGAACGGCCGAGTTTGGCTTGTGCACGGGATTGCGGACGCTCAGTGAGCAGCCATTCCCGCCATGTTTCTTTTGGAAGTGTTGTCTCACTCATCGTGCGCGCGTCCGTGGGTCGAGTGTCCGATAGAGCAGATCGGAAAGCAGATTAAGGGCAATAAACACAGAGCCGATGATAATGGTGCCGCCGAGAACAGCATTCATATCAGCGCTTTGCAGAGAATTGGTGATGTACAGACCAAGACCCGGCCATGAGAACACGGTTTCAGTCAGAACCGAGCCTTCCAGCATACCGGCATAGGACAGGGCAATCACAGTCACAAGCGGCACAGCCGCATTGCGCAGGGCATGACCCCAGATGATCTTGGTTTCGCTCAGGCCCTTTGCACGCGCTGCAACGATATATTCCTGATCCAGTTCATTGAGCATGAAAGAACGGGTCATGCGGCTGATATAGGCCAAAGAGAAATAACCGAGCAATGATGCAGGCAGAATGATATGCGAGAGAATATTCCCCAGCGCATCCCACTGGCGCTGAATAATCGCATCCAGCATATAAAGACCGGTGATCGGCGTGAAGGTATATTCATAGGCCACATCAATACGACCCGGACCTGCAACCCAGCCAAGTTTGGCGTAGAAAATCAGCAGACAGATCATGCCGAGCCAGAAAATCGGAACGGAATAGCCGAACAGACCGATAACACGCACCAGCTGATCGATGAAGCTGCCGCGCTTTACAGCCGCGAGCACACCGAGCGGAATGCCGAAGACCGCGCCGATCAGCGTGCCGATTGTCGCCAGTTCCATTGTCGCAGGGAAAACGCGCTTGATGTCAGTCATAACCGGATTGGAGGTCAGAACCGACATGCCGAAATCGCCGGACAGGGCTTTTTGAACATAAATAATGAATTGCTGCCAGATCGGCAGATTTAATCCTAACTCTTCGCGGGTGCGCTCAATAACATGAGCCGGTGCACGGTCACCGAGAATTGCAAGAACCGGATCAATCGGAATGACGCGACCAATGAAGAAGGTCACAGCCAGCAGTCCGAGATAGGTTGTGATGACGACCAGCAAGAAGCTCCCGATCCCGAGAGCCCATTTGCTGATCCGGGCGTTTTTGCGCCCGGATGCTGTAATAGTGGTTACACTCATACCGTATTATTTCTTCGATACGTCGTAGACAGAGTTGGTGGTGAAGGTCACGCCCAGCTTGTAGTTTTCGACATTATTGCGGTAAGCGGCAACTTCAGTCTGCTGAAACAGGATGACAAACGGACCGTCATCAAGCAGTTTCTTCTGCAGGTCGATATACATCTGTGTACGCTTTTCTGTGTCGCGTTCCAGAACAGCCGCTTTGGTTTCCTTGGTCAGCTCAGGAATATCCCACGCGTTGCGCCATGCCAGTGTTTTGGCCGATGCATCGTCTTTATTGTCAGGATTGCTGGCAAAGGTATCCGCATTGGTGTTCGGATCCCAGTAGTCTGTGCCCCACTGACCGATATAGAGATCATGCTTGCGGGCACGGTATTTGGTCAGGGTCTGTTTGCCATCGCCCGGAATGATTTCCATCTTGATGCCGGCCTGAGCAAAAGTCTGCTGAATGGATTCAGCAATACCGGTTACAGGCTGGCTGGAGCGCACATCCATAGTGATGTTGAAACCGTCTTTCAGACCGGCTTTTTCCAGCAATTCCTTAGCCTTGGTTACGTCGAGCTTGTACGGTTTTTCATCCGACGCGCCGAGCAGACCCTTTGGCAGGAATGTCTGGTGCTGAACACCGATATGTTTAATCAGTGTTGATTCAATCGCGCTGTAATCAACGAGATATTTCAGAGCTTCGCGCACTTCAGGCTTGGCCAGAGTTTCATTTTTCTGGTTGAGGCTGAAATAATAAACGGTGCCCTTTGGTGCGGATGCCAGCGAAACACCTTCAGTCTTGGCAATCGCATCAATGTCGCCCGGCTCAAGGTTACGTGCTACGTCGATATCACCTTTTTCAAGCATAAGACGCTGGGTCGCGCTTTCCTTGACATAGCGGTAAATCGCACGCTTCAGCGGGGATTTGTCGCCACGGTAATTATCATTGCGTTCCAGAACAACGATTTCATTGGCGCGCCAGTCGCGAACAATCATCGGGCCTGAACCGGCATAGTTGGTCTTCAGCCAGCCATAGCCGTAATCGCCGTCTTTGGCGTTTTCTTCAACCAGTTTCTTGTCAACAACCGATGCCACGTCAGCGGTCAGGCAGTTCAGCACGAAGCTTGGCGCATAGGACTGGTCAACAGTGATAACCAGTGTATTGGCATCAGTTGCCTTGATCTTCTCTTCCACATTATCCGGCTTGAAACCGAACTGGGTGAGGATGAAAGACGGGCTCTTGTCGATTTTAACAGCACGGATGAGTGAGTAGGCCACATCTTCAGCTGTCAGCGGGTTGCCGGAGGCGAATTTCTGGCCTTCACGGATTTTGAAAGTATAGGTCAGACCGTCTTCGGAAACTTCCCAGCTTTCCGCAACGTCGCCGATGACCTTGGATGCATCATTCGGGTCGAGACGCAGCAGGCGGTCATAGGTGTTGCCGAGGATTTCACCGGTGGAGAGCTCGAAGGATTCCGCCGGATCCAGCGTAATCATGTCATCGAATGTCCAGCCGAGAACCAGCGTATCGGCCGGTGTTGCGGCCTGCACTGCTGCTGCGCTGACAAATACGCCCAGAGCGGCGGTGGCTGCGAGATAACCAAAACGATTTAATGTTTTAATCCCGTTGGATTTTTTAATCATTATATACCCCATATTTCATCCCAAATGATTGGCCGTTCAACGTGCCTGCGATACTGAAAACACGTGTATCGCACCGTGTTGTTTTCTGTCTGCCGACCTAATCCGGCAGAAAGATTTTTATCTATCATATGATTGAATGGCAGGACTCCGCAAGGAGGCTGACACTTGTCGTCAACTGATTGTTTTTGTGCTTTTTTATGATTGCTCAGTGGTGTTCATGCCAGGCGGAGCGCAGCACACGCAACCAGTTTTCACGACAGATTTTCGCAAGATCATCCTCGCCATAGCCCGCTTCACGCAGCGCCTGAACGAGGTTTTGTGTACCCGCAGCATCCGCAATACCCTCCGGTATCGGGCCGCCGTCATAATCCGAGCCGAGAGCCACACCATCGATGCCGACTTTCTTCACCAGATAATCAATATGGCGCACCATATCGCTCATCGGTGTTGCCGTATTCACCTGACCATCTGCGCGCAGCATGGTGGTGACATAGTTGAGGCCGACCAGACCATTGCTCTCAGCAATTGCATCCAGTTGTTTGTCGGTGAGATTGCGTGCAACCGGTGTCAGGGCATGGGCATTGGAATGGCTGGCAATCAGCGGCTGATTGCTGAGTTTGGCCACATCCCAGAAGCCTTTTTCAGTGATATGCGACAGGTCGATCAGTATGCCGAGGCTGTTACAGGCCTTAATCAGTTCCTTTCCGGCATCGGTCAGACCCGGTGCTGTATCCGGGCTCATCGGATAGGAAAACGGTACGCCGTGACCGAAAATATTATGGCGGCTCCAGACAGGACCGAGGGAACGCAAACCGGCCTGATAGAACAGTTCCAGTGCTTTAAGGTCCTTGTCGAGTGCTTCACAGCCTTCCATATGCAGAACGGCTGCAAAATCGCCGTCTGCTATGGCATTGTCGATATCCAGACCGGTACGGCAGATTTTCCATCCGCCTGCACGTTCAAGTTTATAGGCAATGTCAATAAACTCACTGGCAATATCGAAAGAGTAAGTGCGGTCAATCGGTTCGGCCAGAGGTGTATCATAATGGCCGTTGCTGTCCGGCTCGTCGAAAATAGTTTCGCCGGTAGCAGGGTTGGGAATATAAATTGCGCACAGACCACCGGCAAGACCGCCTTTGCGGGAGCGTGGCAGATCAATATGACCCTGCGTGGTTCCCTCGATAAATTCCTTTATCGGATCTTCGCCTTTATTGCGGTTTTCCCAAAGACGAAGCAGCACATCATTATGGCCGTCAAAAACTGCTTGCATGATTAAATTCCCAATTTCCTCAGCCTAACTTTAAAATCAGGGAGCCTGTTCAAGTCAAGCTGCGGGGCAAGCTCTAGCTGTTGACCGGTCACGACGACGCAAAGCAGCGTACAAAAAAGCAGCGAAAATGACGAAGACAAAGCGGAAAATGTATCGAAAAAGTTATTATCCTGACATTAATCAGGCGAATAAATGCAAAATTTGCATAAGTCTATGCTGAAAAAACAATCCATATTCAGAATGGATACGCTTATTCAAGCTTTTGTTTTTTATAATAAAATCAATGTATTTTAGCAAAAAATCAGGAAAAATGAAAAAAGCGCCGTATTTAGCAAAATACGGCGCTTCGGTTTGTTTTGTTCAAATAATCAAGAATCAGAAGCGGTAATTAACGCCGGCTTTCAGAGTATGGGTCTTGAGATTGTTTTCATAACGTGTGTCATTCACGCTGGTTTTTACACCATTATGACGCATGTAGTTATACTCTCCTTTGACAGAGAACGGGCCGGAGAGCTGTTGCTCAACACCAACGCCCATCTGTACGCCACCAGCCCATTTGCTGTCAGATGTAACATTGTCTTTTGGTTTGAAGCGGGTCAGACCATAACCGACTGTACCGTAAACCAGAGTCTTGTCCATGGCATAACCGGCTTTAACCTTGGCTATACCACTCCATGACTGCTGCAGACGGCCGCCATCCTGAATTTTATGTTCCGCTTCACCGAAGTTGCCTTCGAGTTCACCACCATAAACGAAGTTGCCGGACTGGAAGTTCTTACCGGCTACGATGCCGCCCATTGCCGAAGTACGGCTGGAGAACGGGCTTGGTGTTTTGGACGAGGTGGTGCCGAGATGCGCGCCGACATAGTTACCTTCCCATGTCGCAGGCGCATCATAGCTCGATGAACTGTCGTTGTAATTATAGTCATTATTGAAAGCATCTGCTGCGAAAGCAGAAGCCTGGGTAAGTGCCAGCGCGAGTGCTGCTGTGCTGATCAGTGTAAAGTGACGCATAGTCCGGCTCCGTATTTGCCATGAGAGGCAATCTTTGAAATTTGTCTGGCGCACGAGTCATTTTTAGCCTCGCGCCTTTGAGCCGGTTATGCAGGTTAATTGTGACCAATTTGGTTTGTTTATGTCATGTTTCTGTTAAGGCGGTCTTATTGTTTTATTTATAATTAATAATAGGTTAACCTGATTTTTTGTTTTATTTCTTCATATCAGCCCGAGGCCGCGCATGCTGATATGGCCGGCTTTGCCGATGATAATATGATCATGAACTGCGATATTCAGCGGCGATGCAATTGCGATAATCACCTTGGTCATATCAATATCTGCGCGGGATGGTGTTGCGTCACCGGATGGATGATTGTGGAATAAGATCAGCGCCGTAGAAGATAGTTCCAATGCCCGTTTGATGACTTCACGCGGATAGACCGGTGTATGATCGACGGTGCCGATTTGCTGCACTTCATCGGCGATCAGACGGTTTTTCTTATCAAGAAACAGGATGCGGAATTGCTCGCGGTTTTCATAGGCCATAGAGGTCATGCAATAGGTGATAACCTTGCTCCATGAATCGAGAATATCCTTTTTCATGATTTCGCTTTTACCTGACCGGCGGGCACAGGCATTGAGCAATTTGATATCCTGCGCGACGGCTTCACCGCAGCCGGAGACTTCCTGCAATAATTGCGGCTCTGCGCCCAGCACACCGGCAAAACTGCCGAAACGGTTGAGTAAAGCTTTGGCAAGCGGTTTGGTATCTGCCCGCGCAATGGTGCGAAACAACAAAAGCTCCAGTAATTCGTAATCGGCCAGAACTTCGTCGCCGTGATTGTTGAAACGCTCACGCAGGCGCTGACGGTGACCGCTATAATGCGGTTTGGCCTTCTTTGCTGCGACCGGAGGTTTGACTTGTTGTGGCTGTATATAAAAGTCTTGCGGAGGTCGTGAAGATTGGTTCTCTGCCAGTTCATGCAGCATGGACAAGCGATCCGAGGTTTGTTGGACTGCACCAACCTCATCAAAATATTGTAAATGCTCTCTTTCATCTGCAGTCAGAGCATTATTTATATCATCCGCTGGCGGAAGCTGTTTGGCCATACTGCAATGTGCCCCCGAATGCACAGATGGCTACCGTCGGGATGAGCGGTTTCCGCTTACAGATTAAACGGAAAATTTCAGAATGGTCTATCGGAAAATGGGTTTAAAGAAACAGTTTAACAATTTAAGTATTTGATTATATTTCTTAAATTTGTTCTATGGCTGCGCCGGTTCCTGTGTTGTGTCTGTCAGACCCGGCCAGTAAAAAGCGTCCGCAGTCGGCCTTGGGCCAAAGATTGCCTGACCGACGCGGACAATATCTGCGCCTTCTTCAATCGCCGCTTCGAAATCGCCGGACATACCCATAGAGAGTTTGGTGATGCCGGAAAGGCGCTGTGCCACTTGATCGCGCAGGTTGCGCAGCAGCCGGAAGCAAGGGCGCACTTTATCAAGATCAGAGCTGAACAAAGCAAGGGTCATGAGGCCGCGCGGTTTCAGACGCGGATAATCCGGCAGACGCTCAATGAATGGCAGCAGATCATCGGGATGAAGGCCATATTTGCTGATCTCCCCGGATGTATTGACCTGCACAAAAACATCCAGATCTTTGTTTTCACTTTCCAGCCGGCGGTTCAGTTCTTCCGCAAGGCGGATACTGTCGAGCGCATGAAACTCTGTGGCGAAGCGTGTGAGATATTTGACCTTATTGGTCTGGAGATGGCCGATAATGCTCCAGTTAATCGCCAGATCATCGAGTTTCTCACATTTATCGCGGGCTTCCTGAAGTTTGTTCTCGCCAAAATCAGTGATCCCCGCAGCAAAAGCGTAGCGCAGAATATGCGCCGGTACTGTTTTGGTAACAGGCAGAAGACGCACATCTTCCGGTTTGCGGCCACTGCGTAAAGCCGCTGCTGCAATACGCTCCTGAACCAGCTGTAAATTCTCTGCAAAGCGAATTGCGGGTGTTTCACCAAAGCGGGCAATATCTTCGGCAGAAAGGGTGGTGAGCAGCTGATCCATGTCATGTGTCTTTCAGTCGTGCTGCCTTGAGTGCAGGCAAAATACGACACAGAGCATAGTATAGAAATGGCTGGCTTGGACCGGCCACTTTTGAATTCATGGGCAGGCCATTTGAAATTTCAGATTTTGATGTTCTGAAAAGCTGTTTTAAGTTTTTTAACGGCGGTTTCCAGTTCCGTTGGCGTATAGGCCGCAAACCCCATCAGAAATCCGGCTCTGCCGGTGCCGGAAGCATGAAGCGGGGAGAGCCCCAGCAGTTCAACACCAACACGTCTTGCAGCATCAATAGCTGCACGCTCCGATAGGTCGCAAGTGAGCAGGCACGGCATTTGCAACCCGCCGATCGGCACACGTGGTTCAATAAATTCGCTCAGATGTATCCCGACGAGCTTTGTCAGAACTTCGAGGCGCTCGGCATAGATATTGCGCATGGTGCGGATATGGGCACCGAAATGTCCGCCTTCCATAAAACGGGCAAGGGTGAGCTGCGTGAGCGATGCTGTGTGGCCGTCGAGCAGAGTGCGCGCAGTCGTCATAGGTTTAACTAGTTGTGGCGGCAGTACGATGTAACCGATACGCAAACCCGGAAACAGAGACTTGGTAAAAGTGCCGATATAGATGGTGCGGTCATGGGGATCGAGCCCCTGCACACAGGCTGTGGGCTTGCCGGTATAGCGAAACTCGCTGTCATAATCGTCTTCGATAATCCATGCTTGCTGACGGGATGCCCATTCGATCAAGGCCAGACGCCTGTCCAGAGCCAGTGTTACACCGGTCGGAAACTGATGGGATGGGGTGAGAAAGACAGCTTTGGCTCTGAGCGGATCTTCGAGAATATGCTCGGCAACTATGCCCTGTCGGTCGACGGCAACGGGGACAGGGATCAGACCGGCGGCATCAAAAGCTCTGCGCGCGCCGTAATAGACCGGATCTTCTATAAAAATACTGTCGCCTGCATCCAGCAACATATTGGCACAAAGCGTGAGTGCTTGTTGTGAACTGGTCAGCACCAGCACACGGTCGGCCGTTGCGCGGGCACCACGCTCCAGATTGACATAATCGGCTATTGCACGGCGCAGCGGCTCAGTGCCTTGCGGATTGCCGTGCAGCAGCGCTTGCGTGCCGGTTTCTTTGAGAACCTGTCGTTCCAGTCGCTCCCAGAGTTGAATCGGAAAGCTGCGGGTTTCCGGCAGACCCGGTGCAAAGGGGCGGGGAATCAGCTGTTCACGGACGCCGCCGCTGCGAAACATGGCATTGCCGCGTTTGCTCAGGTTCGGTGCCTGATTGCGTGCAAGCGCATCGCGTTGCGAGAGCCTGCGCCCCGCCGAGAAGTCGGTCATCTCGGCCACGAAACTGCCACTGCCGACGCGACGCTCAATAAAGCCTTCTGCATGAAGCTGGCTGTAGGCAGCCTCAATCGTATCACGTGATACGCCCAGTGATGCGGCCAAAGCACGGGAGGCGGGAAGCGGTTTTCCCGGAACCAAAGCCCCGTTGACGATCAGCTGGCGGATAGCGCGCTGTATCCGTGCATGAAGCGGCATTGCTGCATTCGCCGGATGGCCGATCCATGCTTTGACAGATTCAAGTTGGGAGTGCCTGAACAATTGGTCTGGATCCGATGCAATAAGTGGATGGAGATAACAGACCATTCGCAGGTTAAAAGTCAAGCGCATCATGACGAACCTGTAATCTGCTGCTTTTACACAGAACCGGCAGAGCCGCAGCCATATTAGAAAGCCTGCTTTATGACCCAGACTATTCCGCCACCGTCTCCGTTGCGTTTCAGCGATCTGCCCCATCCGATTGTTGCAGGGCTGATTTCTGTGATTGTCAATTACGGGGGAACTTTTATTCTCGTATTTCAGGCGGCAAAGATTGCCGGTCTCAGCCCTGAACTGACTGCGTCATGGGTCTGGTCTGTGTCTATCGGTGTCGGTGTAACGGGGCTGATGCTGAGCTGGCATTTTCGCGAGCCGATTATCACTGCATGGTCAACACCGGCGGCGGCCTTTCTGGTCACAGCACTCGCCACAACGCCTTATGCGGAGGCAGTCGGTGCTTATATTATCTCGGCGCTTGCTTTTGTCGTGCTGGGGCTTTCCGGTACATTCGAGAAAGTGATCCGACTTATTCCTGCCAGTATCGCTTCCGGTCTGCTGGCCGGTATTTTGCTGCAATTCGGTATTGGTGCATTTGGTGGCGCAACCATTGATCCGCTGCTCGTTGGCGGGCTGATTGTGGCTTATGTGTTGCTCAAGCGTTTCACTGCCCGCTATGCGGTAGTTGGGATTTTGGTGCTTGGCATTGGTTTTTTGCTGGTACAGGGGCGGGTGGATTTCTCTAATTTGAGCCTCACGCTTGCGGCTCCGGTGTTTACAATGCCGGTCTTCTCGCTGAATGCATTGCTGAGTGTTGCCCTGCCGCTGTTCCTCATCACGCTGACCGGCCAATATATGCCGGGCATGCTGGTGCTGCGGAATGACGGCTTTAAAACCAGTGCCAATCCGATTGTCACAGTCACCGGTCTTGGTTCACTCATCATGGCACCATTTGGCTCCCATGCTTTTAATATTGCTGCGATTACGGCTGCGATTGCTACAGGCCGTGAAGCACATGAAGATCCGCGCAAACGCTGGATTGCCGGTATTGCGGCAGGTTGCTTCTATGTGCTTGTCGGTGTGTTCGGTGTCACACTTGCTGCGGTCTTTATGGCTTTTCCGGCAACATTCATCACTACGCTGGCTGGTCTTGCTTTGCTCGGTACTATTGGCGGCAGTCTGGCAGGTGCGCTGGCTGATTCGAAAACCCGTGAAGCGGCATTGATCACCTTTCTGGCCTCTGCTGCCAATATTAATTTGCTGGGTATTGGCGGGGCATTTTGGGGACTGGTGATTGGTCTGGTTGCCTATATTCTGCTGAACGGACAGTTGCCGAAGCGGAATCGTGAAGCGCTGGTCGCTGCCAAAGAAGGAGTAAAGTGATGTCATCCCCGTTATCAATGCAGACCTCGGTCATTTCGATCTAGAGTCAGGTTGTTTATGGTCATGTCGGCAATAGTGCTGCGGTGCTGCCAATGCAGGCGCGGGGGCTTAATGTTGCGGCAGTGCCGACGACATTACTCTCCAACCATCCGGGTTATGAAACTATGCGCGGGCGTGTTCTGGAACCGGAACTGGTAAGCGATTTGTTGCGCGGGGTTGAAGAGCGCGGACTGATCAGCACCAGCCGTTATATTGTTTCCGGCTATCTGGGATCGCGTGCCAATGGCGAGGTTGTGGCGGATTTTGTCAAACGGGCGCGCAAGATCAATCCTGATATCATCTATATTTGTGATCCGGTGATGGGCGATACGGGGCTCGGGGTATTTGTGGCCGATCAGGTGATGGAATGTATCATCAATGAGCTGGTGCCGCTGGCTGATCTTCTGACACCCAATCAGTTCGAAGTCGGGCTGATCACCGGAAGCGACGCTTTATCCTTCGATATTTTGAAGGAAAAGGTGCGTCAGATACAGGCATTTAACAATGCGCGACTAGTAGCAACGGGCTGTGTGTTTCCCGATACGCCCTATGGCTCACTGGAGAATGTGGTGTTTGAAGGCGGGGAAGAGACAAGGCTGACTTCGCCGCGTGTGCCGATTGTACCGGTGGGGACCGGCGATCTGTTCACCGGCCTGCTAACCGCCAATCTGGCGCATGGAAGTACTTTGACAGAAGCTGCCCGCAATGCCGCGTCAACCGTGCTCAATGTTGTCGGGCGCACTGCTGAACAGGGCGAACATGAGATGCAGTTGGGGAGTGCGATTGAATGTCTGATCTAAAAGTCGCCCGACTTGGCTGCAAATGGCAATTTTCTGTGCTCCGGTACTCACGTACACATGGCGCCGCACGTCCGTAGGACGTGCAAAGGCCGCCATGAACTTTAGTTGCTGCATAATCTTATCTTTCATCAATATGTGAAAGGATTATGCAGAGGTACGATCCGTTCCGGTGCTCGCAAATCACCATTTTCGCTGGCGTCTGCCGCTTTTTGATTCAGACATTTAATGCAGGATCATGGCCGCGATATCGGGAGATATCGCGGCCATTTTGTTATTTTGAAGTGGTTGTGTAGAAAACCCCCCCCGCCCCCCCCCCCCCCCCCCCCCCCCCCCCCCCCCCCCCCCCCCCCCC
>NZ_JAAPBB010000165.1:0-490 GCF_019730395.1 Ochrobactrum sp. SFR4 | reverse complement strand
ATCAGTGTGTAAAATTCTCAATGCTAAGATTAAAAGAATACCGCAATCAGTGGTTTTCAAACATTCGTGGCGATATCCTATCTGGTATTGTTGTTGCTTTCGCTCTTATTCCTGAAGCAATAGGGTTCTCCGTTATTGCAGGAGTAGACCCCAAAGTGGGTTTGTATGCCTCATTTGCCATTGCATGTGTGGCAGCTTTTACCGGTGGTCGGCCCGCAATGATTTCAGCGGCTACAGCTGCCACAGCTGTCGTCATGGTATCACTCGTCAAAGAACATGGACTGCAATATCTTTTCGCAGCCACAATCTTAATGGGCATTCTTCAGATACTTGCCGGAGCATTAAAGTTAGCGCGGGTAATGTGTTTTGTTTCCCGTTCCGTCATTACCGGCTTTGTAAATGCACTGGCCGTTTTGATCTTTATGGCTCAGCTACCGGAACTGATCGATGTTCCGACACAAACCTACTGGATGATTGCAGCCGGACTGGG
>NZ_JAAPBB010001366.1:0-237 GCF_019730395.1 Ochrobactrum sp. SFR4 | reverse complement strand
AACAATAATGAACGCCAGCAATATGCGTGGACCCTGTGTGGTGCGCTACTCTCTTTATTGTCCGTTTTCTTTCAGGTTTCATTAAAAGAATTACGCAGTGCTGAGCGGGGCAACAATCATGTTGCCCGGATCCGGCAATTCGGCATGTATATCGCACATACGATGTTCGGACTTTCTATGTCTGAGGTGGCCAATGCTTTTGGTCGTTAGAGAACGACAGTGAAACATGCCTGCCAT
>NZ_JAAPBB010001365.1:0-237 GCF_019730395.1 Ochrobactrum sp. SFR4 | reverse complement strand
TGCACAGGATGTAGAGTTACAAGGCGGAGCGCTGGAAATTGAACGCGCTGCCGACCTGCTTTATGCTCTTGGAGAAACGTACCGGATTATAGACGCTCCCAACCTTTCCGGCTCCAGCTTCTCGCCTGATATCAAACACGACTTTGCTTTTGCCACACCGCAACTCAGCACTGACGGCACGGGGGTCGTCTTGGAGCGCAATACTGTGCAATTTGCCAGTGCCGCGCAGACAAACAA
>NZ_JAAPBB010001364.1:0-237 GCF_019730395.1 Ochrobactrum sp. SFR4 | reverse complement strand
CGGTTCCTTTGCAGGACCGAACTCGGTTGATGTTGCATCTTTGATACCGGCAAGATTGCGTGCAGCTTCAATACAAGCCATCTGCATACCAAAGCAGATACCAAAGTAAGGAACCTTACGCTCACGGGCAAATTTAGCCGCGAGAATCTTGCCCTCAGCGCCACGCTCACCAAAGCCGCCCGGCACCAGAATGCCGTGAACTTTTTCAAGATACGGAGCTGCATCTTCATTCTCGAA
>NZ_JAAPBB010001363.1:0-237 GCF_019730395.1 Ochrobactrum sp. SFR4 | reverse complement strand
CAATCATTTCTTCAATGCCCATCGCCCATTCCTGACGCATCATGGTCTTGGTAATCCCATGGGCAAAATACGGGCCAGCAGCGAGCGTTGCGGCAAGTTTCTGCGCCTCGCCAAGGAGATTTTCCTGCGTATGCAGATGATTGTAAAAGCCCCAGTCTTTGCCCTCTTCGGCTCCCATAAACCTGCCGGTATAGAGCAGTTCTGCGGCACGCCCCTGCCCGATAATCCGTGGCAAAA
>NZ_JAAPBB010001362.1:0-237 GCF_019730395.1 Ochrobactrum sp. SFR4 | reverse complement strand
CCGCTCATTCTCCAGCCAGACCTCACCCTGATTGAGCGTTTCCAGCTGATTGATCGAGCGCAGCAAAGTGCTTTTACCGGAGCCGGATGGCCCGATCAGCGCAAAGATTTTGCCTTTATCAACAGAGAGATCAATGCCTTTGAGAACTTCCAGCGCACCATAGGATTTATGCGCATTGACCACACGCACCATCGGCGCTTGGCCGGATTGTTGTATCCCCGATTTTATCATCGTGTC
>NZ_JAAPBB010001361.1:0-237 GCF_019730395.1 Ochrobactrum sp. SFR4 | reverse complement strand
CTTTGTCGTTTCCCGCAATCCGCAACTGAAAGCGCCTGCCCTGCGCCGTCATCTCGCAGCACTGGGTATCGCCGATTATAAATTGCCGGATCGCATTCAATTTATCGCCCATATGCCGCTCACGCCTGTCGGTAAAATCGACAAGAAACATCTGCGTTCGCTTCTCGCACACAACACAGCTTCGACCTGAGCACGTAGTGCGAAATGAGCGACCTGAGCATCAAAGATTTACCGCCC
>NZ_JAAPBB010001360.1:0-237 GCF_019730395.1 Ochrobactrum sp. SFR4 | reverse complement strand
CGTTTCCACCAATATCGTGAAGCAGCGCCTGCGGTTGGCTTCCGTCGCGCCCTCGCTGCTCAACCTCTATGCCGAGGACGGCGTGACGCTCGAACAGCTCATGGCTTTCACCGTCAATCCCGATCACAGCCGTCAGGAACAGGTCTGGGACGCGATCAAGGATAGCTGGTCGAAGGAGCCGCACCAGATCCGCCGCATGTTGACCGAAACAACGGTACGCGCCTCCGACAAGCGGGC
>NZ_JAAPBB010000164.1:0-490 GCF_019730395.1 Ochrobactrum sp. SFR4 | reverse complement strand
AGATGCGCCGTCCGGTATAATTGAACTGGTTTTTGCAGCAGGTAAAACAATCCGTCTTACTGTTGAAGTGATTGAAATGCGACTGGCTGATCTGGGCGCTGCATGGGAAACCGGTAACAAGCCGGATCATATTGCAGCTGATCAGACTGAAGCCAAATAAGTACGAAATGAGGGAATAGCGTGGTTCAGACGCTCATACAAAGTGCCGCAGATTTCGAAGCCAGTTTTGTGGCATTTCTGGCGGGAAAACGGGAAGTTTCCGAAGATGTGGATCGCGCAGTTCGTGAGATTGTGCAGCAGGTGCGCCAGCATGGAGATCAGGCGCTGATCGACTATTCCAAGCGTTTCGACCGGATTGATCTTGGTGTCACCGGTATTGCGGTTACGCAGGCGGTTGTGTATGAAGCGGTTAAACACGCTGACCAGACTGTGGTTGATGCGCTGAACTTCGCGCGCGACCGGGTTTGGTCCTTCCACCACCATAAGCTGC
>NZ_JAAPBB010001359.1:0-237 GCF_019730395.1 Ochrobactrum sp. SFR4 | reverse complement strand
CCAGCAAAGATTGCAGCCCAATCTACGTAGCTCCCGTCTGATTCAACTTTAATATTATTTTGCTCTACCATTATCTTAATCCCAAAAAAGAAAGAATAAACAAAACAATAACAACAAGACCAACAAGATAAATAATGGAATTCATAGACTTATCCCTCTTATATGAATTTGCGCAGTGGTTTTATTAAAAACATAATTTCTTTTAGAACTCTTAGCACGTTCATTCATTATAACGTC
>NZ_JAAPBB010001358.1:0-237 GCF_019730395.1 Ochrobactrum sp. SFR4 | reverse complement strand
ACCGGCAGCATCATCAGATCCGGCACTTTGCCTTCCGGCAATTGTTCGGAAATTTCCTGAGCAACCGATGCCTGTCCGGTGATAATGCCCATAGCATCAAATGGCGGCACCATCAGCCCGCCTTCGTTTTTGGCATAGTCCTGCGAGGCGGCATAACACTGGTCGAAAATATCGCCGACCAGACGAATTTCGATGAACTCGCCGCCAAAAGCGCGTGTCTTGTCAATTTTCTGCTGC
>NZ_JAAPBB010001357.1:0-237 GCF_019730395.1 Ochrobactrum sp. SFR4 | reverse complement strand
GCAACATTGGCTTCTTTGGCTCTCAGCACATCCTGCTCATTCGGATAAGAAATATGCAGGCTGAGATGTGCCATGGAACGCGGATTGCGCCAGTCAATTACATAATTACCGACTGGCGTCTTCTGATCGCCTTCCTGCAATTTATGGCCTTCCTGTGCGCCCCCCAATGCAATGCGGTAGGTGCGTAACACTTCATCTCCGCGCAGCAATTGTAGTTCACGATCACCTTTGCGCACA
>NZ_JAAPBB010001356.1:0-237 GCF_019730395.1 Ochrobactrum sp. SFR4 | reverse complement strand
ATCTGCCGGGCGGCGGTTTTGCTGCCGGTATTACCATGGCAATCGGTTTCATTCTGCAATATCTGGCCTTTGGTACCCGCTGGGTGGAAAGCCATTTGCGTATCTTGCCGGTGAAATGGATGGGCTTCGGTCTGCTTACCGCTGCGGCAACCGGTGCGGGATCATTCTTCGCCGGTTATCCGTTCCTCACTACCTATTTCGACTATGCCGACGTGCCGCTGATCGGCAAAATGCCGG
>NZ_JAAPBB010001355.1:0-237 GCF_019730395.1 Ochrobactrum sp. SFR4 | reverse complement strand
GTCTCCAGCGATAAAATGGCAGCAGGACAGGAAAAATCAGCAGCAGAAGCAGCGCCATGCGCCAGTCGATAAACAAAGTCACCACAGCCACGGTCAAAGGCGTGATCACCGCATTGGCGATCAGATTGGCAATGGTCAGCACATAGGTCAGGTTTTCATCCACATTGCCAAGCAGCGTGGCATTGATTTCGCCTGAGCGTTTATCCTGCAATTCCTCCAGCGGAATGCGCCGCAATT
>NZ_JAAPBB010001354.1:0-237 GCF_019730395.1 Ochrobactrum sp. SFR4 | reverse complement strand
ACTCGCGGTAACAGAAGCCGGTGATCCGGTTCTGCCAGCCGCAGTGCCGATGCCGGCATTTCGCCAGACTGCCACTGAAGCCTTGATCGCGAGTGCCACACCATCACTGTCAGCAGATGGTCATAATAAGCCGGGTGAAGTGAAATATACCGGCGTTACCAAATCCGGTACAGCCAACCATCTGGTTGAACAGCGCGCCGAGATTGCTGCAGACAGCAAACCGGAACTGCATAATCT
>NZ_JAAPBB010001353.1:0-237 GCF_019730395.1 Ochrobactrum sp. SFR4 | reverse complement strand
GCGACTGGCCACCTGGTGTTGTCCGTCGCGGAGCCAACCAGCCTGCAATCGCAGCTTCACTGATCCAGAATGTAATACTGCCGCGCTGGCGCAAACCCGCGTCATAGTTAGGCCAGTTTTTAACCCTGAACTTCTGCTGCGGTATCCGACGGCGGTGAGCAGCGTTGTGTTTGAAAGGCATGAGCCTGATCCCACAGACGAAAAGCTCAATTGGTAAAGCCTAACTCTGTAAGTTCA
>NZ_JAAPBB010000163.1:0-492 GCF_019730395.1 Ochrobactrum sp. SFR4 | reverse complement strand
CTGATCGCACCAGAGCGTGTTGGACCCAATATACAATTGGCTTACTGCTGGGCGCATGCGCGTCGCAAGCTCATTGAGATCGTACGGACTGGTTCATCACCAATTGCCGAAGACGGCATAAAGCGCATTGGTGAACTCTACAGGATCGAAGCGGAAATACGTGGTCTTAATCCGCAAGCACGCCTGGCAGTCCGCCAGGAGCAATCAAAGCCGCTGATCAGTGATATGGAAGCATGGCTTGTTTATCATCGTGCACGTGTATCGGCAAAAGCCCCATTGGGTGAGGCTTTAAAATACATTGCCAGATACTGGGATGGCCTCTGCCTGTTCTTATCCGACGGTCGTGTTGAGCTGGATAACAACAGTGTCGAGCGAACGATCCGGCCAATCGCATTGAACAGAAAAAACGCACTCTTTGCAGGCCACGAAGCAGGTGCCAAAAACTGGGCTATGATCGCATCGCTGATAGAAACTTGTAAACTCAACGCCATC
>NZ_JAAPBB010001352.1:0-237 GCF_019730395.1 Ochrobactrum sp. SFR4 | reverse complement strand
AAGTACAACATCCGGCTCCGGCGATGCGCAGTGGGGTGCTACCGCACCACAGATCGGTTTCGAGTACTATTACGAGGTTGTTCAGCCTGAAGTAGAGGCCGGTAAAACCGGACATCGCAACTGGTGGATCAGCCCGACATTGATGGTCAATACCCCCAACGGCAACGATAAATCGAGCGGTTTCGGTGCTGGAACGAACCAGTATTCTGTTGCCTTTAACATCAATAATTACATTGC
>NZ_JAAPBB010001351.1:0-237 GCF_019730395.1 Ochrobactrum sp. SFR4 | reverse complement strand
ATCATCCAGAGCGGGTGTCATAGATTTGCAAGGCGGGCACCATGGCGCCCACACATAAACGATAATAGCGGTCTCGTTCTCACGGAGCATAGTGTTCAGTTCAGTAGAGCTGACTTCTGTCGCCTCATGCTTTAGTGGGGGGCTGGTGAGCATGATAGTTTCCTCAATTTTTGTGTATCTGCAGACCTCTTTGAACTGCTCTATCGCGTCTCATTTCTCAGCGCAGGCCTTCATGTC
>NZ_JAAPBB010001350.1:0-237 GCF_019730395.1 Ochrobactrum sp. SFR4 | reverse complement strand
CGCACCTGAAATGGTTGAGCCGCGCGATATCGATGCCTTAACCGGCTCGGATGCCGTGCATCAGGGTGTTTTGATTGAAACCGCTGCCCTGAAGCCACGCAAATTGCAGGATCTTAAAGAAGGCAAACTGCTTTTGATTCTGGATCAGGTTACTGATCCGCATAATGTCGGCGCTATTTTGCGCTCCGCAGTTGCTTTCGGCGCCGATGCGTTGATCACCACATCACGTCATAGCCC
>NZ_JAAPBB010001349.1:0-237 GCF_019730395.1 Ochrobactrum sp. SFR4 | reverse complement strand
AAGCCGCTGCAGGTGACTTCCGGTGCTATTGATATTGAGCATGTGACTTTCCGTTATGGCTCCGAGAATGAAAATAAGGCGAAGGCCGGTGTGCTGAGTGATATCAGCCTTGCCATTCGCGGCGGCGAACGTGTCGGTCTGATCGGTCACTCCGGTGCCGGTAAAACTACGCTGATAAATCTGATGCTGCGGCTCTATGATGTAGATACCGGCTCTGTGCGTATTGACGGGCAGGAT
>NZ_JAAPBB010001348.1:0-237 GCF_019730395.1 Ochrobactrum sp. SFR4 | reverse complement strand
GGTGTCAGCGCTGAAAGCCTGCCACAGGGCACCCGCGATGCCATTTCCTCGCGCATTGGCGATGACCTGCTGGAACAGCTGGTCGGCCGCCTGCAGAGCGAATATCCGGTTAAGATCAATCAGACTCTGATGGATCAGGCTTTATCTTTCTGACCTGAACTTACAGGCAGAATTTCTAAAAGATTCGAGTACACTATGTCAGATTTCAAAAGCTACATTGCCAAAGCTGTTACAGGC
>NZ_JAAPBB010001347.1:0-238 GCF_019730395.1 Ochrobactrum sp. SFR4 | reverse complement strand
AGAGAAAAAAAGAAGAAGCGCAGATGAATAGCGAAGCTAGCGGGCTGTAAGTGCCCGCTTCATCGCATCTAATTATGCGAGTCTAAGACTGCAAAGCCTGTACGGGGCGCGCTTGAGATGGCAGTGTTAATACCCGCAGCCACATCGGTGTTGATTTCGGCTTTTCATGAAATACCTGCGCCAAACATCAAATCGGGCCCGAATTTGGCCTTAGATATTATATGTGCAAACCGTCTGA
>NZ_JAAPBB010001346.1:0-238 GCF_019730395.1 Ochrobactrum sp. SFR4 | reverse complement strand
AGGCTTCACGCACCAGCGGATTACTGCGGATTTCCGCCACCGTTCCGCTGGCAACTACACGGCCATAAACCAGCACAGAAATACGGTCGGCCAGAGCAAAAACGGCATCCATATCGTGTTCAACCAGCAAAACCGGCACTTCTTCACGCAATACATCCAGAAAGCCGGTCAGTTGCTTGGAGCCCTCAGGCCCCATGCCTGCCATCGGCTCATCCAGCAGCAGTGCTTTGGAACGCAG
>NZ_JAAPBB010000162.1:0-493 GCF_019730395.1 Ochrobactrum sp. SFR4 | reverse complement strand
ACCGATCTGCATCCAGAGAAACACAGCATAGACCACAATCGTAATAGCCGAGAATGCAACGGCTTGTATGAAATTGAATTCACCGGCACCGGACACATAATTCGGCAAAACCAGAGCAAGACCAGTGAGCATTGTAATCAGGGAAAGATAGCTGACTGAGCCCTGTGCATAATATTCCTGTTCGCGATAACGCAGCCCGCCAACAAGCAAACAAAGACCTGTCACCAGATTGAGAATGATCATCATCACCGAGAAAATAGCATCACGGCCGATGGTCGGAAATTCACCCGGCCCAAGCAGAACCGAAGCGATCAGGATTACTTCAATCGACACAATCGACAGTGTGAGAATGAGCGTGCCGTAAGGCTCGCCCAATTGATGCGCCAGATGATCGGCTTCGCCTACCACTCCAAATGAGGCCATCACGATCGTCGTAAACAGCACCATAAAGCAGATAACTGCAATTGTATTATCAAATGGCTCTGCCAGCCAT
>NZ_JAAPBB010001345.1:0-238 GCF_019730395.1 Ochrobactrum sp. SFR4 | reverse complement strand
ACGATGAAAGCCACCAAACGACAGACCGCAGCGGTGGCACTCTCAAGGTTCCTGGTATGTTTATTCTCAGCATCCCAGCGTTCTTTATGGGTGCACCTGTTCGGATGCCTGTCCGCCTTCGCTATCGTGTGAATGGTGGCAATATCACATGGTTCTACCAACTCTATCGTCCTGATCTGATTATTACAGAAGCTATTAAGATCGATATTGCGACCGCTAAAAAGGCTCTTGATTTGCC
>NZ_JAAPBB010001344.1:0-238 GCF_019730395.1 Ochrobactrum sp. SFR4 | reverse complement strand
CTCGGCCCAGGGCAATGACCTCAAGGACAGCGCTTCCGCCAAGGCCATCGCACAGCGTTACGACGACTGGAAGACCGATCTGCCCACCGAGCCGACTGCCCTGTGGGACTGGATCGCAGCACTCGACGACGCGAGCCGCATGGCCTTGCTAGCCCATTGCGTCAGCTATGGCGTCAATGCGCTCGTCGAGAAGGTCGACCGTTACGGCGGCTCAGGGCTTTCGCAGCACAGCCTCGAC
>NZ_JAAPBB010001343.1:0-238 GCF_019730395.1 Ochrobactrum sp. SFR4 | reverse complement strand
AATGCAGGTTCAGTCTTCCTTTTGACAATCGATAATGCAAAATTCCGCCGTCCGGTTGTTCCGGGCGACCAGATGTTGCTTCGTGTTAAGAAAATGAAACAGCGTGGCAATATTTCTAAATTTGCCTGTATTGCTGAAGTTGACGGTGTGAAAGTTGCTGAAGCAGATGTTTCTGCTATGACCGGCGCATAAGCACAGAGAACTTTCAGGTTCAAATAGATAAATGAACTTTCGGTGG
>NZ_JAAPBB010001342.1:0-238 GCF_019730395.1 Ochrobactrum sp. SFR4 | reverse complement strand
ACATCTGCGGTCTGTCCGGTCGTACCGGCGGACGATGATGTGGCCTTCCCTCATCAACAGCAACAGTACAGGCAGAAAGAAACAAAAGCGCCGCAAGCGGTGCGATCAGGCGTTGTAAGCGTCGTGTAAGGCCGGAAAATCTCATGCTCTATCTTTCTCAGATCATCTGCAGATATTGCGCGATAGTAAACTATCTGTGATCCGGCACAATAAAAAAGCTCAGGAGCTTGCGCCCCTG
>NZ_JAAPBB010001341.1:0-238 GCF_019730395.1 Ochrobactrum sp. SFR4 | reverse complement strand
CGTTGCTTGATCACTTCTGCCTCTGCAATAGGCTTTAGTTTTGAAATTAGCCCATTTTATCTGAGGGTAATCGAGTCATATCAACAAACTTTGATGGGCACATTTCAACTCTCTTCGTTTGCACTCCCTAATATAACGGCGACTTAATTAAACTGAAATATCGCAGTCTTTCTCATGGAGAATATTTCAAAATAATTCTGCTCAAAAACCGTTACAAAACTGCAAATCAAAATAAGTA
>NZ_JAAPBB010001340.1:0-238 GCF_019730395.1 Ochrobactrum sp. SFR4 | reverse complement strand
CTATTCTTCAGGCAACCTTGTCTCGGCACCGGTTTCCTTAAACTCCATCTGTCGCACTTTCTTCGCATCTGAACTCAAATGCGGATTTAGCGAACACTCAGACCGGATATTTCTCATGCGTACACCCAAATGGGCTGTATATCTTTACAGCTTCATCATTCTGGCGGGGATGCTTATCGCCCTGCCCAATCTCTTTACCAAAGAGCAACTGGCCAATATGCCTGGCTGGTTCCCGAAA
>NZ_JAAPBB010001339.1:0-238 GCF_019730395.1 Ochrobactrum sp. SFR4 | reverse complement strand
GAAGCGTTTGCCGCCCAGGTGTTGGCCAATGTCGCGGCCATCGCCGATCCGGATTGGGTACGCGAAAAGGCCGGCGTCGAGGCCGCCATGGGCGAGTTCGATTGGAATCGAGTCAACCCCAATGGCGGTTCGGTAGCCATCGGACATCCCTTCGGGGCGACCGGCGCGCGCGATCTTAGCCAAGCGGTGAAGGAGCTGTGGGCCCTGCCGGTGGGGTCGCGCGGGATCGTCAGCATCT
>NZ_JAAPBB010001338.1:0-238 GCF_019730395.1 Ochrobactrum sp. SFR4 | reverse complement strand
CATTTTCTGCCGCCAGCTCAGATCATAGATATTTTCGGACAGCGCACGGTTGCGCAATTCATGGCCAAAAGTACCGGCCATACCGCAACAACCGCTTTCACCAATCACCATATTGATGCCGAAATGTTTGAAAATCGCAACCCAAGCCGCAATTGTCGGGGTGGCATTGGTCTTTTCGGTACAATGCGGCAGCAGCATATAATTCTGTGTGCTGCGTTCAGCCGATAGTTTAACCCCC
>NZ_JAAPBB010000161.1:0-494 GCF_019730395.1 Ochrobactrum sp. SFR4 | reverse complement strand
AAATAAAGGCACAAGGCCCGTTTTATAATCACGCACCGATTAGCAAGAACCGGTTAAAATTTACCTCAAGAAAATGCGCCCCATTCGTTAACACTATGTTAATGCATTGTTTTGAGAGATTACTAAAGTACTGTATACGCCACTCTTATTGGCTCAGAATGATAAACTGCAACATCGTGACCGGTCATGACTCTGTAACGATTCCGGTATGTTATTGCCTTATTTCATCACTGAAAGTGTGGCTGCATCATGCCTTTCCTAATACTCTAGCGTTAGTCATAATTCATTACAGACTGTTACAAAGCGGTTTGATTGCGTGATCTCATGCGGTTTGCCCTGCTGCAAATACCTGCTCGTAAACAGCTTCATTAGAATCAGCGCATTAAAAAAACCGGCATGAAAAAATTCCATGCCGGTTGCTCATTGTCGTCAATCAGCCGCGTACCCGTTAGCCAAAAGCATATCCGGCACCGCGCACGGTACGAATCGGGTCC
>NZ_JAAPBB010001337.1:0-238 GCF_019730395.1 Ochrobactrum sp. SFR4 | reverse complement strand
CATTGAAAAGCCATTTGATTTTGGACACGGCTTCGGTAGAACCCATGCCTCTCGGCTTGTCAAAGATCACCCATCCGGAGACCGGACGGCCTTTTTTCTTACCTCTGCGTGCCATCAGCCGTTGTTCTCGTTTTCTTGTGTGGTCTCTGTGTCGCTGTCATCATGCTGCAGATCGCGGGCAACTTCAGGTGAGCGCAACAGAGCATCAATCTTGGCAAAATTGTCGAAACTGGTATCC
>NZ_JAAPBB010001336.1:0-238 GCF_019730395.1 Ochrobactrum sp. SFR4 | reverse complement strand
CTATGGCTCGCCAAGCCACAGCTATAATGCCGAAGAAAAGAAGATGTATTGCGGTCAGGCTGTAACCAAGACCGTTGAAGGTCATGAATATTCGCCGGATATCAAACTCGGCAGTTTCTAAAAATGAAAGCCCCTGCATATCTTGCAGGGGCTTTATTTGCACGTATTAAAGGCCGCGTTTTTCGATCATCGCCTGCGGGCTAGGCATCCGACCACGGAATGTTTTGTACAATTCCTC
>NZ_JAAPBB010001335.1:0-238 GCF_019730395.1 Ochrobactrum sp. SFR4 | reverse complement strand
AGAGACAAATTTGTGCGCACGGCCAAGGGCATCCAGCGCCTCACGCGCCACAGGCCGCTTGTCCTCATCCAGCGAATAGCCTTCCGCCGCAAAGCCGTTATAGACAATCTCCGGCGGGTTCTGCGCCAGAAAGGCATGGCTTTTAGCGGCTTCCGCAATAGCCTGTTCAATGCGCTGTTTCAGTTCATCAATGCTTTGTCCCGGAAACAGCCCCATGCGCACGTCAAACACACACCAT
>NZ_JAAPBB010001334.1:0-238 GCF_019730395.1 Ochrobactrum sp. SFR4 | reverse complement strand
GACAGGGTTTTCCGGTCTTGGGAAACCCGCAGTTCTTCCGGCCAGATATCGCTCATTGAATGATCCACCATATTCATATCTGTCTCTGTGGTAGTCGCAGAATGACAACAGGACAAGGCCTTGTTTACAGACTGCTCGGCTCTTGCGTGACATAATGCAACTGGACAGCACTATGTGTTGATCTTATCTCTCTTATATAGACATGATATTTAAGCAAACCGGCATACGGAAATATGGA
>NZ_JAAPBB010001333.1:0-238 GCF_019730395.1 Ochrobactrum sp. SFR4 | reverse complement strand
CTTTTTTTCTTTGATGTCTGCAACGATCACGCGGTCGCCAACAATCATTTTCAGGGAATAGACCGCACTATCATCAGGTAACGGAAAGACATAGAGCCCTTCGACCCAATTGTTGGTTGGGTTTTCAAAAACCTGACTGAGGCGGGCGCGGGCGGTAGGGCCGCTGACATCAATGTTGAAATCGGTGGCAAGACGTGGCGCTTCCACATATTGACCGGCTTCACCGCTTTGCAGCAAC
>NZ_JAAPBB010001332.1:0-238 GCF_019730395.1 Ochrobactrum sp. SFR4 | reverse complement strand
ATTTCATCAATATTACGCATAATACCTTTTCCGTAATTCGGCGTAAGGAAAGGCGGGATCAGGCTATTCTATAGTCTGGAGATACCGCGCAGGCCAGATCAGGAGCCTTAACACTCTAATTGCGGTAACAGCTTGATAAAAACGCTTTTTGAGGTGTGAAACATTGCCGCGCTTAAGATTGGGAAGGCTTGTAATATGTAATGTTAAGCTATGGCCTTGGTTGAAAAATTAGCTACAG
>NZ_JAAPBB010001331.1:0-238 GCF_019730395.1 Ochrobactrum sp. SFR4 | reverse complement strand
GATGCTGCGGATTTCTTCTTTCATCTCATGGCGCAAATTCGCATCAAGATTGGAAAGCGGTTCATCCAGCAACAGCACATCCGGCTCAATCACCAAGGCACGGGCAAGTGCCACACGCTGCTGCTGACCACCGGACATTTGCTTTGGAAGACGTTCCGCAAACGGACGCAGACGCACCCGATCCAGTGCTTTATTCACCCGTGTCTGAATGTCCGCTTTTGAAACGCCGCGCATTTCC
>NZ_JAAPBB010001330.1:0-238 GCF_019730395.1 Ochrobactrum sp. SFR4 | reverse complement strand
CGCTGCATAATGAAGATTATATTCGCGGGTTTGACCAGAAGGGCAATCTATTGCGTGAAGGACGCGATATCCGCGTCGGCGATACCGTCATTATTCAGCGCGCCGGTGATGTGATCCCGCAGATTGTGGATATTGTTGCGGATAAGCGTCCTGCGGAGAGCGTGGCTTATGAATTTCCACGTCTGTGCCCTGTCTGCGGCAGCCATACTGTGCGTGAAGAAGGTGAGGCAGTGCGCCG
>NZ_JAAPBB010000160.1:0-494 GCF_019730395.1 Ochrobactrum sp. SFR4 | reverse complement strand
ACTTCCCCTCGCCGCGAATGATCAGCCCGTGAACGACACTATAGGTCTCAACCATATCCATTACCTGCATCAGCCCCTCACGAATAGCGGCTGAAATCGCATTGACCGGCGGATTGCTGATCGTGACCTGCAACAGGCCATAATCAACAAAACCGGAAACGGCATCTGAAAAATGAATGGTCTTTGTTTCAGAACTGGCAGGCATGTTCACTCCCGTCAGTCCGGCACGACAGCTGTGACCTGAATTTCAATTTTGGCACGGTCTTCAATCAGCCCCGCCACCTGCATCGCCGCCATTGCCGGAAAATGCTTACCGATCACATCGCGATAGGCTTGTCCGAGACCACGCATATTGGATTTATATTCCTGCTTATCGGTGAAATACCATGTCATCGTGGTGATATGCTCAGGCCCTGCCCCGTCAACGGCCAGAATAGCGACAATATTCTTGAGCGTCTGGCGAACCTGTTCAACGAAATCATCGGTTTCGAACT
>NZ_JAAPBB010001329.1:0-238 GCF_019730395.1 Ochrobactrum sp. SFR4 | reverse complement strand
ATGATATTTTTATGAGGTATGGTGCATGACCACCAAATCCGGTTTGTTGCAAGGAAAACGCGGGCTGATCTTGGGTCTGGCCAACAACCGCTCTATCGCCTGGGGTATTGCCAAAGCTGCCCGGGATGCCGGTGCTGAGATTGCTTTGACCTATCAGGGCGATGCAATGAAGAAGCGCGTTGAGCCGCTCGCTGCTGAATTGGACGCACTGCTTTGCGGCCATTGCGATGTGACTGAC
>NZ_JAAPBB010001328.1:0-238 GCF_019730395.1 Ochrobactrum sp. SFR4 | reverse complement strand
CGCACGATGACCAAACCGTCTGGCTTGTCGATTTCAGCCGCGATCTTTGCAAGCAACTCATTAGGCGCAACGCCAATGGAACAAGTCAGAGCGGAGCCAAGATTTTCACGCAATGCCGCTTTGATCGCCAATCCCAGAGCTTCAGCCTGACGGGATTCTGACGGCAGCAAACGGCAAACCAGCTCATCAATCGAGCGCACCCCCCCCCCCCCCCCCCCCCCCCCCCCCCCCCCCCCCC
>NZ_JAAPBB010001327.1:0-238 GCF_019730395.1 Ochrobactrum sp. SFR4 | reverse complement strand
CTTAATAAGCGAGCCTCAGCAACTGTCACTGTCAGTTGCTGATCCAGTGTTGATGGATCGATATCATTGCCGCGGTTTAAAACGGTCTCTGCATGAGCAAAATTAGAAAAAACAGATAATAATAACCCTGAAATTAGTAATGGGCGGAACATGTTCCCTCCGAATTATAATTTATTCAAAAATAGTCCTCCTCCGGCACTGATATTACGCAAGCGCCAAAACAAAAAAATCCCAACAA
>NZ_JAAPBB010001326.1:0-239 GCF_019730395.1 Ochrobactrum sp. SFR4 | reverse complement strand
AATCCGTCAGGCCAAAGCCGCAGGTTTTGATGCTGTAGAATGTCATTGGCCTTATAATACGCCTGCCGAAGACGTTGCCAAGGCTTTGACTGATACAGGTCTGACCATGCTGGGCTTAAATACCAGACGTGGTGCTGCAGGTGAAAATGGTTTGCTCGCTCTGCCTGATCGTGTGCAGGATGCCCGGGCGGCTATAGATGAAGCCATTACCTATGCGGTTAAAATCAAAACACCATCGG
>NZ_JAAPBB010001325.1:0-239 GCF_019730395.1 Ochrobactrum sp. SFR4 | reverse complement strand
TTGCCGGGGCTTTTGCTCCATTTGCTTTTGCGGATGACAGAGCTGCGGCTGTTGTATCCACATTAGATACAGCACCTACACCTTGTGTGCGCGGAGTTTGTGCACGTTTATAGTTCTGTTCGCTCAGCTCAGCTTCAGCTTTGCTGGCTACCAGATCTGCCTTCTGAATTTCATCATCCAGCTGCAGCAATAGATCGCCTTTTTTGACAATCTGATTTGGCTTGAACATGATTTCCTTG
>NZ_JAAPBB010001324.1:0-239 GCF_019730395.1 Ochrobactrum sp. SFR4 | reverse complement strand
ACATGGCTGTCGATGTCTTGCCGCCGGTATGCATCAAAAAGAACACCGACAAAACAAGGATCAGCCAGCCCGCAAGATGATAGCCTTTATCTTTCAGGTAGAGCCCGAAGAAGCCACTGACCAGCATGGCTGCAGAGGCGACATTCTTATGGGCAAAATGGCCGCGCCAGTTCCCTAACTGCTCGTCGCCCAATTCGGAACTGAACTGATGAATAGCCACTAACGGCTTGAACATTACA
>NZ_JAAPBB010001323.1:0-239 GCF_019730395.1 Ochrobactrum sp. SFR4 | reverse complement strand
CTTACCATCCAGCATGTGGATGCCTGTGGAAACACCGGAAAGATGCCCGTCACGCTGGAAGGCAACGCCCGCCAGATCAATTGCGGTTTTAACGGCTTCATTGAAAGGCTGGAAGCCGCCGTCGTAACGACCGGTTTCTGCCAGTTCAAACAGGCGGCGCTCGGCATCTTCAATCTGGCTACGTGGCGCCATATCAACCGGCGCATCATAGGCCACATTGACCATTTCCTCACCGATGC
>NZ_JAAPBB010001322.1:0-239 GCF_019730395.1 Ochrobactrum sp. SFR4 | reverse complement strand
AGGACTTTTTTTGATTGAATGGGTAACACGCGATTACTCAAAATCATGCGACGAATTGGTATTTCCAATCGTACAACTATCAAAAGACAATGCACCAACCCAAGGCAATGCCCTCATTATCGACGTCGTTGAGGTGAAAGAGCACTCTAATAACAACGGCGCATTAGAGTGCTCAGGTCTAGGCATTCTGTCAAATGGCCTTAAGCAGCAAATTCGGTTCCGCCAGCATCAGGAATATG
>NZ_JAAPBB010000159.1:0-494 GCF_019730395.1 Ochrobactrum sp. SFR4 | reverse complement strand
AGAATGGTTGGCATAAGACTTCCAGTAAGTCCGGACGATCCCTTAGGATGATATTATAAACCTGAGTAGCGCTGACAACGTAACTCTCACCACCTTTTGTTGCCTCACGTACGCACAAAAGTCCGATTAGGTCACTACGGTCTGTATGAAACGGTAATTGGTCACTGGTTTTCGTGCCGCGTGCACCGGATGCGAGTTTATTGCCGCTGTCAGCAACAACGCCGATTTTTTCACCTGCCTTACTTTGCGGTAGAAGCACGCCCAGATGTACACCTAATCCAGCAAATAATAATTCCAGTTCATTCTTTTGATAATCGTTGACTGGAATGCCACGCATCAAGGCGATTCCAAGTCCATCTTCGAGAAGCTGGCCAAGAGCAGCCATTCTTTTACCTAGTGTAGGCAACAAGAAGCTGTCTTTGGTCATAGTCCCAACAGTTAAGCCGTTTTTTTTTGCTGTTTCAACGGCCTGTCTTAATTCAGCAAGTTCAGCC
>NZ_JAAPBB010001321.1:0-239 GCF_019730395.1 Ochrobactrum sp. SFR4 | reverse complement strand
ATTGCCCGTTTCTTGCGGCAGAAAGGTCATGACCCTGAAACCATAAAAGATATTACTCAGGATACATTTTTACGCATTCACGGCACTGAAAAACGAAGTGAGATCAAGAATATACGCTCTTACTTATTTCGTATCGCCGATAATCTCGCCAAAGATTATTTTCGTGCGGCGAAAGCTAAAAATCGTTATTTCGGTTCCGCTGAAACCTTTGATGCGGCTGATGAAGCTCCGGATCAGGA
>NZ_JAAPBB010001320.1:0-239 GCF_019730395.1 Ochrobactrum sp. SFR4 | reverse complement strand
GCCATCGACATTGATTCCTGACCACCGGCAACAATTACCGAGGCATCGCCATTGGCAATCTGCTGCAGCCCGAGCGCTACCGAGCGCAAGCCAGAACCGCAGAGCTGGTTGACGGCAAAGCCGGTTGTTTCAATCGGGCAACCCGCAGCGATTGCAGCCTGACGCACCGGATTCTGCCCTTGTCCTGCTGTCAGCACCTGACCAAAGATCACTTCATCAACATCAGCAGCGGCAACACC
>NZ_JAAPBB010001319.1:0-239 GCF_019730395.1 Ochrobactrum sp. SFR4 | reverse complement strand
GATATCGGCAAGGCTTATACCTTCGGCTGCATAAATACGGTAGCGAAGTGCGCCGCCTGTGAGCAATGAAAAGCCAAGAGCATTGGAAATTGCATAGCCTGCAGCACCGGCAACAGCAGCCAGCCTCTTCGGTATCTGATTAGGAGCAATCGTCTCTACAGCAACCACGTCATAAAGCGCGACCGCCGCGTAGCTCAGCATTGTAAAAAATATCGCAAGCCCGATTGTCTGCCATGAAA
>NZ_JAAPBB010001318.1:0-239 GCF_019730395.1 Ochrobactrum sp. SFR4 | reverse complement strand
CGGCTTGATTTTGGCCGCGAGAAAATTTTGCAGCGCATTATAAAAACAACACGGCAAAATTTTCTCGAACGCAGTCTGGAAATTTGATCAGAGCGCGATGCGGTAAATATTGAGATCGTCAATACTCCCTTCAATCAGTACCCAGTCGCGTGCCGCATAATAGTCATGCTTATCGGCTTCCGCGCAGAGATAAACTTCCGGAAACCCCTGTTCGCGTGCTTTTTCAATCGCCGCTTTAA
>NZ_JAAPBB010001317.1:0-239 GCF_019730395.1 Ochrobactrum sp. SFR4 | reverse complement strand
AAACATATTTCTGAAACAGTAAAATTCAGAAACATTTGTCTTACTTCAAACCGGAAATTTGCAGCTACCAATCGTTTCAAACTGTTGCGCCATTGACGCGATGCAGGGATGAAATTGACTGTTTCTTAACTTTGCCAGCAAGTTTCCTGTTGCTGTCATTTTACCGACATAATCAGTCAAAGAAAAGCCTAAATTTGAAGACGGAGTTTTAGAGGCGGGGTGCGTTTTGTATAATTGTG
>NZ_JAAPBB010000158.1:0-495 GCF_019730395.1 Ochrobactrum sp. SFR4 | reverse complement strand
CTTTGGCGTCGGCTGCGCGTTTAGTCACATATTCACTGGTGCCCATATTGTAGGCTTTTTCAGCATCGACCAGCAGGCCGGAAGCTTCGGCGGAAAGAATGGCCTTGTTCACTTCTTCAAGAAAACGCTGTTCGTTTTTACGCACGCCGCCTGCAATCGGGATATAGTTGAAGGTGTTCAATGCGATTTTATATTTCTCACCCCACTCAGGATCAGACAGTTTCTGCTGAAGAATAGGGCCGTCAAAGGCAACTGCACTGCAACGGCCGTTCTGGAAAGCTTTAAACATATCGGCAGTGCCGGTGAGCAGCACGGTTTGTGCACCATAAGTGCCGGTGAGCGTACGGTTATAAAGATTGCCCTGCATGCCGCAGAGTTTCTGTCCGCGCACATCTTCCCATTTGTTTATTGTGGTATCTTTGGGCGCGATCAGAACAATGCCGGCCATATTGTAATATTCTTCAGTGAAATCAATAACTTTGGCACGCTCCGCAT
>NZ_JAAPBB010001316.1:0-239 GCF_019730395.1 Ochrobactrum sp. SFR4 | reverse complement strand
CATGGTGCGCCACCAGACGGACGATCCGTTCGCCATCCGCAGGTGACAGGCGCTCACCGGTATCGGCGAGGCCTTCGGAAAGCCGGTCGATCCAGAGCCGGCCGTCAGGATTGAGCATCACCTCGACGATCGACGGGTCTTCCAGAAACCGGGCGATGGCGGGGCCGAGGGCGGTGCGCAGCATGCGCGCGCCCCGCGTGATCGCCTCAGATTTCCGGTGATTTTCCGCCATGTCGTCC
>NZ_JAAPBB010001315.1:0-239 GCF_019730395.1 Ochrobactrum sp. SFR4 | reverse complement strand
GCAATATACCTATCGACCACTGCTGTCTGTTGTGCTTCCTTCTATCGATATGGGGGAGGTTTATTTTGTCAGTCCGCGCTATTCTGATATTATTCCTTGTGCGGCCTGTAAGTAACACCTGGGTGGCATAATAGCTCACTGCTTGACGGTCGCAGTAGGTTTCATGATATGCATTTCGTTCAACCAAACGGAAGCAGTCGGAAGGCACCATTCTATGCGGCGGGTTATACTCATTGTGC
>NZ_JAAPBB010001314.1:0-239 GCF_019730395.1 Ochrobactrum sp. SFR4 | reverse complement strand
AGCCGCGCAAGACGAGCGTCAAAGAATCCTATGCGCTGCTGATCAATGATGAATCCGACAAGCTGCTGGATCAGGATCAGGTGACACAGGAAGCGCTGGAAGCAACCCAGAACGACGGTATTGTTTTCCTTGATGAGATCGACAAGATCGCATCACGTGAAGGCGGTACAGGGGCAGGGGTTTCCCGCGAAGGGGTGCAGCGTGATTTGCTGCCGCTCGTCGAAGGCACAACCGTTGCG
>NZ_JAAPBB010001313.1:0-239 GCF_019730395.1 Ochrobactrum sp. SFR4 | reverse complement strand
CAATGGCGAGATCATCAATTCCTATGCGATTGCCGGTTCCGGCGGTGCTTCCAATAATGGTTTTATGGTGCTGACACTGGCGCCATGGAGTGAGCGTGAGCGCAAGCAGCAGGATATCGTCAACGACATCAATCAGCGTTTGCGTCCGATTACCGGTGTGCGTGCCTTTACCTTGCAGTCAAACAGTCTGGGTATTCGCGGTGCGGGTAACGGTTTGCAGTTCACACTGGTCGGCAATG
>NZ_JAAPBB010001312.1:0-239 GCF_019730395.1 Ochrobactrum sp. SFR4 | reverse complement strand
ATTATCCGGACGGCCGCCTTGAGATCATGCACGGCACAGACACCCTGCCCTATAGAACGTTTGACAAATTGCGTTCGGTTCATCGCTCGCCCGTTGTCGAGAACAAACGGCTGGACGACATGCTGGCTCTTGTCGCCGAGATGCAGGCTGGACGGGAACAGCAACGCAGCAAGAGCGGGCCGCGCCGAACTGGTCAAACAGATCATATGTTTGGCATACGTGACGGCAGCACCGCCAAC
>NZ_JAAPBB010001311.1:0-240 GCF_019730395.1 Ochrobactrum sp. SFR4 | reverse complement strand
CGCGGAAAAATGCATCCACGCTTTGCGGATGCACAGAACCATAGGCCACAACAGTCGTGGTGCCGTGACGCAATAATTCATCGATAAAGCGCTCGGCAATATGCTCACTAAATTGCTCATCAGCATATTTCTGTTCTTCGATGAAAGTATAATCATTGAGCCAGTCAAGCAGTTCCGCCGCATAGGACGCAACCACCTGGCTTTGTGGAAAATGGATATGTGTATCAATGAATCCGGGCA
>NZ_JAAPBB010001310.1:0-240 GCF_019730395.1 Ochrobactrum sp. SFR4 | reverse complement strand
AAGTTTAGGCTTTATGGCGTTCAATCTTGTCTGCGCGGAACATATTACACAGTTGAGTCAGGTATCAAGCAAGACTGTGGCGATGCTTCTTTGGCTATGTTCGCAGCATATATCCAAGATACGAAACCTATTTGTGCGCCTTTAGCTCAAGGGAAAAATATTACTTATGTTTTTTGCTATGCGACTGTTGGGAAAAATAGGCTCGACTTAGCAAGTGTTATGATCACTTCGGGCTTCGCA
>NZ_JAAPBB010000157.1:0-495 GCF_019730395.1 Ochrobactrum sp. SFR4 | reverse complement strand
CCGGTTTCTTCATAAAGCTCACGCAAAGATGCCGTTGCCGGATCTTCGCCTTTATCAATACCGCCCTGCGGCATTTGCCAGAGCTGTGTTGCGCCTTCCATCTCGCCATTCGGCTCAACAATACGGCGGCCAGCCCAGACTTTGCCTTCACGGTTCAAAACCATAATACCGACGCAAGGACGATAAGGCAGCGATGCAGGATCACGCTTTTCAGACATTCTGTTCTCTTCAGTTTATGTATTTAAAACGACAGACAAAAAACGCGGGGACTGCCCCGCGTTTTTCTGAAGTGTACAAGCTTATTTTTTATCAGGCTTTGGCAGGTCTTTTTTAGGATCCGGCGGGAAGGCAGCATTGGCCATTTCGCCACGCAGCAGCTTCATAGCTTCACCGAGCTGAATGTCGTCTTTTGGCTCCAACGGCACATAGGCTGATGAACCGGAACCGGTATCATCCTCATCCGCACCCTTGATATGACCTTTCAGACCGGCTTCA
>NZ_JAAPBB010001309.1:0-240 GCF_019730395.1 Ochrobactrum sp. SFR4 | reverse complement strand
GTCTTCTTTCATCTTACCGAAGCCGTAGCCAGCGTTCACACCAGCATAAGCGCCTTCCCAGCTGAATGTGTTTGCAACTGCAACCGGTGCTGGTTCGTTGTAAACGATAGCATCAGCAGCCATTGCTGTGCCGGAGAAAAGAACTGCTGCAGAAGCGGCGAGAGCAATTTTGTTAAACATGTCTATCAGACCTTTTAGAAAGAAACTCGTTGATCTTGTTTTACACCACCCAGTCAAAAA
>NZ_JAAPBB010001308.1:0-240 GCF_019730395.1 Ochrobactrum sp. SFR4 | reverse complement strand
CAGGGCAGGCAGCTTGTTAAAACCGGATCGTGATATTGATGATACTGCGACTAAGCAGGAGACTGATGGCGCTGTAAGTGGAGCGCATCGGATCAAACTGTTTGGAAAAACGATTCCGTTGCCGCAATCTGTCTGGTTGCGACGAGCATTAGGCGGCAGTCTGGTTGTCGGAGGTGTATTCAGCTTTTTACCGGTGCTTGGCGTTTGGATGTTGCCGCTTGGGTTAATTATTCTTTCACG
>NZ_JAAPBB010001307.1:0-240 GCF_019730395.1 Ochrobactrum sp. SFR4 | reverse complement strand
AGTCAAGGCTTAGCAGATGCCGCATACCCGTGCATCCGGAATTTCCGTTCAGCCCCTCAACTTCTCACGGTAATGTGTTTTGGGTGTCGATAACAGCATCTTCCGATCGGTAATATTTCTGTGAGAAAAGCGTCATTGTCTTCAATTTGTGAACTATAAAGGATACAGATCGTTTGCTAATTACGAACGATAAACGATCGTTTTTTAGGAAAACAAAAAATATCTCCCTATAAATTATTG
>NZ_JAAPBB010001306.1:0-240 GCF_019730395.1 Ochrobactrum sp. SFR4 | reverse complement strand
AATGCCGTTTTGATGAACTTCTATCTGGTGGTCGGCTTCTTTCTGGAAGGCGTAACCATTGCTGCCGAACAATTGGCAGGCCGTGCTGTTGGCGCGCGTTATAGTCCGGCTTTCCGCCGCTCCATTCAGCTGACCTTTTTCTGGGGCATGGTGATGGCGCTGGTGGTGGGGCTGATCTTCCTCGCGTTTGGCGATCGTCTGGTCAATATTCTGACCACCGAGCCCGATGTACGCCAAATG
>NZ_JAAPBB010000156.1:0-496 GCF_019730395.1 Ochrobactrum sp. SFR4 | reverse complement strand
ACCACAAGAACCGTGCCGCCCTCATGCCCCACCACCGCGAGCGGCAGCGGCAGGGCGAAGAACAGGCTCGAGGCGACCAGAAGCAGCATCATGCCGATGGCGAAAGTCAGATTCTGACGGATGATCCGGCGGGTGCGGCGCGCCAACCGATGCGCGGCGGCAAGGCGGGCCATGTCCTCCGACAACAGTGCGACATCGGCTGCCTGCAAGGCGACGTCGCTGCCCGCTGCGCCCATGGCGATGCCGACATCGGCCCGCGCCAGCGCGGCGGCGTCGTTCACCCCGTCGCCGACAAAGGCCACCTTTCCATTCTTTGCCAGTTCGCCCACCAGTCGGACCTTGTCTTCAGGCAGCAGATCGGCATGGACATGTTTTGCCTCCAGCCCGAGTTCCGCGGCGATCCGCAAGCCGACAGGGCGCCGGTCGCCGGTCATCATGGCGATAGTATCTACCCCAGCCACCCTGAGCCCAGCCAACCCCGCGGCCGAGGTCTCGC
>NZ_JAAPBB010001305.1:0-240 GCF_019730395.1 Ochrobactrum sp. SFR4 | reverse complement strand
AACTATAGTAATTTTATTCAAACAATAAAAATTATATATTTTTTGCAAATTTATTTATACCAAACATCATCCATAACTGATCAAGCGAATAAAATTATAAATTAAAATTGGCAGTGAATAACAATAAAAACAAAAAATTTTAATAACATTTAACATTAACGATTAATTTTAAACATAATTCAATAACAAACAAGACATCAAAAAAAATTAGCAATATAATAAAATAGAAAACAACTATAA
>NZ_JAAPBB010001304.1:0-240 GCF_019730395.1 Ochrobactrum sp. SFR4 | reverse complement strand
GGCGCAACAAGCACGCTTAATCGTGACGACGACTGCAAGCCGTGAAGTCATATTAACTGCAGATATGATACAGGCAGGTACGCATATTACGGCTATCGGTGCGGACACGCCGGAAAAGCAGGAGCTGGAAGCAGCACTTATTCATAAGGCTGATATTGTTGTCACCGATAGTCGTGAGCAGGCACGCCATCGTGGCGAACTGCATCATGCATTCGGTGATACAGAACTGTCTGCTGATCA
>NZ_JAAPBB010001303.1:0-240 GCF_019730395.1 Ochrobactrum sp. SFR4 | reverse complement strand
AGCCGAAAGCACCCGGAAACGGGCTCTTATACGGCCTAATATGAGCGTTAGCTTAATCTTCGCGTCGTACTGCGTAAACAACCTTGCCAAGAATGCGAATAGTCTCGCCGTCATCTCCGTTTATTTCTAAAGGGGTTTGATGGTGAGGGTCTGTCGACTCCGGCATGAGCCAGAATTTGCCAAAATCGTCCTTGGCAAGTGTTTTAACTGTTGTTTCGCGCATTCCATCTGCACGCTCAC
>NZ_JAAPBB010001302.1:0-240 GCF_019730395.1 Ochrobactrum sp. SFR4 | reverse complement strand
GGGCGTCTTATGCAGCAATGGGGCGGCGAACCTTCACACGGATGTTTCGTGAGCAAACCGGCATGAGCCTGACCACATGGAAGCAGCAAATCCGGCTGATGGAAGCACTGTCCTTGCTGAATAGCGGACATAGTGTAACCGATATTGCCTTCCGGCTCGGCTACGAAAGCGTCAGTGCATTTATCGCAATGTTTCGCAAGTTTTTCGGCACATCACCGACCCGTTACGGCCGGAAAGACA
>NZ_JAAPBB010001301.1:0-240 GCF_019730395.1 Ochrobactrum sp. SFR4 | reverse complement strand
CGGTAAGCTTGGTGAATTTTTCCATCGGTCTACAAACCTATAAGTCAAAATGCGTTTTCTCATTGTGCTTTACACCAGCTTTTTGCAGAGTCAAAGGCCTGAGAAGGGGTAAAATCCAAGCGAAGTGCCGCACCATGCCGAAAATCGCCTTATCGGTGCCGATAACCAGCAATATTTCATTGATTGCTTATGGCATTCAATACAAACAATATTCTGTACTTTTGGGCGGCCTTCGACGAC
>NZ_JAAPBB010001300.1:0-240 GCF_019730395.1 Ochrobactrum sp. SFR4 | reverse complement strand
GCTTGGATTGGCCGGAATAAGGCTGTGTCCAGCTAGTATGAACACCAAGGGTCGTCAGCAGACCTTCAGGGTCTTCATCCCGCACTTTAAAGCGATATCGGGTCTGGCTTCCGCCTGTAATCCACTTGGAGGCGAAGGCACGGCCGTTGTCCAGTGTCATGACCTCTGGAATGCCCCATTGCTCCACCATGTCGCCAATAACGAGACGGACAGCTTCCTTGCATTCAGTTTCCGTCAAAC
>NZ_JAAPBB010000016.1:0-67871 GCF_019730395.1 Ochrobactrum sp. SFR4 | reverse complement strand
GAAGCTCTCTGCCGCTAGCAGCGCCGCCGCCCTCGTTGTGTCGCTATATAGACCCCACCAATCCAAACTGTCAACACACACAAACGCCTTTTATGGAATTTTTATAACAAAAACCGAAAAACATCGCCCCTCCCCTCCATTTATCCTCTCACCACACCACTCCAGCACCCAAATCCGGCCCCAATCACCCAAAAAACACCACCAAATATATCAAATCGCCAAACCAAACCCTTGTTTCGACTCACAAATTCAGAATCAAATTACGGAATCATCACTCTCAAACCCGAATCCATACCCAAAGCAGCATTTCTTATGAGGGTATTGATGCTCATTATATATTGTAGTTTTCACAGCATAATAATACTGCGATCATAAACACGCCCCATTCCGGTCGTACGCACACATCTGAAATGGAACAGGTTCAGAGCTTCAGTTTTAAAAAGCGAATAATCGTGGAATGATTCCACATATCTCGTTTGTTTGCCGTCTTCTCATTGACTTGACCGGTATGCACAGGCAAAACTTTGCTCCTCACCTGAGGTAATTCAATATTACGCAGATTTTTCCGCAGCCTGCGGTGCGCAATATATAATAAGGAATGGTACTGCGTGGCATGAATCAGCAGATCTTGACCAACTCCAGCGACCCCGGAGATGAGCCGCCGCTCATCACGGACGGGCGTCGCGGACCACCAGATCGGCGTGAAGTTTCTGCACGATGGCTGGCCGGCACTTTTCTGACCGGCATTACAGCCTCATTACTCATTGGTGTTGCACTCTTTGCCGCGCTGGACGGACGTCAGCAATTGGCGACGCCTCCCGAGCTCGTTACAAAAGAAGAAATGCCGGCTAAGTCGGATGCTAAGGATAGCACCAAAGGCAACCGCGTTATTGCGACTGTCACCAAACAAAAAAGCCGCGACCGCCGCCGCATGGAAGTTTCAACCATGCAGAAAGTCGGTGAGCGCGAAGTTATCCGTACCAAACCATTTGAATATGTCCGTATGGCTTTAGCCGCCGATCATCCGGCAAGCCGACAATATCCGGCATTTGATGCTATGGCTGTTTTCTCTGACGGCGCTAAACAACAGGTGCAGACTGCGAATACCGGACAAATTTACGGCGCAAAGGTTGAAAGTGAAATCAGTCTGCGCACGATCGACTTTCCAATCAGTGCCGGAAATTATGATTCAGCATCAGATCTTACCAGTGACGAAGTAGAAAAAGTCGTTCGCAATACCGGTCAGTTGCTGACGGACGGTGATGTGCAGATTGCATCTCTTCATTATGTTGACCCGCTGCGCTTTGGTAACAGCGGTGATTCCCCTTATACCCTGACACAACCGCTTGGCGTGCGCATCACGCAGGAAAATGTCAGCGTCAGCAATCGTCTTCTTGATGGTGAAACCAATACCGGCTTCTCCGAAGATATTATTCCTTTCCGTTCTGATTCAAAAATCATCGATGCTCTGAATAAGAGTGGTTATGAGGGTGAAGATGCGGATAATATTGCTGAAGCCCTGAGCAAGCTGATGAATTCGCCGCGCCTGAAAGCCGGTAGCGTATTGCGTGTAGGCGTGACCTCTTCTGAAGAAGAAGATCATATTGTCCGTGTTACGCTCTATAACGGAACAACCCATATTGTTACGGTCGCTCTCGACGATCAAAACCAATATGTTCCGTCTGATGAGCCGGAAATGACCCCTCTTCTCCAAACAGCATTTGATGATAATGCACCGCCGCCGACAATCCGTGGTGAGATGCCATCTGTTTATGATGCCGTTTATAAAGCTGCTCTTGCCTATGGCATGACCAATGATATGGCGCGGCAACTGATAAAAATGCTGGCGAATGACGTCGATCTGCAATCCAAGATCGCCCGCTCCGATGCAATTGAAGCATTCTTCTCCCTGCCGGAAGATTCCGAAAGTGCGAATGAAGAGTCTCAGTTGCTCTATGTCAGCGCCAATATGGGCGGTACAACCAAGAAATTCTACCGCTACCAGTCGCCGGAAGGCGGCGTGGAATTTTATGATGAGAATGGCCGCAGTGCCCAGCAATTCCTGATCCGTAAACCCGTTCCGAATGGTGTCTTCGGTTCACCATTCGGCGGACGCCGTCATCCTATTCTCGGCTATGTCCGCATGCATACGGGTGTTGACTGGCGCGCTCCGCGCGGCTCCCCGATTCTTGCTGCCGGTAATGGTATTGTTGAAAAAGCTGGCTGGGCCAATGGTTATGGTAATCAGACCATTATCCGTCACGGTAACGGCTATCAGACCAGTTACAACCACCAGAATGCCATTGCTTCCGGTATTACGCCCGGCACGCGCGTTCGTCAGGGACAGCTGATCGGTTATGTCGGTTCAACCGGTCTTTCGACCGGCCCGCATTTGCACTACGAAGTTATTGTGAATGGTGCAAAAGTGGATCCGATGCGTATCCGTATGCCGCAAAGTCAATCTCTGGGCGGAAAGCAGCTGGAAGTCTTTATGCGGGAACGCAACCGCATCGACCAGCTGCTGGATGGCAAGGGAGACGCTCCTGCCAAGGTTGCCAATACATCTCAGGCAAAAAGCTGATAAACTATAAAATAAAAAGCGGCCTTTCAGGCCGCTTTTTTGTTTCTTATTCCGTAAACTCCACGGTTACTCCGGGTTTTACAAGCTTGACCAGTTCTTCCGCATCCCAATTGGCAAGGCGGATACAACCGTGACTGGCTGTTTTACCAATACGGGATGGATCAGGTGTACCGTGAATACCATAAGTCGGCTTTGACAGCGCAATCCACACAGTGCCCACCGGCCCGTTAGGTCCCGGCGGTACAATCAGCACCTTGTCATTATTGCCCTGTTTGAAATTAATCTTCGGATTATAGGTATAGTTCGGATTGGTCGCGATACGCTCAACCGTCACAATACCGGACGGAGAAGGATTATCCGCCGAACCGATTGTCGACGGATAGGCCACTACCAGTTTGCCGTTTGCATCATAGCCGCGCACTTGTTTGCGTGCCTTATCCGCAATAATTTTAGCAATAGGCGCGCGCTTCTGTTTACCCAGATTAGGCACACTGATCACTTCGCCGGGTTGACGGAAACTGATCCCCGGATTGATTTCCTGAAGATAATTTTCATCAATGTGGAATTTTTCGGCCAGCATTTCACGCGGTGAGACATAAGCCATTTCAGGCAGCTTGGCCTTTTCACTGTAATCATTGGGTACAGAAGCCAGATAAAAGCGACCGATATCCTCATTGGTAATCGTATATTCTGTAAAAGCAGGACCGCCTGTGGCTTCCAGCTGGGCATTGACCTGTGTTTCATCTGCAGGATTGATGCTCAGACCCGTTACTTCCAGATAAGATGCCGCCGCCTTGTCAACATTGCTGCCCGCTTTGCCATCGATCACGCCCGGTGATGTACCGGCACGATCCAGCATAATCTGATAAGCAGCAAATTTAGCTTTTGCGCCCTGACCTTTCGGCATCACAACTGACGGTGTCTGCGAGCCCGACATACCGGAAGACGTGTTCGGATATTGTCCGTAAGGATCTTCAATCGCAGGTTTGAAATCATTATCATCCGGTGATGGTGCAACACCGACATCCGGCAAAGCAGAACGGTCAACTGCTGCATTATTCAGACCCGTATTGCCTCGTGGTGCTGCCGGAAAATAATCCGTACCGGCATCATCCGGCACATTTGCAAAGCCGTCATAAGGCACGCCGCCACCAACCGGTCCGTTCAATGTCCAGTTATCATTAGAATCCGGCTGCTGCGGAGGCTGTTGCGGATAGCCACCCGGCTGTTCCTGAATACGCAAAATCTTGCCGCTATTATCCATGGTCACCTGACGCCCTGAAGCATCAATATAAACCCGCACTTTATTATCCTGATAAATAACTTCACCCGGATCATAAAGCTGCGCCATCAACACGGGACGCTCTTCTCCGGAAACGGAGCCACCAATGTCAAAAGGGGACGCATAAGCGGTCGCCGCTGTCAGACCTGTCACGGACAGTCCGAGATAAGTCTTCCGTAGAATTCCCCGCATTTTATGCATACCACACCCTTTAAAGCGCAAATCTTGTCTCTTCAGCCAGTTGTCTGTCCTGAAATGCTCTAATCGCAGATCAGGCCATTTTTATGGTTAATAACTTAACTGCATATGAAGAAGATAATCCGCAACAGATATTTTTTATAGTTATGAAAAAGCGGCACCGCATTCAGCAGTGCCGCTTACCATCTCTTGACTCAATCAGGATTTATTACCTGTCTGAAGTTCAGTGTTTTGGTTTGGGCTGAAAGACCAGACGGTCTGATCCTGCCGAAATATCCACCACCGAACCATCAAGGATTTCACCACCGAGAATTTTCTCAGCAAGCGGGTCCTGTACCTGTTTCTGGATCACCCGTTTCAGCGGGCGGGCACCATAAGCAGGATCATAGCCCTTATCGGCCAGCCAGTTACGGGCATCATCCTCAACATCCAGCGTGATCTTGCGGTCACTCAGCAGATTCTGCAATCTTGCCAGCTGAATATCGACAATCGCACCCATTTCAGAGCGGTGCAGGCGATGAAACAAAATAATCTCATCCACACGGTTGAGGAATTCCGGACGGAAAGATGCACGAACAACGCCCATGACTTCTTCACGAACACTGTCCACATCCTGATCCTCATTCAGTGCAACAAGATATTCCGCACCGAGATTGGAAGTCATAATGATCAGCGTATTGCGGAAATCCACCGTACGCCCCTGACCATCGGTCAGACGACCATCATCCAGCACCTGCAACAACACGTTGAAGACATCCGGATGCGCTTTTTCAATCTCGTCGAACAGGATCACCTGATACGGACGACGACGCACCGCTTCGGTGAGTACACCACCTTCTTCATAACCGACATAGCCCGGAGGCGCTCCGATCAAACGGGATACAGAGTGCTTTTCCATGAATTCGGACATATCAATCCGTACCATAGCCGTGTCATCCGAGAACAGGAAACTGGCCAAAGCTTTAGTCAGCTCTGTTTTACCCACACCTGTCGGGCCTAAGAAGATGAATGAGCCGATCGGACGGTTCGGGTCCTGCAGACCGGCACGGGCACGACGCACCGCACGCGAGACCGCCTGCACTGCTTCCCCCTGACCGATCACGCGCTTGCCGAGTTCGTCTTCCATCCGCAGTAATTTTTCCCGTTCGCCTTCCAGCATCCGGTCAACCGGAATACCTGTCCAGCGGGAAATGATCTGCGCGATGTGATCCGGCGACACAGTTTCTTCCAGCATGGTGCCGGTATTTTCCTGCGCTTCCGCATCACTAAGCTGCTTTTCCAGCTGCGGGATCGTACCATAGGCCAGTTCACCGGCTTTCTGGAACTCACCATTACGCTGAGCAGCCGCCAAAGCATTACGCGCATCTTCAAGCTGCTTCTTCAGATCTGCGGCATGGCCGAGTTTCTGTTTTTCTGCCTGCCATTTGGCAGTCAGTTCAGCGGATTCCTCTTCCAGATCGGTCAGCTCTTTTTCAAGACGCAGCAAACGATCTTTCGATGCCGTATCGGTTTCCAGCTTGAGCGCTTCACGCTCAATCTTCAGCTGCATGACACGGCGATCCATCTCATCCAGCTCTTCCGGTTTGGAATCCACCTGCATACGCAGACGCGCAGCCGCTTCATCCACGAGGTCAATCGCTTTGTCCGGCAGAAAACGGTCAGTAATATAACGGTTCGACAAAGTTGCCGCCGAGACCAGAGCAGAATCCGAGATACGCACTTTGTGGTGCTGCTCGTATTTTTCCTTCAGACCGCGCAGGATCGAGATCGTATCTTCAATCGTTGGTTCATTGACAAATACCGGCTGGAAACGACGGGCAAGCGCCGCATCTTTTTCAACATATTTGCGGTATTCTTCCAGTGTCGTCGCGCCAACACAATGCAGCTCACCGCGTGCCAGCGCAGGCTTCAGCAGATTGGATGCATCCATCGCGCCGTCCGATTTACCGGCACCGACCAAAGTGTGCATTTCGTCGATGAACAGGATGATTTCACCGGCAGCCGCTTCAACTTCCGTCAGCACAGCTTTCAGACGTTCTTCAAATTCACCGCGATATTTCGCACCGGCAATCAGCGCACCCATATCCAGCGCCATCAAACGCTTATCTTTCAGCGATTCAGGCACGTCACCATTGACGATACGCAGTGCCAGACCTTCGGCAATCGCGGTTTTACCCACACCCGGTTCACCAATCAGCACCGGATTATTCTTGGTACGACGCGACAAAACCTGAATGGTACGGCGGATTTCATCATCACGGCCGATCACCGGATCAAGCTTACCGGAACGCGCATCCTCGGTCAGATCACGGGCATATTTTTTCAGCGCTTCGAAATTGGCTTCGGCAGAAGCACTATCGGCAGTCCGGCCTTTACGCATCTGATTAATCACCTCATTCAAAGCTTTGGCTGTGACACCGGCATGTGTCAGAATTTCATAGGTTTTCGCACTTTTTTCCAGCGTGAAAGCGGTGAGCAGACGCTCAACCGTGACATAGCTGTCACCGGCTTTAGTGGCCAGTTCTTCCGCAGTGGTCAGAATTTTTGCAAGCGCAGGCGACAGATAAAGCTGTCCGCTACCGCCGGTCACTTTCGGCAGTGCAGCTAAGGCACTCTGTAATCCGAGCTTAAGATCAGCAAGGCGACCGCCTGCCCTTTCGATCAGGCCGGAAGCCAGACCTTCCTCATCATCCACCAGGACTTTCAGCAGATGTTCAGGGGCAAATTGCTGGTTATCAGAATTTAATGCAAAGCTTTGCGCTGACTGGAGAAAACCCTGTACGCGCTCGCTGTATTTTTCAATATTCATAGTGTCTCCTTTTCGCCCGCCAGCCCTCCAAGGCACCGGCAGATCATGGGTGACGGCTCCCCCTTAAAGGCAGGAACCATTATTCAGCAGACTTCAGATAAACGGGACAAAATACTTCCGACAAAATCAGAACCAGTTTCACTGGAAATGCGTGGAATAAATTGCTCCGGCATCCTGTCACAAGGGATATGGGGCGACACCCCTCTCCCTGCAAGGGCTGAAAGCATGAAGGTGAAAAATTATTATCACAGCAGGAGTTAGAGCATTTTCGGCAAAATGTGCGAAGCACCCTTGCAAGAAAATCAGTTCACCAGACTGACTTCTGATCCTGCCTTAATGCGCGGATCATGCGTAAAAGCAGAAAACAGAGCAGCTTTACGATTTCGTGTTAACTGAAATCACGCTAAACCCTTTCTCTGCAAATAAATGGCGGCAACCGCACCTTGCGGGTATAAAAAAACCGGCAGATTTCCCTGCCGGTTTCTAATTCTCTCTTATGCAAACAGATTATTCTGTTTCAGCAAAAGCTGTATCCTGATCCTGATTTTCACCATCAGCCTTCGCTGCACGGCTTGTCGTGCGGCGCGGGCGCAGAACACGGCGGGTGCGCGGTGCCGGCGCTTCATCAGCACCGGTTGCCTCAGTTACAGCATCCTGCTTCGCTTCAACTGCCGGTGCATCATCACCGTCCTGCATAACAGGCGCTGCGGTGCGCGGACGGCGGCGGGTCACAGGTGCTTCCGCAACTTCAGTCACAACCGGTTCAGCAAAGTTTGACGTGACAACCGGCTGCTCAGCAGACTGATCAAAAGGCACCTGTGCGGCTGCAACCGGCGCTTCCTGTCCCTGATCTGCACCATATTCCGGACGCTGATGACGGCGCGGGCGCTGCATACGACCCTGACGGTCATTGTTGCGGTCGTTACGATCATTGCGATCATTACGGTCGCCGCGATCCTGACGATTATTCTGCTGGCGGTTATTACGGTTGGAAGAACGGGAATTTTCTTCGCCATACATGACTTCAGCAGGCGTGCCTTCGATCACAGGCTGCGGGCCGCTGCCATCATAAACTTCCTGATGCGATATGGACTGGCCGGAATGACCCTGCTCCATACCTTCTTCATCATCAAAGTCATCATCAAAAGCTTCATCACGCTGCACCGGCGCAGGATTTTGTGCCTGTGCCGCCAGAATAATGCGATTGTAATGTTCAGCGTGCTGCAAATAATTTTCTGCAATCACCCGGTCGCCGGTCGCCTGCGCATCACGGGCCAAAGTCATATATTTTTCGGCGATATGCTGCGCATTACCCCTGATTTTTACATCAGGTCCGTTACTTTCGTAATTACGGGAAAGAGGATTAGGGCCCTTACGGTTATTATTCCCCCGTCCACGCATGCGCCTGTTCTGCTGTCCTGGCCTCATACTCATCTCTTTTCAGATTAGGGGCGAAGAAATCATTTCAGCTGAAAGGGCTGAGAGATTTCATAACTACAATAACAGAAAGCGCGCCCCGCACTTTCAGCGTATAATTTTAATTTAAGTTTTGTGCTGCCGTGTCAGCAACTCCGCAAAGGAGGTCGGTTGAAAAACCACCGGACAGCTGCTGATCAAAATGTCTGAATCACTCATAATTTCGCGTCGCATGACACGGTTTTATAAAGATACAAATCAAACATATAATTTCAGGCTGACAACCCTGTCCGACATACCAGTGCATAATTTTTTAAATCGCTGCCGGTTTAAAAATGAAATTACGCATTAGTCCGAATTGTTACTGTATCTTTCATCCATATTACAGGACATGCAATGCAGTAGCGGTGACAGGAAACTAGACGTGTTTGCCGTAAATTCCAAGTCTTTTTTGGGCATATCAAACATTAAAGTCAACGTTGAAATGACAAAGCCCGTTTATGACCGGCCAGATCTTCGGCTACTTTTGTCAGGCGGAATGAATATTGTGCAAAAATTGCCTCCGTATCATCCGCCTGTCCTGCCCCGATTTCCACAGCAATCATACCATTATCATGTAGGTAGGCGCCACAGTGCTTTGCAAGAGCGCGATAAAAATTTAATCCGTCTTCTCCCCCGTCCAGTGCAAGGCGCGGATCGTAATCTTTGACTTCCCTGTCCAGTTCCAGCACTGTTTTTGCCGGAATATAGGGCGGATTCGAGACAATCAGGTCATATTTGCCGCGAACAGCACCAAACCAGTCACTTTTCAGAACAGCCAGACGGGATGAAACTCCCGCCTGTTTTCCATTGATCCGCGCTGCCTGCAGGGCGCCTTCAGCAATATCAACTGCAACACCGCGCGCAGTCTTTATTTCATGCAACAGGGTAATCGCAATTGCCCCTGTACCGGTGCCCATATCCAGAAGATCAACGAAGCCCTTTTCCGAGCTTCTCTGTTCAAGAAAAGGCAATACCAGTCCGATCAGTGCTTCCGTATCAGGGCGCGGCTCAAGCGTATCGGCATTTAATTTAAAGCTCAGACCGTAAAATTCGCGCTCACCGATGATTCGGTGTACCGGCTCACCTGCGATCCTGCGCTGCATTGCACCCAGCAATTGCTCTGCCACATCCGGCGCAACTACTGTATCCGAACGGATCACAAAATCGGTCAGCGTCGCAGCGGTAAAATGTTGCACCAGCAGGCGCGCATCCAGCTCGGCACCGTCAATTTCTGCCTGTCGCAACTCAAGCCGCACATGAGCTAAAAGCTGACCAAGCGTGTTATTTGTAGTTTCCGGTTTAGTCATAACGCCGATCAATTATCACCCAATTCCGCCAGCAATGCGGTCTGGTGGTCAGAAATCAATGCATCCACCAGCTCATCAAGCTCACCCATCATTACGCGGTCAAGCTTATAGAGTGTGAGATTAATCCGGTGATCTGTTACGCGGCCTTGCGGGAAATTATAGGTACGAATGCGTTCTGAACGGTCGCCGGAGCCAACCTGACTGCGCCGCGCTTCCGAACGCTCACTCTCTGCACGCTGGCGCTCCATGTCATAAAGACGGGCGCGCAAAATCTGCATTGCACGTGCACGGTTCTGGTGCTGCGACTTCTCTGCCTGCACCACCATAATCCCGGTCGGAATATGGGTGATGCGCACGGCCGAGTCTGTCGTATTGACGTGCTGACCACCGGCACCGGACGCACGCATCGTATCAATGCGAATATCTTCGTTGCGGATTTCAATATCAATATCTTCCGCTTCCGGCAGCACAGCCACCGTTGCCGCCGATGTATGAATACGTCCGCTGCCTTCTGTTTCCGGCACCCGCTGCACGCGATGCACACCGGATTCAAATTTCATCTTGGAGAACACGCCTCTGCCGGAAATTGTCGCGATAATTTCCTTGAAGCCGCCCGCATCACCTTCGCTGGCAGAGACAACTTCCACACGCCAGCCCTTATCCGCAGCATAGCGCTCATACATGCGGAAGAGATCACCGCCAAACAAGGCCGCCTCGGAGCCGCCGGTACCGGCTCGAATTTCCAGAATAGCGTTTTTCTCATCCGCCGCATCTTTCGGCAGCAGCAAAATCTGGACTTCAGCTTCCAGCGTTTCGACTTTTTCTTCCGTATCCGGAATTTCCATTTCAGCCAAAGAGCGCATTTCTGCATCGCCTGATGCATCATCGCGCATGGAAGTCAGATCGCTCAGCTCCTGACGCGCAGCCTGCAATTCACGAATTTTCAGCGCGACATCTTGCAGTTCAGAATATTCCGAGGCCAGCTTGACATAGGTTTCCGGCGAAGGATTATTCGCCATTTGCGCTTCAAGCATGACAAAATGCTTTAACAACTGATCCATTCTGTCTTGCGGAAGCGCGACCATGCGATAATCCTGATAATATAATTATATGTCTGAAATTCAGCTTTCAGCTTGATAAGGGCACCCATAAAGCATTTCGCAATCAAACGGAAATGCCTGATTGCGAAATTTTCTGCACAAATGACAGCGCTTTATATTGGCTTTTACAGAGGAATGCCCTGTTCGGCTGCAAAGCGTACAAGATGCTCACGGATTGATCCGTTGGCATCAGGTCTCTGCACGAGATCACTCAGAACCGCATTCAGCTGCGCTGCATCAAGCGACAAAAGCATATTTTTCACCGGTCCGATTGCCGCTGCAGACATGGAGATCGAGCGGAAGCCCAGCCCCACCAGCATCATAGCTGTCAATGGCTTACCCGCCATTTCACCGCAGAGTGTCACCGGTTTATCGTGACGCTTGCCCGCCTCGGCGATCTGCTGCAATACCCGCAAAAATGCCGGAGACAACTGGTCAAAACGATCCGCAATCTGCGCATTGCCACGGTCAACCGCCATAATGAACTGGAACAGATCATTCGATCCTACCGAGGCGAAATCCACTTCGCGCATCAGTTCGTCCAGCTGCCACAGCAGTGACGGCACCTCGATCATCGCCCCGACTTTCAGGTTGCTCGGCGGCTGATAATCGAAACGGGTCAGGTAATTGACTTCCCGCTCGATAATTTCGCGGGTCGCTTTCACCTCTGCCACTTCTGTCACCATCGGCAACATAATGCGCAATTCACGACCACCCGCAGCTTTCAGCAGCGCGCGCAACTGCGTACGCATCAGACCTGGCCGGTCCAGAGCAAGGCGGATCGCCCGCCAGCCCATCGCCGGATTTTCTTCATGCGCGTTGGAGCGGAAATACGGCAGCACTTTATCACCGCCAATATCCAGTGTGCGGAAAGTCACCGGCTTGTCGCCGGCCGCTTCCAGCACTGCGCGATAGAGCTTTTCCTGCTGGCCGGAACGCGGGAAAGTAGAAGCCACCATGAATTGCAGTTCTGTGCGGAACAGGCCGACACCATCCGCACCGGATTCCTTCAGCTGCGGCAGATCAACAATCAGACCGCCGTTCATCAGCAATGCAACCGGCTGACCATCTTTGGTAATCGTCGGCTTATCGCGCAACTCACGATAAAGCGCCTGTCTTTTAGCGCGGAAACGGACTTTCTCCGCATAGGCCGCTTCAACATCAGACTGCGGCCGCAGATGAACACGACCATCTTCGCCGTCAATAATGATCGCATCATTATTTTCAGCCAGTGCAACCACACCTTTGGCCTGCCCGACTACCGGAATACCCATAGCACGCGCGACGATCACAACATGGCTTGTCGTTGCGCCGTCTTCCAGCACCAGACCGCGCACACGTTCCCGCGGATAATCCAGCAATTCCGCAGCCCCCATGGAACGGGCAACGATGATTGAATCCTTCGCCATCATTTCCGCAGCAGTTTTCGGGTCATAGCCCATCAGCTGCCGCATCAGACGATTGGCAAGGTCATCAAAATCACTGAGACGCTCACGCATATAAGGATCGCTCAGATGCATCATCCGTGCGCGCGTATCGCTCTGTACCTTTTCAACCGCTGCTTCTGCGGTCAGGCCATTGCGGATAGCTTCCTCAAGACGGCGCATCCAGCCACGGTCATGGGCAAACATCCGGTAAGCTTCAAGCACATCACGATGCTCTCCCTCTACCGCCACATCACGGCGCGACAACATATCGTCAATCGAGAGACGCAGAGACCCCATCGCCTCATCAAGACGGGTGATCTCATGCTCAATATCTTCATTAAAAAGATTAGTTACGACAATGCGCGGCTCATGCAGCAGCACATGTCCGAGACCAACGCCGTCATTATAAGCATGGCCATTGAAACTGACAGAACGCCCGTTGGTCAGCTCTACACCGGGACGCGCAAGACGGGTGAGATTACCTGCGGCAACCATTTCCGCCAGCACCATGGCAGTTGTTTCCAAAGCTTCCAGCTCATCTTCGCGATAAGCCCGTTTGGTGCGGTTCTGAACCACAAGTACACCCATCGTCCGGCCTGCGCGCAATACCGGCACACCGAGGAAGGAGTTATAAATTTCTTCGCCGGTTTCAGGCAGATAAGTGAAAGCCGGATGGCTCTGCGCATCAGTCAGATTGAGCGGGCGCGCGGTTGCGGCAATCGTACCGACAAGCCCTTGCCCCAGACGCAGCTGCGCCAGATGCACGGCCTGCGGGTTCAGACCTTCGGTTGCATAGAGCTCTAGAATTTCATCAGATCGGAGCACATAGAATGAACAGACCTCCGCCACCATATTTTGCGCGATTTCGCGCACAATACGGTCAAGGCGTTCCTGCGGTTCGAGCGCTTCCGCCATTAAAGCGCGAAGACGCTTGAGCAAAATCCGGGGTCCGGCTGTCAGCTCACGCATAGGGTCTCAATGCTCCTCCATATGCCTCATGCCAATCTCAAACCACAATACACAGCGTATGTGGTTACTCGTCGGCTTTTACCGCTTTTTCGATCGGCCGGTCAGGCATTGTTTCATCCTGATACTACAAGACCAGTCCGATCACGAATCACACCGCTGTGTGCATAGCTCAGTTTGGTTTGCTTGTGAGCATTTTTCTCACAGTCGTCCAGAGTACAATTATCAAATCTTATTATACACTGTGCTCTTATTGCGGTTTACGTGTCTAAAATGGGGCGTAAACCGATTAAAGCATCTCCATCAACAAAAATGATTTTATTTATCCCGCTGCCCGCACATGACCAAAGCCGGATCGTCCTGCTCTTATTTCCGCTCTTTAGCTATGCAGTGGCTGCATAGCTGAACCCTGTATTTCCGTTTACCCCTGAAAAGATAATAGCATGTCGCGGAAAAGTGGGTACCGGTTTTCCGATAGTGACATGCGTAAAAACAAGGAGATAGAACGAACGCCATGAATGTGATTAAACGCGACACGCTCTAGAGCATGCCACAGCTAAATGGACTCATTTAGTGTCCGCGAGCATGCGACAATTAAATGAAGATAGAGCGAGCGCAGTGGATACAATTAAATGCGACACGCTCTGGCATAATGTTGCCGCCCGACAGAAATGAATAGAATGCAGACAGAAAAAAAGGCAGTGCCGCGAAGCACTGCCTTCCTGAAACTTTTTGAGTTCAGTCTTCAGTGCTTATCCAGCCCATAAACAGAATGAAGGGTTCGTACCGCAAGTTCTGTATAAGCGCTGTCAATCAGGATCGAGATTTTAATCTCGGAGGTCGTGATCGCGCGAATATTGATGCCTTTTTCAGCCAGCGCCTTAAATGCAGTCGCTGCAACACCTGCATGAGAGCGCATACCGGTGCCGATCACCGAAATTTTTGCCAGACCGGTTTCCGACTGGATGGAGTCACAGCCGATTTCGGCCTTTACCTTATCCAGCGCATGCACAGCCTTATCCATATCGCCGGAAGGCACGGTGAAGGTCATGTCGGTTTTCGAACCATCTTCGGAAACATTCTGAACAATCATATCAACATTGATATGTTCTTCAGCCAGCGGGACAAAAATCGCCGCCGAAACACCCGGGCGGTCGGCCACGCGGCGCAATGAGATCTGAGCTTCATCTCGGGCGAAAGCAATACCAGTTACAACCTGTTGTTCCACGATTTCATCCTCATCGCAAATCAGTGTTCCGGGAGGGTTGAGCGGATCACCCATGCCCGGCGCATGCGGATCTTCAAAACTTGAACGTACAAATGTACGCACTTTATGCACCATGGCCAGTTCTACGGAGCGAACCTGCAGCACTTTAGCGCCAAGGGATGCCATTTCCAGCATCTCTTCAAAAGAAATCTTGGCCATACGGCGGGCTTTAGGCTCTACGCGCGGATCGGTCGTATAAACACCATCCACATCCGTATAAATATCACAGCGATCAGCTTTAACCGCTGCCGCAACGGCAACAGCCGAAGTATCGGAACCACCGCGACCGAGCGTCGAAATACGGTTATCCGGGCTGATACCCTGGAAACCAGCAATCACCGCAACCTGACCTTCGCCAAAGCGCTTAATCAGAAATGAACCGTCAATATCAGTAATACGTGCCGCACCATGCGTCATGTCAGTCTTGATCGGGATCTGCCAGCCTTGCCATGAACGGGCATTCACGCCCATAGACTGCAGCACAATCGCCAGAAGACCGGCAGTGACCTGCTCGCCCGATGCAACAATCGCATCATATTCACGGGCATCATGCATCGGCGATGCTTCACGCGTCCAGGCAACCAGTTCATTGGTTTTACCGGCCATAGCCGAAACCACAACTGCCACTTCATTGCCGGAATCGACTTCACGTTTAACGTGACGCGCCACATTCCGGATCCGTTCAAGATCGGCCACAGAAGTACCGCCGAATTTCATCACAATGCGCGCCATTATGTCGACATATCCTAAATGAAAATGAGAACCAACGGAACCTGCCATCGTACTGAAAGGTACTCCTGACAGGTAAGTGATGCTGACATACCGAAATTATGACCACTTCGCAAGCGCAACAGGCGAAAAGATACTTGACTTTCATCAATGAACAGACAAGTCCATTGGTAGAAAATGGAGAAAGCTATGTCCGACACGTCCAGACAGACAGATACTGGCTCACAACAGCCACAGGAAGCCGTATCCGGCCGTACCACGATTGATCCCGCTGAAGTTGCGCATTTTTCGCGCATTGCCAGCGAATGGTGGAACCCGCAGGGCAAATTCCGCCCGCTCCATAAATTCAACCCGACCCGTCTGGAATATCTGAAAGAACAGATCTGCAAGCATTTCAACCGTGATCCGCTGGCGGCCAGACCGCTGGAAGGTCTGCGCATTCTGGATATTGGTTGCGGCGGAGGTCTGCTGTGCGAGCCGATGGCACGTCTTGGCGCTACAGTTATCGGTGCGGATGCCTCAACCACCAATATTGAAGTCGCCAAAATCCATGCCGCAGAAATGGGCATTGAAATCGATTATCGCGCCACCACAGCAGAAGATCTGGCTGATGCCGGTGAACAATTCGATGTCGTGCTTAATATGGAAGTGGTTGAGCATGTTTCCGACGTCGATCTGTTCATGTCGGCCACGGCGAAAATGGTCAAGCCGCAGGGACTGATGTTTGTTGCCACCATCAACCGCACACTGAAAGCATGGGGTCTGGCGATTATCGGCGCGGAATATGTGCTGCGCTGGCTGCCGAAAGGCACCCATCAATATGAAAAACTGGTGCGTCCTGAGGAACTGGAAAAACCATTGCAGGCTGCCGGTCTGACCGTGCTGGAAAAAACCGGCGTGAGCTATAATCCGCTCAATGATACATGGAACCGCTCACGCGATCTCGACGTGAATTATATGGTTCTGGCGCAGCGTCGCTAAATTATACCTGAAAAAAACTGATCCGTATAAACGGATCAGTTATAATCCTCAATTTTGAGGTGAGAGGATTAATTATAGTCCTCAGCCATTGAACCGGCATGGTTCAATTATAATCCTCAGGAAGTACCGGTAACGGCAGAATTTCTACACCATCCTCAACAAGTGATGTGATCTCTTCCTTCGTTGCCTCACCGTAAATACCGCGCTCTTCGGTTTCACCATGGTGAATTTTACGCGCTTCCTCGGCAAAACGGTCGCCGACATAATCGGCATTCTCTTTCACCTTACGGCTGATTTCACGCATCTCATCCAGCAATTTACGCTGGGCTTCACCCATTGTCGCAGCAATTTTCTCTTTGGTGCGACCAGTGGTGACGGACGGTGCCATCAGCGCCTTACTCACATTAGGTGAGTGACAAACAGGGCATTGCACCAGACCGCGTGCGGTCTGGCTGTCGAAATCCTCATTATTACGAAACCAGCCCTCAAATTCATGGGACTGGTCACAGTGCAGAGAAAACCGCATCATACCTTGATCGTTTCACCTTCTGCGATAATGGTCTCAAGTTTGAATTCCCGCGCATTCTTTAAGTTCGGGATTTTATTGCGGGCAGCAGCACTGTCCGCCACATCAATGTCCGCATAGATCACTGCCGGATTGTCATGATCGGCCTCTGCCAGAACCTTACCCCATGGTGAAACAATAATTGTGTGACCATAGGTCTGACGATTGCCGTTATGCAGGCCGCCCTGCGCAGCAGAAATCAGGAAGGCACCATTTTCAATGGCACGCGCCCGCTGCAAGATATGCCAATGTGCCTCACCGGTCTGTTGGGTAAAAGCAGCAGGCGCGGAGATCACATTGGCACCGGCATTAGCCTGCGCCTGAAACAGCTGCGGGAAGCGGATATCGTAGCAGATTGCCAACCCGAGTTTCATAAATGGCAATTCTGCGATCACTGCGCGGTCCCCAGCCGAAATCGTATCGGATTCACGCCAGCTCTCACCATTATCCAGATCCACATCAAACATATGGATCTTGTCATAAGTGGTGATTTTGGAACCATCAGGCGCAAACACAAAAGCGCGGTTAGCGATCAGTCCGCTTTCAAGTTTAATCGGTGTGGAACCGATATGGAGATAAATGCCGTGCCGCTTTGCCAGAACCGAAGCCTCACGCACTACAGGATCATCCTGCTCCGCATGAAGGCTGGCACGGTAAAGCGCACGGTCATTCTGAATAATGCCGGTGTTTTCAGGCGTCTGCACATATTGCGCACCTTGGGCGGCAGCCTCTCCGACCATACGGCTGAGGGCTTCAATATTGGCGGACATATCGCCGTCTGAGCGCATCTGCACTGCTGCAACTTTAACCATCGACATTATTCTCCCCTTTATGTCTTATAGATCAGTCTGCTTTACCGGTTTCCAGCAGAGTAACCAGCTTGCCTGCACGATCCAGCGCATGAAGATCGTCACAACCGCCGACATGTACATCACCGATAAAAATCTGCGGAAATGTTGTACCGCCGGAACGGGTCATCATTTCTTCGCGATATTTCGGATCAACACTCGCATTAAATTCCGTATAGCCAGGCGCGCGTTCATTCAGCAATTGTTTTGCGCGTGCACAGTAACCACAGCCGTCACGGGTATAAATTTCAACATTCATTTCAAAAGTCTCCAGAGTTTCAGCTCTATATAACCATGCCTGCACAATCATCCAAGCATTTGCTGCCAGTTTATTGTCATGCAGAACTTGTCACGGTTAATCGTATTCACTACGCTCGCTCTGTCTTCTTATTTTTACGCATGCCGTTTCCGGAAAACCGGTTCCCGCTTTTCCGCGACATGCTTTAAGAGCATAATTATCTCATCCCGTCAGGCAGCACACGTCCAAAAGTCAGCACATCCACCTCTGCCACTCCTGCTTTCAGCAAAGCACGGCAGGCCGCCTTGACTGTCGCACCGGTGGTATAAACATCATCAACCAGCAGCACAGTATATCCCTGCACCCTGCTTCGCCCTGCCTCCGGCACATGAAAAGCTCCTGCCACATTACGCAATCGCTCAGATTGACTAAGCTCTGCCTGCTGACGTGTATCCTTAATGCGCTGCAATGCAGACGGATCATAGGTCTTGCCGCTGAGATTCGCCAAAACCCGCGCCAGCTCTGCAGCCTGATTATAACGACGCTTCCACAAACGTTTGCGATGCAGCGGCACCGGAATAATCACATCACATCCCTCAAGCAATTCATGCCCCGCCCGCTGCATCCAGCGTGCCATCCATGGGGCGAGATCAAGCCGGTCATAATATTTCAGCGAAATACCGGCATGACGGGCTGCCCCCTCGTGACAGGCAACAGAGCGCAAGTGCCGGAAAGGCGGCGGATCGGCAATCGCCTCGGCAGAGAGAAAATGTGCGCCAAAATCATGAGTAAAGGGCGTGCCCATCACCGGACACAACGGCGCTTCCAGAAAACGCATCTCACTCCAGCATGCTCCGCATAAAGTGCCTGCCTGTGAAACAGCGCTGTCACACCCCTCACAAAGTGCCGGAAAAATCCTGTCCGGCAGAGCTTTCAAACCAGCGCCTGCATAATCCCAAAAGCGTGTCCACCTCCCCCGTCTCACAACAGTTTCATGAGAAAGCGGTAATTCCCCCATTGCATTCGCCCCCGATTGAACGCATTTACATCACCATGCCAGATGCAATACTCCAGTCCAGAGAAATCTCTGGAGCGCATCCCGAAAAGTGGGAGCCGGTTTTCGGAAAAGATGCGCGTAAAAACTAAGAGATAGAGCATTTCCCACTTTTCAAGATAAATTGGAAATGCGCTGCCCAGTGAACGGTGCCTGATATCGGGATACGAAAAATGCCAGCAACAGAAACCACACCAAACACCATTTTTGACAGCGCATTGCTGCAACAACGCCTGAAACGGGCGATGCAGCGCAATGTAAGTGGTGCGGATTTTTTGCTGGAACGCACGGTGCAGGATTTGGAAGACCGCCTTTCAACCGTTGAGCGTCAGTTTTCCCGTGCCGTTATTGTCAATCCTTATACATCGTCTGCTGCTTTATCGTTGCAACAGTCCGGTAAGGCAGAAATGATTGAAAGCATTGACTATCAGTCAAAAGACAGCACGGAATATCTGCCACTTGAGCCACACAGCGAAGATCTGATTATCTCACTGCTGTCATTGCAATTTACCAATGACACCCCGGGACTGATGATGCAGATCAAACAAGCGCTGAAGCCTGACGGATTGTTTCTCGGTTGCATGGCAGGGGCAGGCACACTCGGGGAGCTTCGTGAATCACTATTGCAGGCCGAGTCTGAACTGACCGGCGGCGTCAGCCCGCGTGTCGCACCTTTTGCCGATGTACGTGATGGCGGTGCCCTGTTGCAGCGTGCCGGTTTTGCACTGCCGGTAACGGATATTGAGACTGTCACAGTGCGCTATGACAATATGTTTGCGCTGATGGCCGATATCCGCGCCATGGGCATGGCCAATATTCTCACCGGCCGTTCGCGCAAACCGGTTAGCCGTCGTCTGTTCATGCGGGCTGCGGAGATTTATGCCGAGCGTTTCAGCGATCCCGACGGACGCATCCGTGCGACGTTCTCATTCATCTGGATGTCCGGCTGGGCACCCCATGCCTCACAACAACAGCCGTTGAAACCGGGTTCGGCCAAGGCTTCACTGGCTGAAGCCCTGCTCGCTACGGAAAAAGAACCTAAAAAATAACAAGAAAGATCAGCAGTCGCCCTGCTGGGAGCCGTCACGGGCAATCACGCAAACTGCTTCCGGTGAGGATTGCAGCAGGCTTTTGCGCTCAATATAGGCTTTGTCAGTATTGCCGCGCTGAATAGAACCGGTGGACATCATATCCACACCGGCAGGAAACAGCGATTGTGCGGTTTGCTTATTAGCTTTCTGGCTCAGTACCGGCACGATGACCAGCGTCAATGCGAGAATTGCAGATCCGAACAGCAAAATGCAGCGGACAAATCCACTCTGGGCAACAGGCATAAAACCTGATTTTGTCTCTTCATCATCTTTAAAAAAGTCTGTCAGAAATTCTGACTGATACTGACTGCGATTGCTGTTCATCGTCATACTCCGGCGCGATGATCCCACCATGCGGCATGTCAGTGAATCATCCCTTAACAAAATCGTAAAAACCTATCTTACGATTAAAAATAGCCGGCAATTATCAAGGATGTGCGGGAAGATTACAGGAGATCCATCAGGAAAGGGATCAGCGGCTCATCGGCAGGCGGCATCGGATAGGAGCGCAGGTCTTTAGGTTTGACCCATTTCAGCGCCTGTCCTTCCATCGAACGGGCGATACCCTCATAACGCCGGCAGATATAAAGCGGCATCAGCAGATGAAATTTATCATATGTATAACTGGCAAAAGTCAGCGGTGCGAGGCAGGCATGTTTGGTGGTGATACCCAGTTCTTCCTGCAATTCACGGATCAGCGCATCTTCCGGCGTCTCACCGCTCTCAACCTTACCACCCGGAAACTCCCAAAGGCCGGCCAGATTTTTGCCCTCAGGGCGTTGTGCCAGCAAAATACGGCCATCCGTATCAATCAGCGCACAGGCTGCCACCAGCACAATCTTTTTGCCCTCAGTCATCAAATACTACCTATCTGCAATAATAAATATAATCATAGACAGTGGTGAAGCCTAAACCCTGATACAAAGCACGTGCTGCTGCATTCGCGCTTTCCACCTGCAACCAGAAACAATGATCGCCGCGGGATAAGGCCTGCGCCATCTCATTCAGAACCAGTGCTTTTGCAAAACCACGCCGCCTGAACGCCTCACCAATACACAAATCCAGCAGACCGGTATAGCCGTTCTCACTCACACAGAGCAAAGTTGCTGCAGGCTCGGTACCGGCAAAACCGGCGATGACATATTTCTGCGGTTTGATTGAACGCAGAACTTCCGCCAATCCTTCGACTTGCGGCTCAGGGCGATCGTGAAACGCACCGGATATCCGGCTATAGCCGATCTCCTGCCCGTCACGAAACTGCACAAGCCGCAGCGGCAAGCGCGGCTGCGGCGTTTTCAACGCTGCGTTATCACGCAGATCACAGGCCATAACCGATGATCCGCCCGTGGCCGTATAGCCGCGCGCAGTCAGATAATCTGCCAACGAAGGTGGTGCCAGCGGCGTCAGCCGGAAAACCGGCTGTTTGCCCTGCGCGGTAAACAGCGCTTCACAGGCCTCGACCCGCTGCGCCAGATCCGTATCATCGGACGGATTAAGCAGATTGACGGAGTTACCGCGTTTCGACGGATAATAGGGGGTTAGTTGAACAGCCCAATCCCCCAAATGCGTGACCTGTGCCGCAGGCCATGCATGGAAACCAAGCTCTTCAAACTGACGAATTTCAGATATCACGACCGGTAATCACCGTTAATGGCCACATATTCCTTGGTCAGATCGCAAGTCCAGACCGTGGCTGTGCCCTCGCCCATACCAAGCTCAACCGTGATGAGAATATCCTCACCCTTCATATAGGCAGAAGCCGCAGCTTCCGAATAATCAGGATCGCGTTCACCATCGACCGCCACACGAATATTACCAAAGCTGATGGCCAGACGATCACGGTCAGCCGGTTCACCCGCCTTACCAACAGCCATCACCACGCGCCCCCAATTGGCATCTTCACCGGCAGCTGCTGTCTTCACCAGTGGTGAATTGGCAATCGACAGACCAATGCGCTTGGCAGAGACATCAGACACCGCACCTTTCACAGTGATTTCCAGCATTTTGCGCGCACCTTCACCATCGCGCACAACCTGCAAAGCCAGATTTTTTAGAATCTTACGCAAAGCACGGTCAAATTCTGCCAGACGATCATTATCGGATGATGTTACAGCAACCGCACCGCGCTCAGCGGCTGTACCGGTTGCAAACAGCATCAGCGTGTCAGAAGTAGAAGTATCGCTGTCCACAGTCACCGCATTGAAGCTGGAATCCACCGCTTTGGACAACAGTCCCTGCAAGACGTCAGAGGCAATCGGCGCATCCGTCACCACAAAAGACAACATGGTCGCCATATCCGGTGCAATCATTCCTGCACCTTTGGCAATACCGTTAATCGTCACCGGCACGCCGCCAAGCAACACAGTTTCCGTTGCCACTTTCGGATAGGTATCTGTGGTCATGATCGCTTTGGCAGCTTCCAGCCAGCCATTATTATCGGCGCGCACATTCATATCGCCAAACAGATGCGCAAATTTACCGGCATCCAGCGGCTCACCGATCACACCGGTTGAAGCGAGAAAGATTTCATGCGCTTCACAACCCAGCGCTTCACAAGCGGCCTTGGCTGTGGCTGTCGTCGTTTCACGACCTTTTTTACCGGTAAAAGCATTGGCATTGCCGGAATTTACAATCACAGCTTTGGCAGTACCGTGTTTCAGGCTCTCGCGGCAAAAATCCACCGGCGCAGACGGGCATTTGGAGCGGGTGAAAACACCGGCAACAGAAGCAGGTTTATCAAAAACCATCATCAGCACGTCTGTTCGGTTTTTATATTTAATCCCCGCTTCGGCTGTTGCCATTCGCACACCGGTAATCACCGGCATGGCAGGATAATGTTTTGGTGCAAGCGGAGAAACAGAAGAAGACATGCGTGCCTCAAGAATAAGAGCATTACCGGCAAAACCTGAAAATAGCTTTGCGTCAGGGTCATGCGGCTAAATACCAATGAATTTTAACCGGAAACAAAACAGCTCGTATCTTATGTGCCATTCAGATGCTGTCAGCACATCAAATCACCCGCCATTTTACCTCAGGTTGAGGCCAATAAATGACGGATAGGCATAAAATGCAATCACCTGCCCGAAATAATCAGGGCAGGTGATCATTTTTATCAAAATTTGCTTTCAACTTGCCAGATTGGTAATCGCATCAAAGCAAAATGTAAATTTTATTGAGCGGTTTTTGCGGCTGCATCCTGGGCGTCAGCCGCTTCTTTCATCGCTTTGGCAACAGCTTCGTCTTCATAGGTGATTTTCGAACCGTCACGCAGCTTCTTGACCATTTCGATATATTTTTCACGAATGACGATCGAACGAACCTGATCCTTCACTTCATCAAATGCAGGTGGCTGCTGCTGGCGCTTATCTTCCAGCTTGATGATGTGATAGCCGAACTGCGACTTCACAGGCTCTTTGGTGTAACTGCCGACTTCCAGTGCAAAGGCAGCTTTTTCAAACTCAGGCACCATCATGCCTTCGCCGAAATAGCCCAGATCACCGCCCTGTGCGGCAGAACCGTCCGTTGAGCTTTCTTTTGCCAGATCTTCAAACTTAGCGCCGCCTTCAAGCTTCTTGATGATCGCTTTGGCTTCGTCTTCAGTTTTTACGAGAATATGGCGCGCACGGACTTCGTTCTTCGCAGGCATTGCCGCGATTTCCTTGTCATAACGGGCGCGCACATCTGCATCGCTGATCTTGTCTACGATTGCAGTCTGGAAATATTCATTATGCAGCGCGCGGTCTTTCAGAAACTCGATGCGCTGTTTGAAATCAGCACTGTCGTCAAGTTTTTCAGTTTTCGCAGCAGCAGCCAGTACCTTAATATCAACGAGTGCCGCCAATGCAGCGAGACGACGCTGATCGTCCGGCAGACGGGAGAACTGCGGATCCAGATCGCTCGAAGCCTGATCAACTTCGCCCTGTGTCAGCTTAACGCCGTTAACAGTGGCAAGCACTTTGTTCGGATCGGCTTTTTCAGCCGGTTTTGCTGCAGTTTCGGTTTTTGCAGCGGCATCCTGTGCATAGGCAGAGCCTGTAGCAGTGGTCAAAAGCAGACCGGCTGCCAGTTGAATCAGGACTTTACGGGTACGGGTCATCAGTGATTTCTCCTTCGGGGACGAAGTACCGTCCCAAGAATAAGGCAGAATTTTGCTGCTTCGCTCTCATATCGGGTAAAGCAGAATAGTTTTTAGGCGATATGGCAATTTTCTGCACAATATATATATTTTAGCAGTAATAGTCCCTTTTGTTATGCGCATATAATCGCATTGCTCAGGATTATGACTGTTGTCAAATCATTGACATCGCCGCACTCCCCTCTTATCTGTCCATCGGCTTTGCGTCCAGAGAGCTGCCAGAGAGAAATTGCGCGAAATGTCTTTTCGACAGCGTGTTTTCTTGCCATAAGTCTCGCATAAACAAATAAAGCCGATGACAGAGCGCCGCTCAGGCGGCGACACACTTGGCTGAAGATTTAAGAAAGGACCAGCGATGGTCAGCTTTGGCGGTCTCGCCCGTATGATTTTCGGCTCATCCAATGAGCGTCGCATCAAAGGCCTTCGTCCTCGCGCAACAGAAATTACTGCGCTTGAGAAACAATATGAAGGCTTAAGCGATGCTGAGCTTCAGGCTAAGACCGATGAATTCCGTGCCCAGCTTAGCAGCGGCAAAACACTGGATGACATTCTGCCTCATGCTTTCGCCACTGTGCGTGAAGCGGCAAAACGTACACTTGGTATGCGCCCGTTTGATGTACAGCTGATCGGCGGCATGGTGCTGCATGACCGCTCCATCGCGGAAATGCGCACCGGTGAAGGTAAAACCCTGATGGCAACCCTGCCGGTTTACCTCAATGCGCTTGAAGGCAAAGGCGTGCATGTCGTGACAGTCAACGACTATCTCGCCACCCGCGATGCGCAGACCATGGGCGTGCTTTACAACTTCCTTGGTCTGACTGTCGGTGTGATTGCCCATGGCCTTGATGACGATCAGCGCCGTGAAGCCTATGCCTGCGATATTACCTACGCAACCAATAACGAACTCGGCTTCGATTATCTGCGTGACAATATGAAATATGAACGCGCCCAGATGGTGCAGCGCGAACATAACTACGCCATCGTCGACGAAGTTGATTCGATCCTGATCGACGAAGCCCGTACACCGCTGATTATTTCAGGCCCGTTGGAAGACCGCTCGGACTTCTATTCGCTGATCGACACTTTCATTCCGCAACTTGAAGCGGAAGATTACGAAGTTGACGAAAAGCAGAAAACCGCGATCTTCACTGAAGTCGGCACAGAAAAGATCGAAAGACTGCTCGAAGCCGCAGGCCATCTGAAAGGTGAAAGCCTTTACGACATCGAGAATGTGGCGGTTGTTCACCACCTCAACAACGCATTGCGCGCGCATAAGCTGTTCCAGCTCGACAAAGACTATATCGTCCGCAATGATGAACTGGTTATCATCGACGAATTTACCGGCCGTATGATGCCGGGTCGCCGTTATTCCGAAGGCCTGCATCAAGCGCTGGAAGCCAAAGAAAAAGTAACAATCCAGCCGGAAAACCAGACACTGGCTTCGATCACCTTCCAGAATTATTTCCGTATGTATAAAAAACTGGCCGGCATGACCGGTACAGCAGCAACGGAAGCGGAAGAATTCGGCAATATTTACGGCCTTGATGTTGCAATCATCCCGACCAATCTGCCGGTTGCCCGTATTGATGCTGATGATGAAGTTTACCGCACAGTTGATGAAAAATACAAAGCGATCATCCGCGATATTCGTGAATCACACGAAAAGGGCCAGCCGGTTCTGGTGGGTACAACTTCCATCGAAAAATCCGAACTTCTGGCTGAGCGTCTCAAAAAAGACGGCGTGACAAATATTCAGGTTCTGAATGCCCGTTATCACGAGCAGGAAGCCTATATTGTTGCACAGGCCGGTGTTCCGGGCGCAATTACCATTGCGACCAATATGGCCGGTCGCGGTACCGATATTCAGCTCGGCGGCAATCTGGAAATGCGTACCAAGGTGGAGCTGGCAGATGTGCCTGCCGGTCCTGAGCGCGATGCCAAAATTCAGGAAATCAAAGCGGATATCGCCCGGAAGAAAGAACAGGCACTGGCTGCCGGTGGTCTTTATGTTCTGGCGACAGAGCGTCACGAAAGCCGTCGTATCGATAACCAGCTGCGTGGCCGTTCCGGTCGTCAGGGTGATCCGGGCAAGTCGAAATTCTTCCTGTCCCTGCAGGATGATCTGATGCGCATTTTCGGCTCTGATCGTATGGACAGCATGCTGCAGAAGCTCGGTCTCAAAGAAGACGAAGCCATTGTGCATCCGTGGATCAACAAAGCGCTGGAAAAGGCTCAGAAAAAGGTCGAAGCCCGCAACTTTGAAATCCGTAAAAACCTGCTCAAATATGATGATGTGATGAACGATCAGCGTAAGGTGATCTTCGAACAGCGTCTGGAAATGATGGATGCAGAAGATCTGACCGAAACGGTCGATGAAATGCGCCATGAAGTGATCGAGGATATGGTGCGTGCCCATGTTCCTGAAAACGCCTATGCTGAACAGTGGAAAGTTCCGGAGCTCAAAGAAGAGGTCATCAAAGTCCTCAATCTTGACCTGCCGATCGACGTCTGGGCTGCCGAAGAAGGCATTGCCGAAGAGCAGATCGAAGAGCGCATCAAGGAAGCTGCTGACAAAGCCGCTGCTGACCGTGCAGAGCGCTTCGGCCCGCAGATCATGGCCTATGTGCAGAAGTCTGTTATTCTGCAATCGCTCGACAATCTGTGGCGTGAACATCTGGTCAATCTTGACCATCTGCGCTCCGTTGTCGGCTTCCGCGGCTATGCCCAGCGCGATCCGCTGAACGAATATAAGACCGAAGGTTTTGAACTGTTTCAGGCCATGCTGTCGAACCTGCGCGAAGTTGTGACATCACAGCTGATGCGTGTGGAAATCATGCGTGAAGAACCGCAACCGGAACTGCCGGAAATGCACGGTCACCATATTGACGGCACCACCGGTGAAGATGATTTCGGCGAAGGTTCTGAAGGCCCGCGTCTGGCAGACAGCGACCGTTTTGTTGATCCGGCAGACCGTGATCCGGCTGATCCTTCGACATGGGGTCGTGTTTCCCGTAACGAAGCCTGCCCTTGCGGCTCCGGCAAGAAATTCAAACATTGCCACGGCGCTTTTGTTTAAACGATAAAGCATTTCCGGCAAAAACGTGAAGCGCCGTCGCGGGGAAATCAGTTCGCTGGACTGATTTCTTTTCCCGCTGGGATGCGAAGGATAATGCGTAAGAACTATAAACTGATAATGCACACCGCCTGTCTTCGCAGGCGGTGTTTTATTTTGCGCTCTATAGGGGCAGATTTATAAACTTATCTGTGCCAGAACAGTGATAATCAGATCAGTATTAAGAGTAGAACTTGCCTGCAAAATTTCAGATCACGTCACTGGCTGAAAGATTCCTGCCTGTAAAACGGGCAGAACAATTGCGCCCTTTTTTGCTGCGGGCAGACGGTTTGTTCTCCGGTGAGGATGAACAGGCTCAGGCCAAACGCTCATCCCTGATTGCATTTGCAATTCGTATTGCCGGTGCGGCTCTGGCACTGCTCAGTCAGGTTGTGCTTGCCCGTCTGATGGGCAGTTTTGAATTCGGTATTTATGTCCTTGTCTGGACAGTTACACTTATTCTCGGTGACCTCGCCTGTTTCGGATTCCATACCACGATTATCCGCTATGTTCCGCAATATCTGCAAAAAAATCAGACAGATGATGCACGCGGTATTTTGCGCACCGGTCCCGTTTTCGCACTGATCAGTGCAAGCATCATTACCCTGATTTCGATTGTCTTGCTCAATAGTCTGAGCGCGCAATTTGCGCCCTATTACTGGCCTGCTTTCATCATCGGCATTCTTTGTATTCCGGCTATTGCGCTTGGCAATATTTATGACGGCACAGCACGCTCACAGGGCTGGATTCTGGCAGCACTCAGCCCCGGCTATATTCTCCGCCCGCTGATGATGCTGCTGATCTTCATCTTGCTGCTTCTGGCAGGATGGCAGCCGCAGGCCACCACAGCACTTATCGCAGCCTTTTCCGGAACAGCGCTAACCGTTATCAGCCAGCAAGTATTTTTGCGCAAACGCATTGCAACGGTTCTGCCTAATGGTGCAGGATCCTATCATTTACGGGAATGGATACGGGTATCCCTGCCGATATTCCTCATTGAAGGCTTCTTCTTCCTGCTCATCAATATTGATGTGCTGATGGTTGGCCGCATGATGGAGCCGGATAGTGTTGCACTGTATTTTGCGGTCACCAAAGTGCTGGCACTGGCACATTTCGTCTATTTTGCCGTCAAATCCAGTGTGGCGCAGCGCTATTCCCAGCTACTGCATAGTGGTGACAGACTGGCCTTCAACGATTTCGCCCGTAACTCCGCCCGCTGGACATTCTGGCCGTCTCTAGTACTCGGCATTCTGCTGCTGGCCGCTGGCTGGCCTTTATTGGCATTGTTCGGTCACGAATTTACCAAAGGCTATCCGCTGCTGTTCATTCTGATTTTCGGGGTGATTGCGCGTGCCAGTGTCGGTCCTTGTGAAAGCCTGCTCTCCATGTCCGGTAATCAGAATATCTGCGCCCTGCTCTATGCATTGGCACTGATCGTCAATATCGCGCTGAACATTACCCTGATCCCGCTTCTGGGCTTGAGCGGCGCGGCCATTGCCACGGTCTGCGCAATGGCCACAGAAGCAGCCACCCTCTCCTTCGTGGTTTATAAACGTCTGGGTATCACAATGTTTGTGTTTGCCCCTTCAGCCCGCCATGCCGGAGATTAAAACATGATGCAAATCTTGCGGAAAGCTGAAGCTCTCGAGCAACTGAAAAATTTGCAGACCCCTCCTGCTGCAGAAGCTAATATATTCAATCATCCGGATTTTTTGCGCCCGGCATTTACGCATTTCGCATCCGACGATTGCGCACTGCTCCTTACCGATGATCCTGAAACCGCATTTCTGATGCCCTTTCAGGTTTCCCGCGCCGGTCTTGGTTTTAAGAAATCTCTTTGCAGCTGGAGCAATATCTATGCCACGCAAGGCACGCCGTTAATCACTCCGGGTGCCCTGACACAAACTCTGGAAACAGCGCTGGCTATATTGCAGCAACCGGAGCGCGGATTGCCGCATACGCTCATTCTGCCGGATATCAATCTCGAAGCAGCTTTTGCAATAGCACTCAAAGATTTAGCACAGCGCAAAAATCTGCCATTGCATATCATGCGACAGGAAGAGCGTCCCGTTTTGTGTAATGGCAATGATGCAGAAACCTATCTGACGAATGCAATCGGCAAAAATCATCGCCGTGAATATCGCCGCCTGTGGCGCAGACTGTCCGAGACCGGCAGTCTGGTATACGATATCATTGCGGACAAAACGGCGATCAAAGATGCATTCAATGACTTTCTGACACTGGAAGCCGCAGGCTGGAAAGGTACACGCGGCACAGCTTTTCTAAGCAAACAGACAGATGCGGATTTTGCCCGTGAAACTGTCAGCGCCTTGGCCGAGCATGATCTGGTACGCATTCACACCCTGACACTGGATGACAAGCTCATTGCCAGCCTTGTGGTCTTTGTGCAGGCGGATCAGGCATGGACGTGGAAAACCGCCTATGACGAAAACCTGAAGGCCTACTCCCCCGGTGTGCTGCTGATGATTGAAGTACTGAAAAACCATCTGGAAAATCCGGCATTGCGCATCACCGATTCCTGCGCCATTCCCGATCATCCGGTTATGTCGCGCCTGTTTCACGAACGTGAAAATTTCGGCACAATTATTCTTGGCCTGAACGCCCAAAGCCAGCAGAGCGTTAATAAAATAGCCCGCCAGCTCAACCGCTATGACCGCCTGCGCTCAGCATTACGCCACATCAAATCCCGCCTGCAAAAACGGCTGAAACGCTAAGCGTCAGACTTTACGTACCTGTACACGCTGCCCGAGCCAGACGCTGAACAACACAATCGCCATACCGGTGATTTGTAACAAGTTCAGTTGCTGGTTCAGCAATACCCAGCCGAGGATCACAGCTGTCAGCGGGCTTAAAAAACCAAGTGATGCGGCAACCGACGATTCCAACCGCGCCAATCCGCGGAACCACAGAAGATAGGTGACAGCGCCACCGATCAGGCCGAGATAAATCAACCCCAGCCAGTTTGTCAGTGTCAGTACCGGCAAAGCCGGTTCCAGCGACAAGGCCACCGGTACCAGCAACAAACCACCGGCCGTCAGCTGCCATGCGGTAAAGGTGAGCGGAGAGACCGGCGGCTGCCAGTAGCGGCTCAGAACAGTACCCGCAGCCATCGAAAATGCACCGGCCAGCGCCGCAATGATCCCTGTCTGATCCAGAGCACTGTCTGGCTTCAGCACCAGCAATGCCACACCGACAATCCCCGCCAGAGCAGCAGCAACCGCAACAATGCGCAATCTCGTTCCTAGCACCATTCGCGCCAGAAACACGACAATCAGTGGCTGCACAGCCCCCACTGTGGCTGCAACACCACCGGGCAAGCGATAGGCCGCGACAAATAACATTGCCCAGAAGAATGAAAAATTCAGCGCACCAAGGATAAACACACGCAGCCACCAGATACCCTGCGGCAATTGCCGGACGAGCAACAAGAGCAGGAGCCCTGCAGGCAGAGCACGCAACATCGCAACTGTCATAGGATAACCGGCAGGCAGCATTTGCGTGGTGACAATATAGGTACTGCCCCAGATCGCCGGTGCCAATGCTGTCAGCAGCAGATCCGTGCGTGTCGATGTCATATATAGTCTCCGTAAGTTCTCATATGCCGGTACAGTGCACCATAATTACAATTCTCAGAGATGATAATCTCTTGTTTTTCGAATATATTACCAACGAAAAGTTTTTAATCATTTCATAGTCAGGCAGGATATGGATCAGTTCAGTGCATTACGCCTCTTCCGCAAAACAGTTGAGCTGGGCAGTTTTGCCGAAACTGCACGCGCAAGCGGGCTGACTGCGGCAGCGGTCGGAAAAAGCATCGGTGAGCTTGAAGCCCATCTGAAAGTCCGGCTGTTCAACCGCACCACGCGACGCATGAGCCTGACAGAAGCCGGCACGCTCTATTATGAGCAGATTGCCCCGATCATCGAACAGCTTGAAGAGGCTGACCGCTCGCTGACACCGCATAATAATCAACCTTCCGGACTGTTGCGCGTGACTGCACCGTTGACCATGACGATTGTCAGCCTGTCCCGGTTCATACCGGAATTTTTAGAACGCTATCCCGATATCACACTGGAACTCAACCTCGATGACCGCCAGATTGATATTGTCAGGGAAGGTTATGATATCGCCGTCAAAGGCAGCGACAGTCTGAAAAATTCAAGTCTCATAAGCCGGCGGCTATCCACATTGCATCATGTGATTTGCGCAGCGCCTTCCTATTTCGAAAAGCACGGTAAGCCTAAGGAGCCGGCGGATCTGCGCCGCCACAACTGTATCCGCTACAGCCTGTCCGGACATGTCCATGAATGGGAATTCCGTAAAGGAGAGCGGACAGAGCGCATACCGGTGACCGGACGCTATATTGTTTCATCCAGTTTTGCTGTACGCGATGCTTTATGCGCCGGTTTCGGCCTCAGCCTGATCCCGCTCAGTTATGTGCAAAATGACCTTACGGAAGGCAGGCTGGTTACAGCACTGGACGACTGGCAGCAGATGGAAACCGGTATTTACGCCTTTTATCCGTCCCGCCGGTATCTGGCACCCAAGGTGCGGGTCTTTCTGGATTTCTTAAGCGAAAAGCTCGGAAATTGAAAACAAATCAGTCACGGGTAACCGGAATGCGTCCCCAGCGTTTCTTTGTGAAACAGTTGATATAAAGCCCCCACAGACCGGTTTTACTGCGGACAAACAACCGTTTCACTTCACGCTTCAGCCTTTGTATTTTGGCCGGCGGGCAATATTGCGAAGACCGCTCAGGGCCCAATGTGCTCTCCAGCCCCGCCTGCATGCAAATTGCAGGGCTGACCTGATAAACAGTCATTTGCGGGAAAAAACCACAGGATGGCGTAAAGAGAAGATGATCGATCGGTGAGGCCGCATCATTCATACGGCACAGTAATCTTCGCGCGCAATCGCGGGAAATAATATAACCGGCGGCAAGAATATGCTGGCTGCGCAATTGTGCTACCGTGTAGTGACCGGCAATTGTCACAACCGGCTTGTCAGTCAAAACTTTTTTGCCCTGAGTTTCAATTTTAATCAGCTCGGCATTGTCCGGAATCCAAGCTGTAGATTCGAAAAATTGCCTCGTATCTTTAGACAGGGTCACATCATCTTCAAAAATCGCAGCGAAACGATCTTCCCCCTGCGCAATAAGCTCCAGACACTTCCGGTGGCTCAGAAAACAACCGATTTCCGTTCTTGTCAGAGGCTCTTTCCAGGCCGGTATACGAATGATCGACGCTAATTCCTGATCGCTGAGATTTTTGCCGTCCACAGCCGCGACACGTTCAAAAGGAACAGACGCTTTGGCAAATTGCTCCTGCATGCGCATTAAGCGTTCGGGGCAACGATCCAGATTAATCAAATAGGCTTTCACAGCAATTTCCGCCTTAAAGAAGATGCTCTTTCGGTAGAATATGTCCGCATATCTTTCAAGAGATATTATGTATATTTTACTCAAGTTTAAAGGCAAAAAAATGAAAGCACGTTGCGGCTAAATTTTGTCTGGAAAAAGTGGTGCGGGTGGTCGGAATCGAACCGACACTCCTTTCGGAACCGGATTTTGAGTCCGGCGCGTCTACCAGTTCCACCACACCCGCACATTCGCAGGCACTTCATAATCAAAGCGCTGCACTGGTGCGCCGAAATATAGTGAGAACCACCTTCCCGTCAACTGCAAAACCTGTTTGTTTCAAGATTATTTCAACAAATTTTACCTACACAGAAAATCCAGCCTTTTCTCACGGGCTGTAAAACCATTCATAACGGTTTTCAGTACACATTGCCCTGCAAAGTTTTTCGTTTTACACACAACATCAAAATTTCGCATGGCTTTTGCCTGTACAAACATTGCTGAGAACCGACAGAGGCCATCATGCTGCGCAAACTCTACGACTGGACCATTTCCCTTGCTGCGCGCAAATCCGCAGCTGCATGGCTGGCAGTCATCGCTTTTCTTGAAAGCTCGGTCTTTCTGATTCCCGCTGATGTCCTGTTCGTACCGATGGGCATCGCCCGCCCTAAAAAAGTCTGGCATTATGCACTGATTGCCACTGTCATGTCTGTGCTCGGCGGGATTCTTGGCTGGTATATCGGCCACTACGCCTATGAAACAGTCGCAAAACCGGTCCTGCATTTTTACGGCAAGCTCGACACATTCGAAGCCATGCGTGGCAGCACCAGCGCCGATATGATTCTGCTGTTGCTCATCACTTCCGGCTTGTCACATCTGCCACCGATGAAAGTTGTAACCATTCTCTCCGGTGCAGCAGGCGTTAATATCTGGTTGTTTATCCTGTCAGCGATTATTACCCGCGGCGCACGTTTTCTGCTGCTGGCATGGCTGTTGCAGCGCTTTGGTGAACCGATCCGTAACTTTATTGAAAAGCGTCTCGGATTGATCGCAGCCACCGTTGCTGTCATCTTGATTCTGCTATTTATAGCCGTCAAATATCTTCACGCCTAAAGCATGTCGCAGCTCAATGGTTTCATTAAATGCGACACGCTCCAGAAAAGCATCAGACAGCCATGTTTATGCCATAAGGCCATGGCTGAGCTGGGTTTAAACTGATTTTTGCAACAAGGATTTTCCTGTGTCTTCAACCGGTACTGCTCAGACAACCCGTTCGCAACATACGCTTATTTCAGCCTTTCTTGCGGTGAGCATGGCCGGTGTCGTGGGTTCTGCCCTCGCGTTTCAATATATTGGCGGTTATCTGCCGTGCAAATTATGTCTTGAAGAACGCATCCCTTATTATATCGGCGTACCGCTGATGCTTCTCAGCGCGTTACTGACAGCACTTGGAAAATCAGAAAAACTGACACGTCTTTTCCTGCTGATCGCCGGATTACTGATGACCTATGGCCTGATTCTTTCTGTCTATCATTCGGGCGTGGAATGGAAATTCTGGGCAGGTCCTGCCGATTGCGCAACCGGTGCCGTATCCATCACCACCAGCGCAGGCAATCTGCTTGGTGATCTGAATGCGGTCAAACCGGCCGCCTGCGATGTTGCAGCCGGACGTTTCCTCGGTATTTCCTTTGCAGGCTGGAACGGCGTTGCTTCGCTGATTCTCGCCATCATTGCTTTTTACGGTGCATCACTCAAAACCCGCAAATAAGACAATAAAAAAGAACCGGAGCTGTATCTTTACGGCTCCAGTTCCACATCCCAGTACAAATAATCCATCCAGCTTTCATGCAAATGGTTCGGCGGAAACCGCCTGCCATTTTTATGCAAATCAAAAACACTCGGCATATAGGGTTTTTGGCGCGGCCACATTTGTGCTTTTGCCGGCATCATACCGCCTTTGCGCAAATTACAGGGAGAGCAGGCAGCGACCACATTTTCCCAGGTTGTTTCGCCGCCGCTGCATCGTGGGATGACATGGTCAAATGTCAGCTCATGATGTGCGCCGCAATACTGGCACTCAAAACGATCCCGCAGAAACAGATTAAACCGTGTAAACGCCGGATAAGTCGGCGGAGCAACATAGGTTTTAAGACTGATAACACTTGGCAACCGCATGGAAAAAGTCGGAGAGCTGACCTCCGCATCATATTCCGCAACAATATTTACACGCTCAAGAAAAACCGCTTTGATCGCATCCTGCCACGACCAGAGTGATAAAGGATAATAGCTGAGCGGACGAAAATCCGCGTTCAGAACCAATGCCGGCAATTTGCCGGCAAATGCGGCAATGTTCAAGAAACACCTCCTTTGTGCATCTTGCAACACTGCGGTTCATGCGATTGCAAAACGCGGCTTCAAAGAGACAGAGTAAACACGCGGCTTACCCTGATTGCATTCCAATACCGTCTCTGCCAGCTATATTTTTAAGGCGCTTCACTCTTCAATGTACCTGACAGAATGATACGAGAAAAAAGAATGCTTTTACCGGTCATAATATGTAAGCAGGACATGTCAGTATTGTGAAGCCAGACTGTTTATCAGTCAATTTCTATTCATGCTTCCGATTGATAATCCTGCAACAAAAACAGCCATCCGCTTTCAGAATTCCATCTTTTGACGAGGAATTCTTACCAGACTGCACAAACAGCGTTTGATTATGCGTAATATCAGCTTTTAATATTGTAGACAATTATGTAAACATAATTTGACAGCTTTGACAAAACAAAGCAGTAACAATGCTTGTCCATTGCGTCTCGTTCAGATTAAGCTGCGCAGGACAGGCCGGTTAACACCAAAATCAGACAGGGAGCCGAGTGATGAGTGGTCGTATTGAACATGCGGGTTTGCAGGTAGATCAGGAACTGAGCAATTTCCTGGCAAAGGAAGTTTTGCCGGAAACCGGCATTGCGGCAGATGCCTTCTGGAGCGGACTTGCCGGCATGGTCAAAGAGCTTGCGCCTCGTAACAAAGCCCTGCTTGCAACGCGTGATGATATTCAGGCCAAACTCGACACATGGTATAAAGCCAACCGCAATTACACGATGGCAGATTATCAGGCCTATTTGCGCGAAATCGGTTATCTCCTGCCGGAAGGTGAAGATTTTCAGGTCACCACTGCCAATGTAGACAGTGAAATTACCAGTCTTGCAGGCCCGCAGCTTGTTGTACCTGTCATGAACGCCCGCTATGCACTCAATGCTGCCAATGCACGCTGGGGTTCGCTCTATGATGCACTTTACGGCACAGATGCTATCAGCGAAGACAATGGCGCTGAAAAAGGCAAAGCCTACAATCCTGTGCGCGGTGCAAAAGTTATTGCATGGGCAAAAGCATTCCTTGATGAAGCCACCCCGCTGAGCGATGGCCGCTGGGATGAAGTTACCGGTTTCTCTGTCACCAATGGCCAGCTTATTCTTGCACTCGGCAATGGAAAAACGACATCTCTGAAAACTGGTCAAGCTTTTGCAGGCTATCAGGGCGATGCATCTGCCCCTTCCCTCGTACTTCTGAAGAATAACGGGTTGCATATCGAAATCCGCTGCGATGCCGCTCATGTCATCGGCAAGACCGATCCGGCACATATCGCCGATATCACACTGGAATCTGCGCTCAGCACCATTCAGGATTGCGAGGATTCGGTCGCAGCGGTTGACGCTGCCGATAAGGTTTTGGCCTACCGCAATATTCTCGGCCTGTTTAAAGGCACTTTGTCGGAGAACTTTGACAAGGGCGGTAAAACCATTACCCGCAAGCTCAATGCCAACCGTAGCTATACTGCCCCTGACGGCTCTACCCTCACCTTGCCTGGCCGCTCAATCCTGCTGATCCGCAATGTCGGCCACCTTATGACCAATCCGGCTATTCTGGACAGCGAGGGCAATGAAATTCCGGAAGGCATTCTTGATGCAGCTTTCACCGCTGTTATCGCCCTGCATGATATCGGCACACAGGACGGCAAACTCAAAGGCACGCATCTCAATTCCCGTACCGGTTCGGTCTATATTGTGAAGCCGAAAATGCACGGGCCGGAAGAAGTGGCCTTTGCCGCAGAAATCTTCGCCCGCGCTGAAGCATTGGCAGGCCTCAAACCAAATACGCTGAAAATGGGTATTATGGATGAAGAACGCCGCATGACGGTGAACCTCAAAGAAGCCATTCGTGCCGCCAAAGAACGTGTCTTCTTCATCAATACCGGTTTTCTCGACCGTACCGGCGATGAAATCCATACTTCGATGGAAGCAGGCCCTGTTATCCGCAAAGGCGAGATGAAGCAGGCGGCATGGATTGCGGCATATGAAAACTGGAATGTCGATACCGGCCTTGCCTGCGGACTGATAGGCCATGCACAGATCGGCAAGGGCATGTGGGCGATGCCGGATCTGATGGCTGCAATGCTGGAGCAGAAAATTGCTCATCCGAAAGCCGGTGCCAATACCGCATGGGTGCCGTCCCCGACGGCGGCTACGCTCCACGCCACGCATTATCACAAGATTGACGTGGCAGCGGTTCAGAACCAGCTCAAGTCGCGCACAAAAGCCAAGCTTGAAGATATTCTGACGGTTCCTGTCGCCCGTGACACCAATTGGGCGCCTGCAGACGTACAGGCAGAAATCGATAATAACGCGCAGGGTATTCTGGGCTATGTGGTGCGTTGGATTGATCAGGGCGTCGGCTGCTCCAAAGTGCCGGACATCAACAATGTCGGCCTGATGGAAGACCGTGCAACCTTGCGTATTTCCGCTCAGCATATCGCCAACTGGCTGCATCATGGCATTGTCAGCGAAGCGCAGGTGATGGAAACCATGAAGCGTATGGCCGCTGTTGTGGATGCCCAGAATGCGGATGATGCAGCCTATTTACCGATGGCAAAAGACTTCAATGCATCTATTGCATTTCAGGCTGCCTGTGAGCTGGTATTTAAAGGTCGTGAACAGCCAAACGGTTATACCGAACCGGTACTCCATGCCCGCCGCTTGCAATTTAAATCTGCACAGAAATAAATTCTTGACGCTTTTAATAAGCGGCATAAAAGTGGCGGACAGGAACAATCCTGCCCGCCATTTCCATATGAAGGCCGAACATGCTGACCATACGGCACGCTGACACGACCCACCTGCCTGCAATCCTTGATATTTATAATGATGCGATTTCCAATACGACGGCCGTTTTCATTAGCCAAAAGGTCAATTTGCAAAACCGTGCGGAATGGCTGGCATCGCGCCAAAGCGCGGGTTTTCCGGTACTTGTGCTGACAGAGGGGGACGAATTGCTCGGCTATGCCAGCTACGGCGCCTTCCGCGCTTTCGAATGTTATAAACACACGGCAGAGCTATCAATCTATATCGCCGGCCATGCACGCGGCAAAGGTGCCGGCGACAAGCTGATGCGCGCCTTGCTGGAACATGCAGCCGGCAATAATATCCATGTCCTTCTTGGCGCTATTGAAGCGCAGAATACTGCTTCTCTTCGTCTGCATGAAAAACACGGCTTCACCCAAACAGGTCTGCTCCTGCAGGTCGGTCGCAAATTTGACCGCTGGCTTGATCTGGTGCTGATGCAACACATTCTCTGAATGAAGTACCAGCCTGTGCAAGTGCTGCAAAAGGAGCTTGATTTTAGAATCATTCTAAATTAATTAATTTAGAGTAATTCTAAAAAGGAACACCTATGTTCTCTTCCCTCTTCACCTCATCACGCCGGTCTTTTGACAGTCTCTCAGAGCAGGAAATATTGGCGCTTGCCATATCCTCTGAGGAAGATGATGCTCGCATCTATCTCAGCTATGCAGACGGATTGCGTGAGGCTTACCCGCAATCGGCGAAAATTTTTGAGGCAATGGCTGAGGAAGAGCACAATCATCGTTCCCGTCTGATTGTGCTGCATCAACAGCGTTTTGGTAACAACATTCCGCTTATCCGCCGTGAACATGTGCGCGGATATTATGAGCGCAAGCCCGACTGGCTGGTGCGTCCGCTCGGCATCGATAAAGTGCGCAATATGGCCGCGCAAATGGAAGAACAGGCTGCACGTTTCTACGAGCAGGCCGCCATGCGTGTGTCCGATGCGGCAACACGTAAATTGCTGGGTGATCTGGCGCTGGAAGAAAAGCATCATGAACAGCGCGCCCATCATCTGGAAGAGAGGCTGACACCGGATGATGTGCAGGATGAAGAACGTGCCGGTGAACGCAAACAACTGATCCTGACCTATATTCAGCCCGGCCTTGCAGGCCTGATGGATGGTTCGGTTTCAACGCTGGCGCCGATTTTCGCTGCCGCGTTCGCCACGCAGGATACATGGCAGACTTTTCTTGTGGGCTTGTCGGCTTCCGTAGGTGCCGGTATCTCCATGGGCTTCACAGAAGCTGCTCATGATGACGGCAAGCTCTCAGGCCGTGGCTCACCGGTCAAGCGTGGTCTTGCCAGCGGTATTATGACCACGCTTGGTGGTCTTGGTCATGCCCTGCCTTACCTGATCTCCGATTTCTGGACAGCGACCGGCATTGCTGTCATCATTGTGTTCATCGAACTCTGGGCGATTGCCTATATTCAGAACCGCTTCATGGAAACGCCGTTCATGCGTGCAGCCTTTCAGGTCGTCCTCGGCGGTGCACTGGTACTCGCAGCCGGCATTCTGATCGGTAATGCATAAAGAGGGAAATTAGAGCGCCGTGTGCCGGATTTGGCACACGAAGGTCGCTCTAACCTGCCACAACAGCAAGTGTTGCGGCAGGCTTAACTACAGACTGTTCGTCCATAAACGGCTCAATGCAGATATGATTGGGCTTGTTAATAGTCACAAAACTGTTGCGCGGCACTGCCATCCAATTTTCCGCAACACCGTCCAGCGGCTCAGACACAACACATATTCCCGTAGAGGATGCCATCTTGGCGGTGTAAAGCGTTGGTGCATAAGTATCGCTGGCATAGCGCACTGCAAACAGGGAATGACCATCTGAAAATGCTGCTGTCAGCCGGATAAAAGGCGGTACTTTCACGGCCTCAGCAGTATCATAAATCACTTCGACCGTGCGTGTCAGAGCACGTAGCGGATCATTATCCAACCCGAAATGCAGCATCAGCAGGAAGAAAAGTTCTGAATCAGTCGAACCCGATTTGTGGCTGTAAAGCGCATCCGGCAGCAAACTTTCCAGCGGGCGGCGCAGACGGTCAAAGCTACCGATCTGACCATTATGCATAAAGCTCCAGCGCTGAAACACGAACGGATGGCAATTTGCACGGCTGGTTTCACCACCGGTGGAGGCACGTACATGCGCCAGAAACAGACGTGAATTAATCTGGCGTGCAAGACTGCGCAAATTCTGGTCAGACCATGCAGGCAGAAGGTCGCGATATAATCCCGGCTCCTCGCGTGTACCGTACCACGCCACGCCAAAGCCATCGCCATTGGTCGCGGTTTTCGCTTCAGTCGCATGATGGCTTTGCGCGATCAGCGAATGACAAGGCGCGGTGATAATATCCTCAAGATACAGATCAGATCCGAAATATGCAGCCCAGCGGCACATGAAAACACACTCTGACTAGTGAGCGAAAGACCGGAACCCGCCGTTATTTATAGCCGGTTACAACAGTGATCTTCCGCCACTATAGTTAACAATTCACTATTCAGCCGCGCGCTTATGCGTTTTGGCATAAAGCTTCGCGACAATAGTGCTGGCTGTTTTGTCGAATAAAAATGGCAAAATTGCATGGATCAGAGCTGCAAAAGCAGCTGCAAAAAGCGTGAATGAAAATTTAGAAGCAAAAGCCATATGCTCCAAATAGGTTTCGTTGACCGATGCCGGATGTTCCGTAAACAGACGTGAAATTTTGGTTTGCATGAGTTTCCCCGTTATCAATTTTCAAATCAGCAAGATAGGTTTCTGATTTAAAATACTAACACCGTCAAACGCACATTTTATCTCAAAAAATCCTTGATAATATAAATCTTTGGGACAATTATCCCTATATGGCACATAATATAGACGAAACAGACCGCCGCATCCTTCAGGAATTACAGAAAGATGCCACTCTATCGGTAGACGCGCTTTCCGCCCGTATCCACCTGTCGCGCAATGCATGCTGGCGGCGGCTGAAACGGTTGGAAGATGACGGCATTCTCAAAGGCCGTGTTGCAATCGTTGATGCCGACAAGCTCGGCCTTGGCCTCACCGTTTTCATGCTGATCAGAACCAGTAATCATGATCCGAAATGGCTGGAACAATTTCGCGCGGCAGTCACATCGCTGACAGAGGTTGTCGGCGTTTATCGCATGAGCGGGGATCTTGATTATATTATCCGCGCCCGCATTGAAGATATGAAAGCCTATGACCGGCTCTATCAGAAACTCATCACCCGTGTTCCGCTGTCGGATGTCTCTGCTTCCTTTGTGATGGAAGAAATTAAGGACAGCACGGAAATCCCGCTTTTCGGTTACACACCATAAGAAAAGAGCGCTAAAGCGTATCCCGAAAAGTGCGAAGCGGTTTTTGGATAAGATACGCGTAAAACAAAGAGTTAGAGTGGTTCTACCGATGCAATATTAACCGGAACCGCTCTAATTATTTTTGAAATCAGCATACGGCTCTTTCAAAAAGACCCTCAATATGTTTAGTGCTCATTTTAAATCATATATTGCTGAAAAGGGTTTATCATGTCTGCCAATTCCCCTTCATCATCCAGCCGCCCGAAGCTCGGAATTGTCCGTCTTGAACATGCTGCAGGCCTTGATCTGCCAGCCTATGAAACAGCAGGCTCTGCTGGCGTTGATCTGCGTGCCGCCGTACCGGAAGACCGCCAGATCGTACTACTGCCGGGTCGCCGTACACTTGTGCCGACCGGCCTGATTTTTGAACTGGAAGAAGGTTATGAAGCGCAAATCCGCCCACGCTCCGGCCTGGCTTTCAAACATGGCATCACCTGCCTGAACACTCCGGGCACCATCGACAGCGATTACCGTGGCGAAGTCAAAGTCCTGCTGATCAATCTCGGTGATGATGATTTCCGCATCGAACGCGGCATGCGTATTGCACAGGCGGTGATTTCACCTGTTGTGCAGGTTGAAATTGAAGAACGGTCAGAAGTCGGTGAAACCGAGCGCGGTGCCGGTGGTTTTGGCTCAACCGGCCATAAATAAGAGTGCTGTAAAGCTGAAATTGAAAAGCCCCGCATGAAACTCATGCGGGGCTTTTTTATGCTGTTATATCAGTTGAATTTGAAAGGCACCTGAAACGGAATCCGTGCAGCTGCCATTGCCGGTGGCGGTGCCGGAACCGGTGAAGCCGCTTTCACGGCTGTCAAAGCAGCCTGATCCACTTGCGGATTTCCTGATGTTCCTGAGACACGGGCAGACAAAACATTGCCCCCTGCATCAATCACAAAAGCAATCTGCACAACACCTTTATCTCCGCGTCCAAGCTTGCGCTGTGCTGTGCGCTTCTTACGCTCAAGATGTGCCTGCACTTTTGACTGCCATTTTGCCGAACTGACGCCGGCAGATGCCGAACTCTGGCGATTGGCATTGGCCGCAACACGGGATGAATTCTGTGCATTAATCTGGGGAGCAGAAGCTGCCTGTGTCTGCTCAGCTTTCTGAGTTTTCTTGGCTTTTTCCTTAGGCTTCGGCTTTTCTTTAGGCTTTTCCTGCTTTGGTTCTTTCTTCTCGACCTTCGGTTTTTCAACAACCTTCGGCAAAACCACTTCAGGCTTCGGCGCTTCAATGATTTCCGGAACTTCTTCCTCTACCAGCTCAGCTTCGGCCACTTCCTGAGGCTCTTCAACAGGTTCTTCAGGCTTTACTTCTTCAACCTGCTCCACCGGCTTTTCCGGTTCGATTTCAGCTTCATCAGGATTTTGGGAGGCCTCGGCAGACGGTGCGATGGAATCTTCTTCCACTTCCGGTGCCTGAGGAACCGGATCAAGCTCCATCATAATCGCTGCAGGCGGTTCACCATCCGGCACCATTTCCGGTATCGATGCATGCAAAGCATAAGCACCGGCTGCATGCGCCATCAGCACAGCAGCACCGGCACCCAGCCAGCGCACCATGTCTTTCCAGAGACCGGATGACGGCTCAACAGCAGAACCGTTTTTCATACCCCGAACCGGCGGGTGATCGATCGGTAATTCCTTCACGTCTCACTCTCCTGCATTTTGGCCCGAAGTTTGGCTCGAGTTTTGAGCTTCAGGCTGACTTGCCGGTGCTCCCGCCGCAGGTGCACCGGTTGCATCACCCGCACCAAGCGTCTCCAGGCCGACCAGCGCGATTTTGAGATAACCTGCCTCACGCAGCAGGTTCATAACATTCATCAGCTCGCCATAGCCGACAGTCTTGTCTGCACGGAGGAAAATACGCGTGTCTTTATTGCCTGCCGCCAGACGATCCAGTGTCGGCGCCAGCAAATCACGATTAACTGCATCATTGCCAAGGCTGAGGCTCAGATCTTCCTTCAGCGTCAGATAAACCGGCTTGTCAGGGCGTGGCTGCGGCGTAGCACTGGCCGCCGGCAGATCAACATTAATATCAACAGTTGCCAGAGGCGCTGCCACCATGAAGATAATCAGAAGCACCAGCATCACGTCGATAAACGGCGTTACGTTGATTTCATGGCTTTCCTGCAGTTCATCACCGGCATCTTCACGCAAACGGCTGCCCATATTCTTTACTCCGCTGCTTTCGTGACCGGAACAGTCTGAGCCGCATTCTGACGGGCTGCCTGTTTCTGCACGATGTCACGGGCTGCGCGCATATCCAGATCGCGGCTGACAAGACGCTCAACACCGGCGCTCACATCGGCCAGCAGATGGCGGTAGGCGGTCACCGAACGGGCAAACATATTATAAATAATTACTGCCGGAATAGCGGCGACAAGACCGATAGCTGTTGCCAGAAGCGCCTCGGCAATACCCGGCGCCACAACGGCAAGATTGGTGGTCTGCGCTTCGGAAATACCGATAAAGGAATTCATAATCCCCCATACGGTACCGAACAGACCGACAAATGGCGCAACAGAACCAATCGTCGCGAGAATACCGGTACCTTTGGCAAGGCGGCGTCCTGCACCGGCTTCAATGCGGCTGAGACGGGAAGCAACGCGTTCTTTCAGTCCTTCCCCGCCGACATAAGCGGCAGCAGATGCAGATTGTGTCACTTCTTCCTGTGCAGCGCGGACAAGATGAGCACCAGGGCCACGGGTTTTATCCAGTGCCTGCACCGCAGAAGTCAGATTTTCCGCATGAGATACTTCTTTCAAGGCGCGGCGGGCGCGGCTGCGGGCACCGGTAATTTCCAGTGTCTTGGCAAGCCAGACTGTCCATGTGGCCAATGATGCAATCGCCAGACCAATCATAACAGCTTTAACAACCCAGTCAGCAGCCATGAACATGCCCCAAGGGGACAAATCATGCGGAATCTGCAAGCCGTTATCAGCGGTGCGAACCGGCGTGGCAGCCTGAGACTGACCGGCTTCCGGTGCAATACTGACCGGCTGACCGGCAGGTTCTGTTTGCGCAGGCGTTACTGCAGACGGCGCGGACTGGGAGGATTGAGCTGCCGGATTTACCGGAGCAGAATTTGTCGCTGCCGGAGCAGCAGTGCCAGTGGCCGGCTGCGTGGCAGCAGGCTCATTGACAGGAGAAGATGTGGCCGGAGCTGATGTCGGTGTCTGTGCCGCTGGCGCTACAGGCGCTGCAGCAGGAGCGGATGGGGCTGCCTGAGGCGTCGATTGTGTTTCCGGAGAGGTTTGCGGGGCAGCTTGCTGTGACTGTGCTTCCTGCGCCATAACCGGCGCTGAAAGTGTCAGCACATTACCACCCGCCAGAAATGCGGAGAGAATAAAAGCTGACAATCCTGTCTTGAATGATATTGCTGCCTTGGACACTGTCTTAACCACCGCGACGACCTCACTGCATTTCATTATCAGGGACAGCCGGCCTGTATTATTTCCAGCCTGTACAGGATCAACCTGCTCCACATATGTGCGGATGTGCTGCATCAACCAGCAACTGCCTTTTTCGGGTTATGCAATACAACCATCAAACATGACTTCGCAAGTCATGTTTTAAAAAAACCCGTCATTCTGCTGTTATTTGACCGGAAAGCGGAAGTTATTCACCAAAACAAACGGATGTTTTACGAATTTTATCGCTGTCGCAAGAAATTCTCACACCCTCAATGCAATTCCGGCAGCTCCGGTGAGTCGCAGCTTCAGGTTACGCAGGCACTATAACGGCAAAACCATAATATGACAATTTGAAACAAGTTTGAACTCAAACCGGACAATCGGGGGAATATTAAGATCCTGACAAGGAACAATCATAAACCTGACGCATTAAAGCCGCATAATGCAGTGCATACCGTTATTGACTGACACCAATATCATCATGCTCCGGAGACAGTAGATGTTGCACAAAGACATGCAAACCATTGAAACTGCCGCCCGTACCGCAATTGCGGGATCTTATGAACCGGAACAACAGGAAAACGCGGTCTTACGTACCGGTTTTTATGTGACAGCCGGTTGTATTCTGATTGCAGCTCTCATTCTCATGATTGCCTGACACTTCTGTACCTTCTCTCAGATTTCCAACACAGGTTATGCTCAGCATATGCCTGCAATCTGACTTGCTGAGTATCACGCAGATGCCCGCTTCTCGCGCACGCATCCGCCTGTCTGTTTCTGCATGAGCTGAATTTGGAAACTGCGGCAATTAACCTTGGCAATCGAATGTCTTCCGCACCGGCAACTGCTCTCTGGCGATGAATGCACGGAACCATTACGTTAAAGCCACGTTATATTTCTGAACCCAGACAACATTACAGAGCAGTTTCAAAGAAAATGAAATTGCTTTGTAATTTGAAATTTCAGCTTCCGGAGGCATCCATGGCTCGTGATACCAAAAACGTAAATGACATTCAGGACGACAGCACAGCAGAATTGCAGGCACAGATTGCCCAGCTTAAAGAGGATATTGCATCTATCGCCGCGACCCTGACAGAAATGGGCTCACGAAAAATCAATCAGGCCAGACAAGATGCATCCGATGCCTATCAGGATATTTATGAACAGGGCGAAGATGCTCTGAGCTCCCTTAAGGACAGTGCCTGCTCCCTTGAGCAACAGGTCACCGATTATGTTCAGGAACGTCCGGTCACATCGATTGCTCTGGCTGCCGCGTTCGGTTATCTTTTCGCAGCGCTGACACGGCGCTGATATGCTGAAATTGTTCACACCGGTCATTTCAGCCATTATCGGCAGCGAAGTGCAAGCCGCAACGCAGCGTGCCAAACGCAGTGCCATTCTCTATGCGATTATGGCTGTGGCATTGCTCACAGGTGCGTTCTTTCTGCTGCTCGCAGTCTTTTTCATTCTCATGATGAAATATGGCCTGATTTTCGCAGCTCTGATTATCACAACCGGCTGTGTGGCGCTGGCGATCATTGCCTATATCGTCAACCGCGTAATGGATAAGGCCGAGAAACGTCGCCTTGAAGAAAGACGGGCTGCTATTGACACCAATGCAGCGCTCACAGCAGCAGCAGTTGCCGCCGTACCGACTTTACTCAGGAAACCGCTTTTAACTTTAGCAGTACCGCTTGCAGGGCTGATTGCAGTGACATTGCTGTCGCGGGACAAAAAATCCGGCAATAAAAAGCAGGATCAGGGCGGATAAGTTCCGCCCCCTTCCTCCGCAGTGTTAGGGCCGCAGTGTTCAGGTCAAAGAGTTCAGTTCGCAAAGCCAAACCCTAAGGAGACCATTGATGACCAGTTCTACAAAAGCACAGCTTAATGAGATCCTCGCAGATATGTCCCTCACCAATCTGGACAAATCTGCTGCTATTCTGAAACTTCAGGAAGATGCGCGCGATCTTCAGCGCGCCGCAACAGAAGGCGGCATGGATCCCGATGACGGGCTGAACAAGGATCTGCGGGAAATTGAGCTTGCACTGGAAACTCTGGGTGTCAGTTCAGATGAGACCGGCGCAGCAACGCTTTAGAGCCTTTCCGCCAGAGCATTTCACAGTCAAGTTGGATCAACTTGACGCCCGTGATAATGCGACCAAATAAAGAATCTAGAGCGAGCGCTATGATCCAATCTGGACGTAAACCGCTCCAGAGCATGTCGCGGATACGCTTTTGCTCCGGCTATAAACAACACTGCACAAAGCGATTTGTGCGGTGTTTTCATGAGTCCGCCAATCTGACCAGTCAGTTCTCACTCTGCGGCACCAATACGCGCAGTGCCGCCGGATGAATACGGATATCCAGTTCGGCCGGTAATGGCAGCAATTCTCCGTCAACAGACATATACTGATGCGCTTTATGATTCAGGATTTTCAGCTGAACTGAGCGGGCCTGATCTTCCTCTATCGCCAGATTGCTGCGCCATTGTCCGCGCGCAATATCCCAGAACAGCTTAAGCATGCCGCTGACAGGCAACGGCTTCGCCAGATAAAAACCGAGATGCCCTGTCTGCACATCCGGTGCGACGGGCAGAACGCTGTCTCCGTAAGGATTGTTCGATACGGCAAGGGCAGAATACACTCCTTTAACGGAACGCCCGTCAATATCTGCAACCGCTCTCACACGCGGCACATGGGTAATCAGCTGCCCCATAGCGCGGAAATTCGCCCAGATTTTCCCCAAACGCGAGGCATAGCTGTATTTTTCACGATATCTGACCAGCATCGGATGGAGACCTATCGCCACCTGATGCACAAAGGACTGGCCGTTACAGGTGCCGATATCAACATTTTCGGCACCGGCCTTTGCCAGTGCGTGAATGGCCTCAGTAACATTTTGCGGAATACTCAGTGAGCGGGCAAAGAGGTTCATCGTACCGGCTGGCAGCACACCCAAAATTTTATCATTCTGCCAGGCCAGTGCAGCTGCGGCAGAAATCGTGCCGTCGCCGCCACCGGCCAGAAGCACATCATAATCATGATTTTGTGCGGACTTTTCCAAAGCGGCAAGAATATCATCACCATCTGTCAGCACACAGGACAGTTCATGCCCCTCAGCAGCAAAAGCAGCACATGCGTCATCAATAAACGCATCAATATTCATCGTCCGCAAAGTACCGCTTTGACTGTTAAGAACAGCAATAATCTTCAAATAAATCTCCGCTCCGATTACAGATAATCAGCCGGTCACATTCTGACGATAATCAAATACGTTTAGAAAGAACGCATCGTCACTTGTGACGACGTATCATCGGGGCCGTAATCGGAATTGCCTTTGACATCGAGCAACTCCTGCAACCGGACACGCGCACGACTGACACGGCTCTTGATTGTACCGACAGCACATTCACAGATTTCCGCAGCTTCCTCATAGGAAAAACCGGAAGCACCGATCAGAATAATCGCTTCACGCTGATCGTCCGGCAATTCGTTCAGAGCCTTGCGAAAATCCTGCAAATCCAGCGATCCGTATTGAGACGGATGAACGGCCAGCCGCTCCGTATAAAGTCCGTCCGTATCCTGTATCTCACGGCCGCGCTTACGCATCTGGCTGTAAAATTCATTACGCAAAATCGTAAACAGCCAGGCTTTGATATTGGTGCCCATTTCGAAACTGTCGCGCTTGCCCCACGCTTTCATAATCGTATCCTGCACCAGATCATCAGCTTTATCCTGCTGACCTGATAAAGATACCGCGAAAGCCCGCAAGCCCGGCAAGGCCGCAAGCATCAGCCGCTTGAATTCGTCTCTCTCCTCCGCCATTCCTGTCAATTCCTTGAATGAGAAGCAGATTTACGTTCAGCCTGATCCAGTTTCTCCAAAAGATCAAGAAAACGGTCAGGAATAGTTTCATCCTGAATACTGGAATAAAGAGCACGCAACTTGGAACCGATCTCGGAATTGGGTCCCAGTTCATCGCCTTTATTCAAACTGCCTGCCTGCGAGCTGCCTTGCGCGGAATAATCGCGCGAAAATGAGGTCATAGCGTTGTCTTGATCCTGAAGCGGTTTCTTAGTGTTAGTCATCTCAGTCGTATTCCGGTTAATGCCACCAGGGCTCAGCTGCGGCCCCCGATGCGGGTTTGATGCGGCCTTGGTGCGACCCTGTTTCAAGCACTAAAACCCTGCCCGATTGAGACGCTGTATCCAAGTCATAATGCGGGCGTGAATAATTAGTTCCCAAACACAGGAACAATTTTTATAGTCAGCCGTTAGAACCATAAACAGGCTGCAATCATGTCAGCCCATATAAATGGAGCATTCAATGTCATTGTCCACGCGTATTGCACCACATTTGCCATATCTGCGCCGTTTCTCACGCGCCGTGACCGGCTCTCAATCAGCCGGAGATGCATATGTTGCGGCAATTCTCGAAACTCTGATCGATGATATTTCTGTATTTCCCGAGGCCTCATCTGATAAAATAGCGCTCTATCGTCTTTATTCCAGTATTTTCGACCGCACTTCTGTTGAAATTCCGGAAACCGACTCCCAGCATGCATGGGAAAAACGGGCAGCGAATAATCTGGCAATGCTGACACCGCGTTCGCGTCAGGCTTTTCTTCTGGTTTCAGTTGAAGGCTTTAACGAAAAAGAAGCCGCAGAGATCATGCAGGAAGATGAGGCCGGTTTTTCAGCTTTGCTGACAGAGGCCTCGGAGCAGATTTCCCGTCACGTTGCCACCCGCATTCTGATTATCGAGGACGAACCGCTGATTGCCATGGATATTGAGCAAATGGTGGAGACTCTTGGACATGAAGTTGTGGGCATTGCGCGCACACATCAGGAAGCCCTGACACTTTATAAGGCAGAGAAACCGTCAATGGTTTTGGCGGATATTCAGCTTGCAGACGGCAGTTCAGGCATCGATGCCGTCAACGATATTCTCAAAAGTGATACAATTCCGGTCATCTTTATCACTGCATTTCCCGAGCGTCTTCTCACAGGAGAACGTTCGGAACCGACCTTCCTTGTCACCAAACCGTTCAATCCGGATATGGTGAAGGCACTTATCAGTCAGGCTCTGTTCTTCGAGGAGGGTTCGCTGGCAAGAGCATCATAATCAGCAGAATAACGGGGAAACGGAACTGAAAGGCTTTAGCCGGAACCAAAACCCGCAACAGACGTTATTTTAACATGCAATGACCTTCAAAAATCTGGTCATTCCATAAGGCGGGCAATTCCTTGCCTGCCTGCAAGAGGAGGTTGACATGTTATATTATGCTGTTGTTTTTCTGATTATTGCCATTATTGCCGGTGCATTGGGCTTTGGTGGTATTGCCGGTGCATCAACAGGCATAGCGCAAATTCTGTTCTTTATTTTCCTCGGTTTACTGCTGCTGTCACTGATCGCCAGCATTATAAGGAAAGCATAAATGCTGCAAAGCAATCCGATCCGAAAACATCTGAACGGGACGCCGGCGATGCGTCCCGAACCTGTCTTGTGCGGAGCAGTTCTGTACCGCAGTTTTTGCCGGTTTTAAGTACAGAAAGCACAAACTATGGCTCCTACTTCGCCCGTTTCAGGATATAGCAGCGCCGCTCAGATCCGGTTGCGCTCTATGTTGCGAGCCATAAGAAACAGTAATGTTTCGGTTTTCTATCAGACCACGGATATGAATTATACTTGGGTGGAAAATCTGCCGGAGTTCTGGCTTTTGCCATGGCGTACGGGCATCAGCGAAAATGACCTGATGCCCAAAGACATAGCAGCCAGACTGACAACAGCCAAAGATCAGCTGCTTGCAACCGGTGATGCCCAACGTCTGGAAATTTCTTTTCCCGACAAGAAAAATCCCCGCTGGTACGAGTTCTTCATCGATTCAGATAAGGATGAAAGCGGAGAAACTATCGGCATTGTCACCACTGCTGTTGAAATAAGCGAGCTGAAACACCGCGAACAGGTTCTCAAAATATTGTTGCGCGAAGTCAGCCACCGCTCAAAAAATCTGCTGGCCATCATTCAGAGTATCGCCATGCAGACAGCACGGTTCTCCGGCTCGGTGGATCAGTTCTTGCAAAAATTCCGCGGCCGCCTCTATTCCCTTTCCAATTCGCAGGATCTGGTAACGGATTCCAACTGGCATGGTGCAGCCTTTCGGGAATTGCTGCATTCACAGCTGGAAAAATATATCCACCCCAAAGACCCGCGCCTGACAATTACCGGTAAAGATGTTTATCTTTTCCCCGGAGCCGCATTGCATGTTGGCCTTGCTTTCCACGAATTGATTGTCAATTCCGCTTCTTATGGGGCATTGGCCTGCGAAAACGGTAATCTGACAATTTCAGCAGAGCTGGAGCCTGACGGTGAAGGCGAGATGGATCTGATTATTCACTGGAAGGAAACAAGTCCTGCAACAGAAGACAATGTGTCAGGCCGCCCGCCGGATATATTATCTGCAGAAAACCATATCCGTGATGAAGCATCAGACCTTAAAATAAAATCCTATGAAACATCCCGCTTCGGCAGCGCAGTTTTACTGCGGATCGTTCCTCAGGCTGTTAGCGGTACTGCCTGCTACAGAATTGAAGACAAGAGCGTAGAATATTATCTGCGCATTCCCCACCGGAATTTTGATTTTTAAGCTCGCCGGAAATACCCTGCAGTTGAGAGATTGCGCAGTATTAAATCTGCTGCATCAGAGCGCCGGGCGCCCCGTTGGGCGCACAAAGCTCGCTCTAACACTTTAAAAACAGAGCATAATTTTCTTAGAATGAGATAAAAAATAGCGCGCTCCGGAACAGGAGCTCCGTGAGCGCGCGGACCGGGGATTAGGGGGCGTACCCGCGGTCGGTGAAAGGCCGAACTGTGAGGGGGCGGAAGGTCAGCCTTTCACAAAGTTCATAACGCCTGTCCTGGCAATAAGTTTCACATGAAACTGCATTATTTAAAAATAAATTTTGAAATGCGCAGGAATTTATTTTTTGAGCTTTCGCCCATAGAGTTCAAAACGATGGTGGATAATTTCATAACCCAGCGAGCGGGCTATTTCTTCCTGTAATTTTTCAATCATTTCCGAATGAAATTCAATCACATCACCGGTTTCCATATCAATGAGATGGTCGTGATGCTGATTGCCTGCCTGCTCGAAACGCGACGGCCCGCCGTCAAAGGCATGACGGTGAATAGCCCCCTGCTCTTCCAGCAGTTTCATGGTCCGGTAGACAGTCGATAATGAAATACTGTTATCCACTTCAACAGCCCGCTTGAAAATTTCCAGCGCATCCGGATGCCCGTCCGTCTGCGACAGGATATCCAGAATAACCCGTCTGGGGCGTGTAATCCGCACACCCGCATCACGAAGCTGTTTTTCATAATCATTTTTCATTATTAAAATCCCCATAGAACCTGACATTGTGCCTTAAACACACTGCCAAGCGCAATTGCGGGTGAAACACGCATAACTATGTCTGCACCATCAGCGGAACTGAACCGTGACGATTTCAGATGTCACTTTTACAAAACTTGTAACACTCGTCAAACCAGCCGGAATGAAGAATCTCTGATGTGCAACTTATAAATGAATATTGGTCAGGCAAAGCCCTGATCCGGCCAGACTGTTGTTGTGCAATAGTTTATCCCGCACTTATATGCCCGGTGAAAAATTTGCAGACAACAAAAAGCTCCGCACCGGTACTGACCGGATGCGGAGCTGCTCTGTCAAAAAGAAAACTATTCGAGATTACCGAGACGCATACGTCCGACAAAACGCGACTGGCGGTAGTCATAAATCATGATCTCGGTACCACCATCCGGCAGCAGGGTCTCAAGCGATACAAGATTCCCCGAAAGGCTCTGTGACAGGAGACGTGTCCCCGGAGCCAGTTCCAGCTGGGATTCAACCATTGGCAGTGACTCGGCAGTTTTGCCTTCGGCATTCTGCGCCTGAGCATCTGTTTTCGGAGCCTGACCAGGAATATCCGATTGAGCTGTTTCAGTTTCTGCTGTATCGGGAGCCTTGTTGATTTTATAGACAACTGCAGCCAGCACCGCCATAAGACCTATCACCATGATGGCGATTGATATAATCAGCAGGCGAACCATTTTACGACGCACACGTTCCATAGCCGGATCGAGTTGAGGCTCCTGATATGTCTGAGCAGCATATTGCTGCTGTTCCGGGTGCTCTTGATAATAGTGGTCCTGCATTAAGGTCTCCGATTATTGATATCGCGAGGCGTGATAACGAAGGGAAGAGACGATTGAAAGAGCTAATTGCCGACGCAAATGCCGCAGGGAAGCGGCTGGATCAGTGGCTTGCTTCTCAACTCACGCCTGATCTTTCACGAAATCGCATCCAATCACTCATAAGTGCCGGCCATGTACAGGTAGACAACCGGACTGTGAGTGAGCCTAAGCACAAATTGCGTGAAGGTTCAACGATTGTACTGCACATTCCGGAAGCCGAACCCGCTGAACCACAGCCGGAAGACATTCCTCTTGATCTCCTTTATGAAGATAATGACATAATTGTGGTCAACAAGCCTGCCGGACTGGTTGTACACCCGGGAAATGGCAACTGGACCGGAACTTTGGTTAACGCTTTGATACATCATTGCGGTGACAGCCTCTCCGGTATCGGCGGCGTCAAACGTCCTGGTATTGTTCACCGGCTCGATAAAGACACATCCGGCGTGCTGGTTATTGCCAAACATGACAAGGCGCACCAAAACCTGAGTGCACAATTTGCTGATCACGGACGTAACGGCATGCTGGAACGTGCCTATATGGCATTGGTCTGGGGTATGCCTGAGCGCCCGAGCGGTACCATCGATGCCCATCTTGGCCGTTCACATCGTGACCGCACCAAACAGGCAGTGGTGCGCGAAGACCGTGAAGACGCGCGCTATGCCATCACTCATTATACAATTGAAGAGCGTTTCGGTGAAAACAGCGATGCAACGGCACTCGCTTCTCTGGTCGAATGTCGTCTTGAAACCGGACGTACCCATCAGATCCGTGTGCATATGGCACATATCGGCCATCCGCTGATCGGCGACAATGAATATGGCGGCGCCTATAAAACCAAAGCAAACCGCCTGACCGATGAGCTGAAAGAAACAGTCAATAATTTCCACCGGCAGGCACTGCATGCACGGTTGCTGGCTTTTGAACATCCGATGACCGGTGAATTTATGGAATTCACGGCTGACATGCCGGAAGATATGCAGATTCTGCTCGAAGCCTTCCGCCATGGCGGTCTTAACGCGGATTAAAACCTGTCCGCCATATTAAATAATTGTAATAATCGGGAGCGACAGCATGTTTGCTCCCGATTGTTTTTCCCACACAGGCATTTCAGCGCAATAATATTATTTATTTTCAACATCTTAATTAAAACACGCCTTTAAATTATAATTCTGTAGTCATTTTGATAAAATTCTCGTGTTTTGTCACTTTGACCGTGTTTTCGCCTAAATTCTTCCTATATACTCACTTTATGCGACGAACTGTCTGAAATGGTTATCATACAGACGCGGGTTCGCCTCAATGGGAACCTGTCACAAAAAGGAGGGTGCTATATGGCCCGTGCAACTTTACCGGCTATCACCGCAGGTGATGGTGGTCTGACACGATATCTCGATGAAATCCGCCGTTTTCCGATGCTTCAGCCTCAGGAAGAATATATGCTTGCCAAACGCTATAGCGAGCATGCTGATCCGGAAGCTGCCCATAAACTTGTTACCAGCCATCTGCGTCTCGTGGCCAAGATTGCCATGGGGTATCGCGGCTACGGCCTGCCGATCGGCGAAGTGATCTCTGAAGGCAATGTCGGCCTGATGCAGGCTGTCAAACGCTTTGAACCGGAACGCGGTTTCCGTCTGGCGACCTATGCAATGTGGTGGATCAAAGCCTCGATTCAGGAATATGTGTTGCGGTCATGGAGCCTTGTCAAAATGGGCACCACCGCAAACCAGAAGCGTCTGTTCTTTAACCTGCGTAAGGCTAAGAATAAGATTCAGGCGCTGGATGACGGCGATCTGAACCCTGAACAGGTGAAAGAAATCGCTCACCGCCTGAGCGTTTCTGAGGAAGAAGTCGTATCCATGAACCGCCGTATGAGCGGTGACGCATCACTCAACGCACCGATCCGCGCATCGGAAGGTGAAAGCGGTGAATGGCAGGACTGGCTGGTGGATGACAGCGCATCCCAGGAACAGATTCTGATTGATGAAGACGAGCTGAAAAGCCGCCGCACCATGCTTGAAACAGCAATGTCCAAGCTCAATGACCGCGAACGCCGGATTTTTGAAGCCCGCCGTCTGGCAGAAGAACCGGTCACGCTTGAAGATTTGTCGACCGAATTCGGCATCAGCCGTGAACGGGTCCGTCAAATTGAGGTCCGCGCTTTTGAAAAAGTACAGGAGGCCGTCATGGCCTCCGCTCAGGCTGCATTACAGCCCGGCAATCAGACATAACAAAACCGCCCTGCGCATGATGCACAGGGCGGTTTTTTTATTAGACATAGACTAGAGCAACCTTTTTGTTCACCCAACAGGGCGCACGGCGCTCTAAAACATGTCGCAACTAAATGAGATCATTTAGCGTTTGCGACATACGACAATTAAAAGAATCCAGAGCGAACGCCGTAGATGCGATTAAACGCTACACGCTCTGGTTTAGTTTGCCGCCGGTGATGCACTACCCCAGCTTTTCAGCACTTCATCAAAAACCTTATCACCCGGCACGCCTTTTTCGATACTGATCAGCGCACGACGGCCATTGCGATAGGTGATCGGAATATCAATCCATTGCTGACGACGCATCAGCGACAGGTTCATATCAACAGCTGTACGCGCATCATTCAGCGCCACAAGGAAGAAATTGTCCGCGATCTTCATCGGAATAGCCGCCAGCGGATTACCTGCTGCCTGTTCGGAATCCTTGAAAGTTACACGCTGCACATTCTCAATCACACCGCCGTCGAAATCATCCGGCACTGTATAGATCATCTCGATCAGATGGCTTGCAGGTATTGACTGATCCGCATTGCGGCGCAGGGTCATGCGCAGATTGATTTTTCTGTCCGGATAGCTGACATCCGCACGGATTGCCGGTTCATCCGGTACACCTTCGCCCGGTGAATCCTGTACCACTGACCAGACAACATTACCCTTGATTGCAGCCGATGTTTCACCACCGCGCTGTTCTTCATAGAAGAAAGCCGGTTGTCCTACCGGAATAGTCTGCGCCGGTGTATTCGTGTTATTCGCAGGCTGACCATTGGTTGCCGGTGCAGTACCTGTCACCGGTGCATTGGACGTTCCCTCGCCGACTGTCGGCTTGTCACCGGAAGTTCCTGCATCCACTTCACTGCCATCCGGCAGCAAACGCTGAGTCAGTTTCTGCTCGCCCTCAGGTTTGGTCTGTGCCGGAGTCGTGTTGTTAGGTGTTGTACCACTATCAGCATTACCGCTGTCATTGTTAGTTGCAGGCGGTGTTGTGTCCGGCGGTGTAGTTGTTCCGCTTCCTGTTTCATCGCCGGAATCTTCGCCTTCATCCGTACCTTCTCCGCCATCCGTTGAACCGGCTGTGAGCGAAGAAACATAATCTTTGATCTGATCCTGATAGGTCCAGCCTGCATAACCTGCGCCGCCGAGCAGCAAAACCGCAATCAGTCCGCCAATCAAGCCTTTGGAGCGGCGGCTGCGCGGTTCTTCATCATAATCATTATAAGAGGAACGTTCTGCAAAACCGGATGTATCATCACGGTCATTTTGCCAGTCGTCCTGTGTAGTACCATGCATTGTATTGTCATGCGGATCATCCGGCAAAACAGACGGTTCTGCATTTTGTTCATCAGCAACGCCGGCTTCCTGAACCGCTTTCAGGAAATCTTCCAGCGGGTCCGTGGCTTGCTCCGGTTGCGCAGCTTCTTCAGCCGCACGTTCAGCCGCACGATAATCGGTCTCAACCTCTTCAATCGCTGCTTCAAGCATCTGGCGCTGACGCTGGGCAACCGCCTCCGGCGCGTTCGCAGCCGCAAGCTTCTGCTCAATCGTGGAACGGGCCTTCGCATAGACACGCTGACGGAGCGCCTGATCGGGCTCAGCCTGAGCATCAATTGTCTTTTTCAGTACCGCTGCGAAATCTGCCATACTCTTCCAAATCCGTTGCTGACGACTAGAGCGGTTTACGTCCAGATTGGATCACGGCGCTCGCTCTAGATTCTTTAGTTTGTCGCATTATCACGGGCGTAAGTTGATCCAACTTGACTGTGAAATGCTCTAAATCTGCTGTCTGACACATGCTTTACAATGTCCGGACATCATATTCACGGGAAAATCAGATGAAATCCGAATGTTTTATTAAACATAAGTCTTAACGAATGCAAAGTTTACTGTGGAATTCAACACCTTACAGACGAACATAAACGATAAATTATCGTTAAAAGCAGTTCTGTCTCCCTGAAATTGTCCCTGCCTGCAAGATGGAACACTCTGTCTGTGCAATCAAGGGGCATAAAAAGCAAAAAAGGCGGGATCGAAATCCCGCCTTTTCAAATCACATGATTTCAGAAATTTTAGTCCTGAAACGGATCTGTTACCAGAATTGTATCGTCACGCTCAGGGCTGGTGGAAAGCATGGAAACCGGCGTACCGATCAGCTCTTCAATATAACGAACATATTTCACAGCCTGTGCAGGCAGTTCGTTCCACGAACGGGCACCGGCAGTAGTGTCTTTCCAGCCTTCCAGTGTTTCATAGATCGGCTTGACGCGTGCCTGTGCATCCATTGAGGCCGGCAGATAATCAATACGCTTGCCGTCCAGCTCATAGGCCACGCAAACTTTGATCTCGTCCAGACCGTCAAGAACGTCCAGCTTGGTCAGTGCAATACCGGTAATACCGGAGGTGCGCACAGTCTGTTTTACCAGAACCGCATCAAACCAGCCGCAACGACGGGAACGACCGGTATTAACACCAACTTCACGACCAACGGTCGAGAGATGTTCACCGATTGCATCATCCAGTTCGCAAGGGAACGGGCCTTCACCAACGCGGGTGGTGTAAGCTTTGGTAATACCGAGCACATAACCGATTGCTGTCGGACCGAGCCCCGAACCGGCCGCTGCCTGACCGGCAACTGTGTTGGACGAAGTTACAAACGGGTAAGTACCGTGATCGTTATCAAGCAGCGCACCCTGCGCGCCTTCAAACAGAATACGGGCGCCGGCTTTGCGCTTGTCATCCAGAATCTTCCAGACCTGATCAACATAAGGCAGGATCTTGTCAGCGACTTCGATCAGCTCATTATGAATAGTATCAACGGAAATTTCAGCCAGTCCCATACCGCGACGCAGCGCATTATGGTGGGTCAGCAGGCGTTCGATTTTCGGACGCAGGCTTTCCGGCTCAGCCAGATCGATCACACGGATGGCACGACGGCCAACCTTATCTTCGTATGCAGGGCCGATACCACGCTTGGTAGTACCGATTTTCAGACCGGCAGAACCGTCTTCACGGATCGCGTCCAGCTCACGGTGCAGAGACAGGATCAGAGGAGCATTTTCAGCAATGCGCAGAACTTCAGGGGTTACTTCAACACCCTGTGCGCGCAGCTTTTCAACTTCTGTCACGAAATGATGCGGGTCGACGACAACGCCGTTACCAATAACGGAAAGTTTGCCGCGTACGAGGCCGGAAGGAAGCAGCGCCAGCTTGTAGCTTACACCGTCAATCACCAGAGTATGACCGGCATTGTGGCCGCCCTGATAGCGCACGATTACATCAGCGCGCTCCGACAACCAGTCAACGATCTTACCTTTACCTTCGTCGCCCCATTGCGAGCCGACGACGATCACATTAGCCATGAAGAAAACTCCTCAGTACAGAATGTACAGCTTGTTTGGAATTTGAATCGAGCCTGTGACACATGCCGCTTTAGGCCCGCTCTTTCTAAAACACGTGCTTATGCAAGCCCGTGTTTTTTACAGAACGTGAGCTTCTATACAGCGTCACAACAAAAAGTGCGACTCCCGATTGCCGGAAATCGCACCTCATCCTGCAAAAACTGGCTTATTTTACCAGATTGCGCATCATAAACCGTGCATCTTCAGAGTAACTGAGCAGTTTTTCCTGCAAATGCGGCACATCCTGCACGGAGAATCCCTGTTTTTCCCAATAGGGCTGCGACCCGTTCACGGCCACCAGCGACAGTGAGTCGAAACCATGCGCTACAGCAGTCTCCACGAGCAGTGCCACCAGTTTGCGTGCGGCACCGAATGCACGTGCCTGCGGCAGCAATGCCACATCATGCATATAGAAACTGTCTGCGCCTTCCGGCACCTGATGTAAAAGCGTGTTCAGCGCCGGTGCGGAAAAACGCACCCACGGATGGCTGAAACTATAACCAAACAGCTGTTTATCGCCCTGCAACACAAACGCACCGGCAGCAAACACTTCAAGGCGATCTTTATAAATGGCTGCATCTTCCGGAAAATCCGGATGCACGACACAACTCATATCATAGACTTCCGCCAGATCTGACGGCTGCATCAGCCGCCAGTCAGCAGTCAGCGGCGCTTTATTCTCAGACATAATCATTGCCTTTATTCATATGACGGAATGTCTTGTCAATTTCCCGTCAGTTGATAAAGCACATCCCGAAAAGCACAAAACGCTTTCCGGGATGCCTATTCATTTTAGATAATCAGGCTTAATGCCTTAATCAATCCGCAGCAATATCAAAGACCAGCGGACGCGCCTGTACAATGGCTTCATTGGCACGCAACACATCAAGAACCGCATCCGGAATACGCTCATCCAGATAGAGAAGCGCAATAGCATCGCCGCCCATGCGCTCACGACCAAGCGAGAAGTTTGCAATATTCACACCGTGATTACCGCAAACCGTACCCAGCCAGCCGATCATGCCCGGCGTGTCATTATTGGTCGTGTAGAGCATGTGCTGACCAACTTCCGCATCCAGATTAATACCCTTGATCTGGATAAAGCGCGGTTTACCATCGGAGAAGCAGGTACCGGCAATTGAGCGTGTGCGGGTTGTCGTGCGCACAGTGATCTTGATGTAACCGTCGAACACGCCGGATTTATCGCGCTTCACTTCTGATACGATAATACCGCGTTCTTTCACCATGACCGGTGCCGATACCATGTTGACATCGGAAACCTGCGGACGGATCAGACCGGCCAGTGCAGCACTCATCAGTGCACGGGTATTCATAGCTGCGGTGGAACCGTCAAACAGGATTTCCACTTCCTGAATAGGCTCGTCCGTCACCTGACCGATAAAGGCACCCAGAACTTCAGCCAGTTTTACAAACGGTTTGAGGCGCGGTGCTTCTTCTGCAGTGATCGAAGGCATATTGATCGCATTGGTGACAGCGCCCTTGATCAGATAGTCCGCCATCTGCTCGGCAACCTGCAGCGCCACATTTTCCTGCGCTTCAGAGGTGGAAGCACCAAGATGCGGCGTGCAAACCACATTCGGCAGATTGAACAATTCGGATTCTGTTGCCGGTTCAACTTCAAATACGTCAATACCGGCACCGGCAACCTTGCCTGACCTCAGAGCTGCAACCAGATCGGCTTCAACAATCAGACCGCCACGGGCACAATTGATGATACGCACACCGTCTTTCATCTTGGCGATGTTTTCAGCATTGATGATATTGCGGGTCTTGTCGGTCATCGGTGTATGCAGGCTGATGAAATCAGCGCGGGCAAGCAGATCGTCAAGTTCGACTTTCTCAACGCCCAGTTCCTCCGCACGGCCTTCCGAAAGAAACGGGTCGAAAGCCACCACATGCATTTTCAGACCAATGGCGCGGGTCGCAACAATCGAACCGATATTACCGCAACCGATGACACCGAGTGTCTTGCCGGTGATTTCCACACCCATGAAACGGTTCTTCTCCCACTTACCGGCGCGGGTTGACTGATCCGCTTCCGGCAGTTGGCGGGCAACAGCAAACATCAGCGCAATCGCATGTTCCGCAGTGGTAATCGAATTACCGAAAGGTGTATTCATCACGATGATACCGCGACGCGAGGCAGCAGGAATATCCACATTGTCCACACCGATACCGGCGCGGCCAACCACTTTAAGGTTTTTTGCTGCTGCGATCAGCTTATCAGTAACTTTGGTGGCGGAACGGATCGCCAGACCATCATATTGACCGATAACTTCGAGCAGTTTTTCTTTGTCTTTTCCGAGATCCGGCAAATAATCCACTTCAACGCCGCGATCTTTGAAGATCTGCACTGCGGTTGGCGATAATTTATCCGAAACGAGAACGCGAGGTGCCATAACGGCCTCCGTAATTGTGTGATAGCAGAAAATAAGGGTGGTGCCGCAACCGTCCCAACACAGTTGCAGCTGGTACTCAGCATGATCCCGAAAAGTGAAAACCGGTTTTCGGATAAGATCATGCGCAAACAAAAAATTAGAGCGGGATCACTATTCAGCTAAAAGCATCACGCTCTAACAATTCTCATAGCCTTGCGGCCGTATGACTGATCTTAGGAAAGCTGCGCTTTTTGTGTCTGAAATGCCCAGTCGAGCCATGGCAGCAATGCCTGCAAGTCTGATGCCTCTACGGTTGCACCGGTCCAGATACGCAGACCCGACGGAGCATCACGATAGGCACCGATATCAAAGGCAACGCCTTCTTTTTCCAGTTGCGTCACAATCGCTTTGGCAAAAGCAGCCTGTGCATCAGCCGGCAAAGCTGCAACCTGTGCATCTTTGATCGACAGGCAAACAGAGGTGTTAGAGCGGGTTTCCGGCACTACGGCCAGATTGGCAAGCCAGTCGCTCTTTTCAACAAAGTCATTCAGCACGGCAAAATTCTTATTCGCACGCGCCATCAGACCCTGAAGACCACCAATCGACTGCGCCCATTTCAGCGCATCCAGATAGTCCTCAACGCAGAGCATCGAAGGCGTGTTGATGGTTTCGCCGGTGAAGATACCTTCAATCAGCTTGCCGCCTTTGGTCATGCGGAAGATTTTCGGCAGCGGCCATGCAGGCTTATAGCTTTCAAGGCGCTCAACTGCGCGCGGGGAAAGGATCAGCATACCATGTGCGCCCTCACCGCCGAGTACTTTCTGCCATGAGAAAGTAACGACATCGAGTTTGCTGTAATCCATATCCTGCGCAAAAGCAGAAGAGGTTGCATCGCAAATAGTCAGACCTTTACGATCTGCCGGAATGAAATCTGCATTCGGCACACGAACGCCGGATGTGGTGCCGTTCCATGTGAAAATCACATCGCGGTCAAAATCCACCTGAGCGAAATCAACGATTTCACCATAAGGCGCGTCAAATGTGCGGACATCATGCAACTGAAGCTGTTTTACAACATCGGTAACCCAACCGGCACCGAAGCTTTCCCACGCGACCATATCAACGCCGCGCTCGCCAAGCAGAGACCACAAAGCCATTTCAACGGCACCGGTATCCGATGCCGGCACGATGCCGATGCGGTAATCTGCTGGAACTTGTAGAATTTCACGGGTCAGGTCAATCGCTTCTTTAAGCTTTGTCTTGCCGAGTTTAGCGCGGTGCGACCGTCCGAGCGGTGCATCTGCCAGCGCCTCCAATGTCCATCCTGGACGTTTGGTGCAAGGACCTGAAGAAAATTGTGCATTAGCCGGACGGATGTCTGGCTTTGGAAAAGTCGTCATTTTGTATCTACCCTTTCAGATAGCACGCTTCCCGTTGGGGAGAAGTGGCCCACTGACGAAGCTATATAAAAGCCGCACAGCGCGCAAGTGGGGCAAAAACGAAACCGTCATAGAATTTATCATCTGCGACAAAATTACATCATCGGCTTCAATCTTGACAATTAATTAGGCGCCATACTATATGTAGACGTATGGATATTTTAGAAATGAAACATCACGCCCTTTTGGGCGCGGAAACGCCGGAAAACAGCCATTATCAGAATATGCGCCTGTGCTTTGAACTGCTGAGCGCGGCGAGAATGATTGATCTGAGTTGTGCTCAACGGCTGGCACCTTATCAGCTCTCCGAGAGCCGTTTTGTGATTTTATTCTTGCTGCAAAACGAACCCGCGGGGTTGGCGCCGCATCTTTTGGCAGATCGCGCAGGCATCACCCGCGCTACTCTGACAGGTCTGCTCGATGGTTTGGAGCGTGATGGCTTCATCCTGAGGAATCACAGCCAGACAGATCGCCGCTCAATTCTGATCACCCTGACAGACAAAGGTGCGGAAACAGCTGCATCACTGGTGAGCAATCATACACAATGGATTTCTTCACTGATGGCACCGCTGGATAGTCAGGAAAAACAACTTCTCAGCACCCTGCTCGCCAAAATCTGGACCACGGCACAGAAAGATATAAACAATGGCAAAGGCACCCGTTAAATCTGTGCGGCGCATGAGTGATATCACACCGGAGCGGCTGGCGGAACTGAACAACGGCACAGCTGAAACCACTGTGCTGACTGAATGCCTTGCCATTGATTTTGCACTGCTGATACGCGCTACCTTTCCCGATATACCGTCCGAGTTACATCAACAACTCGATGGCTCCTCAGCGGGCATCACGGCACGCATGGCGCAGGCCGCAGAACTGTTGCACGCTCACGGCACTATCCGACTGAGCGATTTGAATAGCCATTCGTCCGACACGATCCGTGGCTGGGCCTGTTATTTCATCGCTCAGCAACAGCATCTTACCTTACCAGAAAAGCTGGAACTGATCCGCCCCCTTGCTGATGATCATCATTTTGGTGTGCGCGAATGGGCTTGGCTGGCCATGCGCGGCGATTTAATTGCGCAACCGGAATTGAGTTTCAGCCTGTTACAGCCATGGACGAATGATCCGTCCTATAAAATCCGGCGCTATGCCTGTGAGGCTGTCCGCCCGCGTGGTGTATGGTGCGCCCATTTCAACCTGCTAAAAACTGAACCGGAACTGGCACTCCCTATTCTTGAGGCATTACGCAGCGATCCGGAAATCTATGTGCAGGATTCTGTCGCCAACTGGCTCAATGATGCGTCCAAGACCACCCCCGATTGGGTACGCACGCTTTGCGACCGCTGGCTTCAGGAGAGCACATCACCTTCTACCGCCCGCATCTGCAAACGCGCTTTGCGAACAATCAATAAATAATCCTCCCGTGACATGAGACTGATATGACCCACTATCTTGCAGAATTATACAGCCCTAAAGCCGCATGGATTGCTTTGCCAAAAGAAGAAAAACAGGCTTTCTTTGCCACCATTGGCGCGGGCATGGGCAGCCTGTCTGAATTCGGCATTGAACCGCTGGCTTTCGGCCAAACCGATCCTTCACAGCTGCACCCAGCTCAGCAGCAATTTTTTGCCATCTGGAAATTCAGCGACAAAGCAGCTGTTACGGCATTACTCGAAGCGATTGCAGCTACCGGCTGGCATGATTATTTCGACACGATCAATGCCGCAGGCGAAGCGACAGACATGAGCGCGCATCTGACCCAACTGGCCGCTTGTTAAGCAAAGCAATACCTGCCTGATAGAACCGCAATAATTAATACACAATATACCCCCCCCAATAAATTGTGTATTAATTATTGCTTAATTATAGTATTTAGCAATCCATATTATAAATTAAATATTATGGATTAATTTTTATGATAATTTCTTTTGAATTAAGAAAACTAATTAGCAATTTATTAAAATTAAGCTTTATATGCAGCTCAATCAGCGGATGCGCTGCATTTTATGATGAATATTATTATACATCCAACAATGATTGCTCTCAACGCGGTTACTATGGTTGCCACAATACTCAGACAACTTACAAGCTGGTGCAACCCGAAAGGCAAATACGCAGAACTTATATTGAGCGCCCGTATTACCGTCGCGAACAGGAGCCTGTCCGCATTGGTGAGGGCGCACGTCCCGCCGTCTCAGACCGCAATACCCGCACTATTATACGCCCCGTCACACCATATACGCCATATACGCCGCCTCCGGTCCGAATTGGGGAAGGCGCACGGCCAACAGCTCCGGATACGGCCCCGCCTGTACCTGTGGGCAGCGGTGTACGCCCCGCTATTTCTGATACGCCTCCGCGGATATCCATCGGAGAAGGAGCGCGGCCAAGCACGCCCGATAACAGCCCTGCCGTCAGCATAGGAAGCGGCGCGCGCCCTGCATCTCCCGCCACACCGGTTTCCCCGCCGCCCGCAGTACCTTCCACCCCCGATGACAGCGCACAACCATCAGACAACAGCCTTTATAATCCGTATAAAGAATAGCACCGCATCAGAACCGTGGTATCACCTTAAAACAAAAACGCCGTGCCTCTCGTGAGGCACGGCGTTTATAAAACTGACATTCTCCGGTCATCACCAGGTCGTCATACGCAGACCGGCGCGGATCTGATGCGATTCCAGACTATTGTCTGTGATCGTCAGCGGACCCCAATTTCCGGCATCGCCGGATGATATACGTGCATAACGGTAGCCAAGGTCAAATTTGACATTTTCGGTCACATCAATAGACGCACCGGCCATCAGCGCCCACTGCAGACGGGTCGTATCACGGCCATTAATATATTCACCAACAGGACCCTGCACTTTGTAATCGACTTTCGCCATACCAATACCGGCACCGACATAGGGTGTTACCCCTGAAAAATTGCCTATATCATAATACGCATTTGCCATTACATCCCAGATGCCGGCTTCCACAGGCTCACGACTGACTTTCATCTTGCGATAACCCACGGTCACATCACCGCGAATATTATCGGTAAACTGATAGCCGATACCACCGCTATAGGCAGCTGTCGCTTTCGTGTCGCCACGTCCTTCACCTAACAGGTTATAGCCTTTCAAACGGGCTTTAACATTATCAGACGGTACATAGGCAATATCCCCGCGCAGATACCAGCCTGAACCGATTTCCACGGGTTTATAAACTTCCTGTTCAACAGGAGAGGCATAGAGAACCTGATCGAGATCGGCAGCCTGCGCCAATCCGGTTGCAGCTGATAGTGCGAAAACTGCAATCACTGCTTTGCGCAATGATGCGAATGAAGATTTTTTCATCATCTGCATCCTGTAATTCTGTTTTCCGCCTCACATGAGACTGAAATATTGAATGATAATATGAGTATGAACCGTACTGCGCCTTTTCAGGTGCAGTACAAACTCACTTATTTATAAACCGGTGTTGTCACATCACTATAAGCGACCGGACTACTATAACCGCCAAACTGGTAGCGCAGACCGACGCGTACATCGTGAATATCAAAGCTGCGATCAAAGCCGCGGCCGATATCCTTAGTTGCACCAAACATTTCGCCACCTTCAATGCGGCGGAAACGATAACCGGCATCCAGCTTCAGGCTCTGGGTCAGATCATAGGAAAGACCAGCCATCAGAGCCCAGGTAAAGCGCCAGCTTGCAGAACCGGAATGAACAGTCGAGCCCGACTGATAAAAGCCCGGGTCAATCGTATTGGTCAGGTCACCCCATTTAATGCGTGTACCACCGATACCGGCACCGACATAAGGCGTGAAGCCGTTGAAGTTACCCAGATCAATATAGGCATTGGCCAGAATGGAAAGCGCCGACATTTTCGCGGTATCATTAGAGGCACAAGCAAAATAACCTGCATCATTGCTGCACACGCCGCTTGTTGAGCCGCTAAACTTCGCGCGGGTCAGATAATCGACAGTCAGATCGGTACGGAAGTAATCTGTTACCTGATAACCGACACCACCACCAAGCAGGAATGAGCCCTTCAGCTTACCATCAAGTGAGTTCTCGCCAAAGGTTGGGCTGCCGCCACCGCAAGTACCGCAATTACTATCAATCGTAGTATAATTGGCACCTTTGAATTTAGCACCGGCATAACCGATATCACCACGCAGATACCAGCCGCCAACCGGCGCAGGCGGAACCACCACTTCCGGAATGATAGGTTCAGGGATATCCACGATATCTGCTGCAAAGACCGAGGAAACAGAGCCCGCTATTGTCAGCCCTGCAACACCGGCGATAAGCAAATTCTTTAAGTTCATCATAGCATGTCCTATCGCATTTCCACGGCCATGTAGCACCGGGACGACTATTCTCTGACATCACCATAATTCGGAAAGGTTAAATGCTACTTAACCTTGTTTATTCACGATATTTATTAATAATTACGCATATAAATATATAAAAAAGAGGGGCAGAAAATGCCCCTCTTTGCGTTGAAAATATTCAATTTTATTGATAAGCGATATAGATTGCCAAAGATGAACACAGGCACAAATTCGTAAAGAGACCTGTTACTTTGCTGCAGTTCTGATCGATGTGATAATATCATCGACAACAGTTTCAACCAGCTTGTGGTCATCCCCCTCAGCCATCACACGGATCAGAGGTTCTGTGCCTGACGGGCGGATTACAACACGGCCGCCGCTACCCAAAACATTCTTGCCTTCTTCAATCGCCTGAACGACCGTTTTATTCTCAAGCAGTTTCCCGCCGGCAACGCGGATATTTTTGAGAATCTGCGGTACAGGCTGGAATTTGCGGCAAACCTCGCTCAGCGGACGCCCCTGCTCCTGCATAACAGCAAGGATTTGCAGCGCAGAGATCAATCCGTCACCGGTTGTACCAAATTCAGACAACACAATATGGCCGGACTGTTCGCCACCGACATTGAAACCATTCTCACGCATATGTTCAACAACATAGCGATCACCAACTTTAGTACGGGCAAGAGATAATCCCTGATCCTGCAGGAAACGCTCAAGTCCGAGATTGGACATGATGGTTGCAACAATACCACCGCCAACCAGACGTCCGCTCTTTGACCAGCTTTCCGCAATCACAGCCATCAGCTGATCGCCGTCAATGATTGTGCCGTTTTCATCAACCATCAGCACACGGTCCGCATCACCATCAAGGGCAATACCAACATCGGCGCGGGTTTCATGAACTTTACGGATCAGACCTTCCGGATGGGTTGAGCCGCAATCCTCATTAATATTGGTACCGTTTGGCGTATTATTAATGGTGATGACTTCGGCACCGAGTTCCCACAAAGCAGCCGGCGCCACTTTATAGGCTGCACCATTGGCGCAATCGACAACAATGCGCAGGCCGTTAAGCGACAAATGACGTGGCATGGTGCGCTTGGCAAATTCGATATAGCGATAAATATCACCGTCAACGCGTTTCGCTCGGCCAATTTCGCCATGGCTGCTCATATGCGCGCTCATGTCATCATCAATCAGCTTTTCGATCTGCAGTTCCAGAGCATCTGACAATTTATATCCGTCAGGGCCAAAGAGCTTGATACCATTATCATAATAAGGATTATGCGAAGCAGAGATCATCACGCCAATA
>NZ_JAAPBB010000155.1:0-497 GCF_019730395.1 Ochrobactrum sp. SFR4 | reverse complement strand
GGAGCGAGACACGCCATGCATCGGGAACAACGGGCGTGAGAGCTTTCTAACAACGCACTGGACGGGAATACGAGCGAGAAGAGCGAGAGAGAGCACGGGAAGAAGTCGCTAACACTGCCACACACACAAAAAAAAAAAATTTACCCTTCTCGAGGGCGAGAAAAAAAAGGAGGCGTTGCACTCGGGAGGCACGTGGCGTGGAAGAACGGGACTCAACGGGCAGCGGAGGTTCGGGAACTCCTTCAAAAAAAAAAAAAAAATAAAAAATAAAAATAAAAAATAAAACGCATGCCAAAGGTCTCAAAACAGCCTCCAGCTTACACTAGGAGAGATCATTTAAATCTCTAGGTATCCCTATCTGTGGGAAATGGCCTGGACCTGGTTACTACTTTTCTTTTCTTTTTTTTATTAGCTTGAGTATTTCTTATATACATTTCGAGTGTTATTCCCTTTCCCGGTTTCCAGGCAAACATCCCCCTAATCCCTCCTCCTCCCCC
>NZ_JAAPBB010001299.1:0-240 GCF_019730395.1 Ochrobactrum sp. SFR4 | reverse complement strand
ATATAGCCGAACTGCGTGGTGTTGAATTCGTCCATACGCGGATTGTTGCGGCAGGCTTCCAGCAGCAGCTGATAGCTTGGCTCACCCTGATTTTTTACCAGAGCATCCAGTGCAAAGCGGCTTTTCCAATCGAGTTCAACTGGAGGAGCTGCCAGAAACAGCGGGCCGCCGAAATCTGTGACCGACAGGCCGGACTGGGCAATGGCTTCTTCACCGGCGAGACGTGCCAATTTTTCAGAC
>NZ_JAAPBB010001298.1:0-240 GCF_019730395.1 Ochrobactrum sp. SFR4 | reverse complement strand
CGGTCACCGGTTTTTCAGAAGCCAGTCCCAGCACGAGGAAGCTCATGGCAATACGGTGGTCGAGATGGGTGGCAACAGTGCCGCCGCCAAAACCCTTGCCGGACGGATTGCCGCGCACCGTCAGCGACATTTCGCCTTCAGTACAATCGACACCATTGGCTTCAAGGCCACGGGCAACAGCTGCAAGACGGTCTGATTCTTTGACACGCAACTCATCCAGACCATCCATAATGGTTTCGC
>NZ_JAAPBB010001297.1:0-240 GCF_019730395.1 Ochrobactrum sp. SFR4 | reverse complement strand
ACAAGATCTTTCAGACTTGTAAAATGGATGACAATTGTAAAATCACAGCTCTGGTGAATCCCGACTCTGAGTTCATACAATCGGTGATTAGCGTAGAAAAAATAGCAGCCGAAAAACCTCAGACATTCAAGCGACCAGAACCTGTGCCTTCTCAATCCGATAGATCGTCTAAGGAAGTACCATTTTTTACAAATGGCAATTGGGGCGTAAGCATCGTTAATGGACGCGAAGGCGCTCTGT
>NZ_JAAPBB010001296.1:0-240 GCF_019730395.1 Ochrobactrum sp. SFR4 | reverse complement strand
AATTGGCGTTGAAGGCTTCACGGGCTTCAGCGTCATTCGGGTTAGCGCGGACACGATCGAGGTCAACGGAGGCTTTGATACCGTTTTCGATACGTCTTTCAGCCATATCAACCAGATCATTGATACCCGGCAATTCTGTGCTCAGACTGCGTGTGGTGATCAAACCCAAAACATACGGAATATGCACTTCATAGCTGTTCTGGCCATCACCCGGAATTGCGAACAGGTTGAAACCGGCAG
>NZ_JAAPBB010001295.1:0-240 GCF_019730395.1 Ochrobactrum sp. SFR4 | reverse complement strand
GATAGTTTCATAATACTGATACTCATTATTACCGAAGGTCAGATTATTCATCGTACCCTGTGCTGCAGCCATAGCCTTGGTTGCACCGAACAGACAGTTGGTCACAGCCTGACTGACTTCCACATTGCCTGCTACAACAGCAGCCGGATAATGCGGTGACAGCATCGAGCCTTCCGGCACAATGATTTTAATCGGGCGCAGACAACCGGCATTCATCGGAATATCACCGTCCACCAGCAC
>NZ_JAAPBB010001294.1:0-240 GCF_019730395.1 Ochrobactrum sp. SFR4 | reverse complement strand
GCATTAAAACGCGCCCAAAGCTGCTTTTCAATTTCTCTGCGTGCCTTCGCTTCTGGGCTTTCATCTTCAGGTTCAAGCTGGACCATTTCCAAACGTAGACGTGCAGCCTCCGGCAAAAGCGAAATGTGATATTTCCAAATTCTTTTTGTTTTTCCAGCAACTTGTCGTGTTAACTCAACAGAGCCACGCCATTTTGTGCGTGCTAAATTATCAAGACTTTTTTCTGCTGGCGGCAAATCA
>NZ_JAAPBB010001293.1:0-240 GCF_019730395.1 Ochrobactrum sp. SFR4 | reverse complement strand
AGCTGAGAACCCGTTTAAAGTGCAGGAAGTTGCCGCCTTCAATACGCCGTGGGCAATTGCTTTTTTGCCTGATCAGCGGCTGCTGGTAACAGAAAAAGCCGGTCATATTTTCCTGACGGATCAGAAGGGCAAAAAGACCGAGGTGGCGAATGTGCCGCCTGTGTCTTTTGAAGGGCAAAACGGTTTGCTGGATATTGCCGTCTCGCCGGATTTTGCCACTGACAAGCTGGTCTATTTTAC
>NZ_JAAPBB010001292.1:0-240 GCF_019730395.1 Ochrobactrum sp. SFR4 | reverse complement strand
CTTCAAGGGTATCCGTCGTATGAACGACGATCACCAGATCGAAGAAGTTGGTGCCAAGCTGCGCGCTATGATGCCTTGGATCTCCAAGAACAAACTGGTTGATAAAGCCCGCAACTAATCCGGTTTCGGTTTATGGCGATCCAAGTTTTCTTTTTCTCGGCATAGCCGAGGGGGGATCTCCAAGAACAAGCTGGTTGACAAAGCCCGCAAAGAAGCTGGCATTGTTTAATCACTGAATAT
>NZ_JAAPBB010001291.1:0-240 GCF_019730395.1 Ochrobactrum sp. SFR4 | reverse complement strand
AGCACCAAGACCGGCAATGGCAGAACCGCTAATGGCAGCCACTGTACCGGCAGCAAAGGCACCAGCCAGCATTTTGCCCTCAAGACCGATATCAACGATCCCTGCGCGCTCGGAATAAAGCCCTGCAAGACAAGCAAACAGCAAAGGCGCAGACAAACGCAAGGTTGAATCAAGCAGCTGAATAAGCGTTACATAGATTTCCATAAGGCTTACTCCCCTGCTTTCACGGCTGTTGCGGTA
>NZ_JAAPBB010001290.1:0-241 GCF_019730395.1 Ochrobactrum sp. SFR4 | reverse complement strand
GGATCAAGGGCCGGTCGCAGGATTACACCGTTACAGTTTTGCACCGATTAAAGGGCGCTGGATTTCCGGCTAAAGCATGTCGCGCTCAAATGAATTCATTTGAGCTACCGCGAACATGCGATAATTAAAAGAATTGAGACACGAGCGCAGTGGGAACGATTAAACGCAACACGCTCTAGCAATCACAACGAATTACCGGCCACCTGCAGCGGGGCTCATACTCCCGCTTTTTTCTCAAACT
>NZ_JAAPBB010001289.1:0-241 GCF_019730395.1 Ochrobactrum sp. SFR4 | reverse complement strand
ACCTGCTGACCTCACATGTATGGCGACAGGACCATAACGGCTTCTCCCACCAGGATCCGGGGTTCGTAGATCTGGTTGCCAACAAGAAGGCTGACGTGGTGCGAATCTACCTTCCGCCGGATGCCAACACGCTTCTATGGGTGGCCGACCATTGCCTTAACACCTGGGACCGTATCAACGTGATCGTGGCTGGTAAGCAGCCGGAACCGCAATGGCTTTCGATCGAAGATGCGGCCAGACA
>NZ_JAAPBB010001288.1:0-241 GCF_019730395.1 Ochrobactrum sp. SFR4 | reverse complement strand
CAATATGCCGAACTGAGAAAAGCGATTGCCACACACAAAATTCAGGATCCTGAATGGATTGTACCTACTGATCTAATGACAAGCCTTGACCTCGCAGAGGCCCGCCAGCGGCTGATCAATGCTTCCGATAATAATCAATATGAAATGGTGGTAAATCTTGCTTCACAGACACCGCAGCTTCTCACTTGCAATGAAGTGGACGTATTGTGGCGGCTTGCCGAAGCTTTTGTAAAACTGGATA
>NZ_JAAPBB010001287.1:0-241 GCF_019730395.1 Ochrobactrum sp. SFR4 | reverse complement strand
CAGCAAAAGCTGCGAGCGAAACATCCCTGCAAACACGCAAAAAGCAGGAGACGGTTACCAATCCGCTCCATGATATTGACCGGCCAACCATCCGCAAAATTGCCAAAGGGCGTGTTGAAATTCAGGCAAGGATCGATTTGCACGGTATGCGTCAGCGCGAGGCGCATGACCTGCTTTACAGTTTTCTTGTAGATGCTTGGCACAGAGGCCTGCGCTTTGTGCTGGTTATTACCGGTAAAGG
>NZ_JAAPBB010001286.1:0-241 GCF_019730395.1 Ochrobactrum sp. SFR4 | reverse complement strand
CGGCAAACCGGTCATGCCTGCGAATAGTGCAGCCAGATCAAAGCGTTCCAGCTTAATCTCACCACGCAATTGTGCTACGGCCTGATCACTTAGCGAACCGTCCAACCGCGCAGTCACTGCCTCATCATCAATTTTGCCCTGCAAATTCGGCAAACGGACAATATTTTTCCCGAACTGAAAATCACTGGTAATATCCACCGGCAATCCGGCACCAAAGCCACGACCGAAAGGCAAAGCATAA
>NZ_JAAPBB010001285.1:0-241 GCF_019730395.1 Ochrobactrum sp. SFR4 | reverse complement strand
CGGGGCGCAAAAGCGTCTCGATGGCGGGCACCATTGCCTGCGGGACCAGTATCATTTCCAGCCCAAGCGCCCTGGCAATGTTGATCAAAGTCGTGGTGCGCGCGGCTGCTGCCCCCGTCTCGATGTCGCGGTAGCGCGGGCGCGAAATGCCCGCAAGATCGGCCACCTGCTCCTGGGTCAACCCCGCTGCAAGACGCGCGCGGCGAAAATGGTCGCCGATCAGCCTCAGTGTTTCTTCTTC
>NZ_JAAPBB010000154.1:0-500 GCF_019730395.1 Ochrobactrum sp. SFR4 | reverse complement strand
TGCTAACCAGCAGGAGATGCTTGAAACTGCCAAAGCATTGAAAGCGGCGCTTGAAGGCACTAATGCCAAGCTGATTATCAATGACAATATTGAGGTTGCCATTGCTATCAATGCTGATGGTTTGCATATCGGCCAGCATGATGGCTCACCGGAACAGGTGCGGACAAAAATCGGGGCGGATATGATCCTCGGTCTGTCGGTGCAGACCGCGGAAATGGCCACTAAAGCGGATAGTGCTGTGGTCGATTATCTCGGCATCGGCCCAGTTTTCCCGACCGCTACCAAAAAGAACTGCGCACCTTCCATCGGTTTTGACGGGTTGAAACGGGTTTACTCGCACAACGGCCTGCCAGCTGTGGCAATCGGCGGCATTAAGCTGCCGCATGTGGAGGATGTGCTGGCGACCGGTGTTGATGGTCTGGCTGTGGTGTCTGCAATTTGCGGTCAGGAGAGTCCTGAACAGGAAGCGCGTGCCTTCAATGCGGCGATTGCTCATTTCC
>NZ_JAAPBB010001284.1:0-241 GCF_019730395.1 Ochrobactrum sp. SFR4 | reverse complement strand
CATCGGATGGCCCGAAAGGATCTTTGCGATTAAAGACAGTGTCGCACGAAAGATCGCTCGCAACTATAAAGCACGTGGGGGAGGCCGGAAAAACTTTCTATTTACATGAGGCTATAAGGCAAGGGTTTGATGATGCAGTTTTTGTCGACAGGCAGGGGCGCTTGAGCGAGGCCACAATCTGGAATCTTGTCTTTTGGGATGGTGAAACGGTGATCTGGCCAAAGGCTGAGATGTTGACGGG
>NZ_JAAPBB010001283.1:0-241 GCF_019730395.1 Ochrobactrum sp. SFR4 | reverse complement strand
AGATAACTTCCTCACTATTGCCGGTTTGCACGCTGATTTGCACCGAGGGATATTTCTCCCGAAAGGCTCCGAGAATACCAAGAATATGGTGTGCCGCATCGGCCATAATGCGCAACTTTCCCGCACGCAGCACCCGTGATTCAGACAGGAAATCCAGTGCCTGCTGTTCCACTTCGAAGAGCCGGTGCGTGATTTCAAGCAGTTTCACACCGGCATCGGTCAGGCTGACTTGTTTTTTATG
>NZ_JAAPBB010001282.1:0-241 GCF_019730395.1 Ochrobactrum sp. SFR4 | reverse complement strand
CATAAAAGATCACGCCTGAATTGCGATCAGCATTTTCATGTAATGTAATGAATCTAATACTTTAGAGGCATTACATTTTTTCACGAAGACGAGCAATCTTCGCAATGATTGTTGATAACTGCTTTGAGATTATCAGTGCAGAAACAGAACCGGTGCAGATAGCTTAACCAGCTGATTTTGCGGGAGAACCGGCCTGAAATGAATATGGAGGATTCTATGGGATATTTGGGTAAAAAGACAC
>NZ_JAAPBB010001281.1:0-241 GCF_019730395.1 Ochrobactrum sp. SFR4 | reverse complement strand
AAGGCCGCTCCAAAACTCACGCCGCACAAAGTCCTTCGCTGCGCTACGGCCCTGAAGGGTGCAACAGCGCTCAACGCCGAGAGCCATCCTGGACCTGCGATCAACGCAGACAACCAAAGGAGCTCATCATGAACGCAATCTTCAAATTCCTCGCCAGCACCGGCCGCCGCATCCGCTCTTACATCGCCAAGCTCGTCAAGCCCCTCGTCAAAAACGGCCGTTTCACTATCAAGCTGACACT
>NZ_JAAPBB010001280.1:0-241 GCF_019730395.1 Ochrobactrum sp. SFR4 | reverse complement strand
CTGGCGTGATTTCCAGTACCATCAACTTTATCACAGAGCAGATATTACCACGCATGATATGCGCCCGACACTTGAACCAATTGAGTGGCGCAAGGATCCCGCATCTTTCATTGCATGGACAAAAGGACAGACCGGCATACCGATTATTGATGCTGGAATGCGTCAATTGTGGGCAACAGGATGGATGCATAATCGTGTCAGAATGCTTGTGGCGTCATTTCTGACGAAAAATCTTATGATC
>NZ_JAAPBB010001279.1:0-241 GCF_019730395.1 Ochrobactrum sp. SFR4 | reverse complement strand
CAAACTATAAGAAAAAAAATTAGGAAGAGCCCCAAACACAAGGGCACTGAACACCGATGGCTTATGTTCTAAGATTAAGAATCGACAAATAGGCCTGCCTGCCTGCCTCATAGGACTGAGACACTGCTATATCCTTGGACTTCCGTTCACCACTGCTGCTGATCATTGTTGGAGAGTTGAACTACAGACTAGACACCGCCGGAACCTGAAGGAAACAGACCGGATAAACAGTTCTCTGCAC
>NZ_JAAPBB010001278.1:0-241 GCF_019730395.1 Ochrobactrum sp. SFR4 | reverse complement strand
AACGCGCCCGTTGAATTTCTTCCATTGCCTGCCTGTTGGAGACATGAACAATGACGATAGGCGTATCGACAACTTCTGCCAGTGATAGGGCACGATGCGTTGCCTCGCGTTCAGCGGCAGCAGGACGGCTGGATGCATGATATCTGGGGGCGAATTCACTGTTGTCTTCATGACGTGCAATCAGAAAGCGGATTACGTCTTCATTCTCACAATGAACAAGCACCAGAGCGCCGGATTTTCT
>NZ_JAAPBB010001277.1:0-241 GCF_019730395.1 Ochrobactrum sp. SFR4 | reverse complement strand
CATATAATGCCATAACCGGCTGTACGTCGCCGTTCAGTGTCTTGACCATCAATGCAAAGAGCTGCGCTGCGACTTCCTCAATATCCGTATGCGGGTATTCTTTATAAGTTGCGATTATTGTTGCATTATTGATCATACGATCTGTGAGATGGCAGTGCAGATCCAGCTCAACAGCAATCGCAATATCGGGGCCGACTATCTGGCGGATATGCTCGATCAGATCGCCTTCAACATCATCATA
>NZ_JAAPBB010001276.1:0-241 GCF_019730395.1 Ochrobactrum sp. SFR4 | reverse complement strand
AACGCCATAATTCATCGTATGGCGGCACACGTGTTCCGGTGTTTATAACAACTGGCTTTCCCATCCAGTTATTATAAATTTCACATAATGGCAGCACATTGCGTGGCGGTACCGGCTTCATTGGCTGTCCGATAGCCGAGAGGCCTTTGACATAAACAGGGCTGCCATCTTCCGCTAAGCACAACATATCAATACGTGGCAGCTTATAGGTATAAGCAATAATGACATCGCCACCATCAGC
>NZ_JAAPBB010001275.1:0-241 GCF_019730395.1 Ochrobactrum sp. SFR4 | reverse complement strand
GCCTTGTTGGACGCATCGGTGTCCACCAGCGCCGATTGCTCGTTGGTCATCACCTCCTTGAGGATCGCGGCGATGGATTTTCTCTTGGCGAACCATTGACGGCGGATTTTGGTGAGGAGTTTCGTCGCGTCCGTCTTGTCCATCAGGATGGTGCGGGTGGACCAGCGATACGGGAACGCGAGCCGGTTCATCTCGTCGAGCAGGCCGGGCGTGGTCGCTGTCGGAAAGCCTGTGATGGTCA
>NZ_JAAPBB010000153.1:0-500 GCF_019730395.1 Ochrobactrum sp. SFR4 | reverse complement strand
CACAATTAATTCGCATTTCACTTTCATACGCGGACATAAATTCTCAAGAAGGCCGATTTCAAAACCGGCGAGCTTGCAGCCGGCTTCCGTAAAGTTCCAGGGGGCGTAAGCGCCCTCAGTGGCGATTTTGATTACTTTTTCACTCTGGCTATGTGCGGTTGCTGTCAGTGCTCCGACCAGAACACCAAAAGCCAGCACGGCTTTTTTCCCGTAATTATTGAACATCTGGCAATCTCCTCCTTATGCCTAATGTTGGTCTGTATTTATCTGGGAGTAATCAGTTTGCCTTCCTTCGCAATCAGAGCGCCTTTCCTGTAAACGGCGCTGCGAACGGGGCGTGATGCAACAGCATCGGCGGGTGTTTCGGCATTGAGCAATATGAAACTGGCATCACAGCCTTCCTGAATGCCGTAATCCGCAATATCCATCATTCGCGCGCCGCCATAGGTAGCAAGCTCGAGCGCGAGTTCGATATTTTCATCGCTTCTGAAATCGTTTCT
>NZ_JAAPBB010001274.1:0-241 GCF_019730395.1 Ochrobactrum sp. SFR4 | reverse complement strand
ACCGGTACGCCGCATATACACAACCATATAACGGGCAATATTGAGCGCCACGACCGGCGAGGTTAGCTTTGCCACCACATGCAGCATCAAATCGGTTCCGGTCGAAATCCCCGCGCTGGAGTAACGCTCACCATCTTCGACAAACAACCGGTTATCCAGCACACGGGCAGCCGGAGCTATCGCACGCAATTCATCAACAGAGAGCGCATGGGTTGTGCAGGCATAGCCGTCAAACAACCCT
>NZ_JAAPBB010001273.1:0-241 GCF_019730395.1 Ochrobactrum sp. SFR4 | reverse complement strand
CATTAAATTTTGTGCATTTGCGGAAGAAGCAACAACTGAGCAAAGCAATAACTTTGTAAAAAATCTATAATATCTCATGAAACACCCAAAAAATAATTTATATTAAACTTAAAGACTTTTACGCCCATATAAATGTGGTTTTTGAAAATATAATATCATTATTTATTTGATATAAAGCCGTTATTTATTACACTTACTTTCGTAGTTCGTTATAAAATCTACAATTATTTAAATCTTTGTC
>NZ_JAAPBB010001272.1:0-241 GCF_019730395.1 Ochrobactrum sp. SFR4 | reverse complement strand
CGGTACTGACCGGACGTATTGGTCACAAGATAGACATGTCCAGAGAGATGCGGGACTGAAACGCAACCACGCTGTGAAAAGGATGCATCAGTACGCTCGCGTTCTTCGAATTTGAGATGCGCGTTCCCTGCATCCCAGACAATATCCGTGCAGTAAGCAAAAATATCGCCGTGATTACCAAAAGAAGGACGCAACGTGAGAAATGTCCCTTCCAGCCACGAAACGGCAGCGCGTGAATAAG
>NZ_JAAPBB010001271.1:0-241 GCF_019730395.1 Ochrobactrum sp. SFR4 | reverse complement strand
GGATGGCGATGGTTGATGGTTATGATCGTGACATCTGGCTTGCTGTTCTTATGCCATCTTCTGCACCGGGTGCGGATAAAGCAGAGTGCCACGCATCGGCATGGGAGTTTTTGAAGTCTGATTTTTTACGCCCTGAAAAGCCTGCCTTTTCAGCTTGCTACCGTCGTATGGTGACTGTTGCCAAGAAACAGAAATGGGCACCGATCCCGTCCGAGCGTGCTTTGCGCCGTCGTCTCAATGA
>NZ_JAAPBB010001270.1:0-241 GCF_019730395.1 Ochrobactrum sp. SFR4 | reverse complement strand
ATCTTCGAGCGGCTTGCCATCAGCACCGACAAGACGGTCATCAACAGTCATCAGTTTAAGGCCATTGGCTTCTGCCTTGGCAATGATACCAGGTCCGAGTTTGACATCCGGCGTACAAATAATCACGCCCGTCGCACCCTGTGCAGCCAGATTATCCAGTGCAGACTGAACCTTTTCGCCGTCTTCCGCACCGATTTTAACCAGAGTGAAGCCTTTTTCCTTTGCCGCTACATCGGCAAAT
>NZ_JAAPBB010001269.1:0-241 GCF_019730395.1 Ochrobactrum sp. SFR4 | reverse complement strand
AAGCTTTGCCCCTGCTCCCGCCTGTCAACTACAGGCGGGAAATAGCCCGGAGCGGTTCTGATGAACACGGAATCGGAGAACCGCTCTCAGTCTTTGTTTGTCGCATTATCCGACGCAAAACCGTTTCACACTTTTGCCGGAAATGCTCTGATATCCGCCATCCCCGACAGACGCCGGAGAGCTTATGTCCGAATTTATGCAATTCCTTTCTTCAGGGGTAACTGTCGGCGCAGTTTATGCG
>NZ_JAAPBB010001268.1:0-241 GCF_019730395.1 Ochrobactrum sp. SFR4 | reverse complement strand
CACATCGCGAATTCGGTTTTTCCGATTCTGCGGAAGCATTTGTGCTGATTTCCGGTCTGGCTGTTGCGCTTGCCTATAGTTCCAAATTTGTTGAAGGCAATCGCCTGCTGCTGTCTCTGAAAATGGCGCGCCGCTCGATGACGCTTTATATGGCGCAGATGATGACAACGCTCATCACGCTGGCGATTTTCGGTTTTACCGCGATTTATATGAAGCGGCCGGAAATGCTGGAAATGATCAA
>NZ_JAAPBB010001267.1:0-241 GCF_019730395.1 Ochrobactrum sp. SFR4 | reverse complement strand
ATGGATTTCGCGCCTACCTTCCAGATGGGCCACAATATTGCTTTTGATTTTGCCACCCGTCTTGGTGAAATTGCACCGCGTGGTGATGGCAAAATTCTCGACCGCGTTTTCTTCACCGGTTCCGGTTCAGAGTCCGTTGATACAGCTCTGAAAATTGCGATTGCCTATCAGCGTGCGATTGGTCAGGGCACCCGTACCCGCGTGATCGGCCGTGAGCGCGGCTATCATGGTGTGGGTTTTG
>NZ_JAAPBB010001266.1:0-241 GCF_019730395.1 Ochrobactrum sp. SFR4 | reverse complement strand
AGCAGCAAGTTTATTGATGATATGCATTGAATAAATGCCCCGTTCTCATTGCATTTCGTTATGCGGATTGCCGGATATAATGCCCGTCGGACGCCCTCGCCCACCGGCTGATCGACGGAGTGAAATCAAGCGGTTTCAGCGGACTGCGTGGTTTTTCCTTATCGGCAGCGGTTATAATGCGCGCTTTTCTCTGTGCCGGATGCGTGACCGGAATCGCGGACAACAAGCGCTGCGTATAAGG
>NZ_JAAPBB010000152.1:0-500 GCF_019730395.1 Ochrobactrum sp. SFR4 | reverse complement strand
CCATCAGCAAATAGGCGCTTTCACGCGGGGCAGACTTCAATGCCGCTTCAGCACTTTCCCGTGCCAGTGTCAGTTCTCCGGCATCCAGTGCTGCGCGGGCAACAACCAGCGCAGATTCCACATGATGATTGCGCAGACTTGCGAGATGACGGGCTTTTTTCAGACGATCCAGCGCTGTGTCTCCGGAACGGCCATGAATATAAGCATCCGCGATTTCCGGATGCGGTTCACGCTTCCACACAGTTTCCAGTAAGCGGTTGCCTTTGCGGATATGACCGTCGCGCAGATAGCAACGCGCAGCGATCAAAGCAGCCGGTATCAGTTCTGGCTCCAGCTTATAGGCTTCTGTCCCCGCCTCACGGGATGCAGCAGCATCCGTATCGAAACTCTTCATCGCCTGTGCCGTCAGCAACACCGCGCGGTTACGTTTGAGCATATCACGGGCTGTTTTGCCGTCTTTGCCATAAGGGATCGTGGCTTTTCGTGCCTCCAATACCCGC
>NZ_JAAPBB010001265.1:0-241 GCF_019730395.1 Ochrobactrum sp. SFR4 | reverse complement strand
CTTGAACCCCATGTTCGCAGACCACCACGTTCATTGATGACAGTCGCGACGTGATTTTCGTTCAGGTAGTTACTGTCTTCCGGGTAAAGGATTGATCGTGCAACACCATCAATCGTTCGGATTGGCTTATTGGATACAGAACCAGATACCCCTTCAGCCGAGGCAACGACACGGGCACGAACTCCGGCAAATACAGGTGCTATCGGACGCGGTACCGGGACACCCGCAACATTTTTTAAGC
>NZ_JAAPBB010001264.1:0-241 GCF_019730395.1 Ochrobactrum sp. SFR4 | reverse complement strand
GATAAAGCCAGTTTCATACCATCGAAATGTAAGAAGCCGCTCAGGTGGCCGAACCTGAATTCGCTCTCATACCGGACAGAAATATCCATCAGGCTCCCGTCAGATGTTATCCACGATCCGCTCATAGGATCATCAGCTTTTGCCTCAATAAAGTACGGCTTTTCAAATGGTTTTGGTACATCACTGATCCGGTAGAATGTCAGCTTATCGACATATACGCCGTGCTTGCATAGGCCTTCAA
>NZ_JAAPBB010001263.1:0-242 GCF_019730395.1 Ochrobactrum sp. SFR4 | reverse complement strand
ACCAGCATCCATGGTCACGAGCCAGTCGAAGCGTTGAGCTTCGTCCATGTAGGCGGTGGCCACAATCACGCTCATATCGGAACGATCCAGACGGATGCGCCCGATCAGGTCCCAGAACTGGGCCCGCGCTAACGGATCGACTCCCGTGGTCGGTTCGTCAAGGATCAACAGGTCGGGGTCATGGATCAATGCGCAGCACAGACCGAGTTTCTGCTTCATGCCCCCCGAAAGCTTTCCGGCAG
>NZ_JAAPBB010001262.1:0-242 GCF_019730395.1 Ochrobactrum sp. SFR4 | reverse complement strand
GTGGCGGTCATCTGCTCTATCGCTGTCGGCAGCCTCGGACGCAGCGGCATGAATCACTTGTTCGACAAGCGACGGATAGATTTTGCCGTCGTTTCCCGACTGCTGAGTGAAATCCTCAACACTGAACTGCTCAGGGTTCCACAGTCGGAGAAAGGGGAGCACCTTGAGGTGGTTCCCTTTGCTCAGCCGCAACGCTTGACGCAGCATGAGGCTGTGCAGCAGATCAGGGCCTCCGATTGCCA
>NZ_JAAPBB010001261.1:0-242 GCF_019730395.1 Ochrobactrum sp. SFR4 | reverse complement strand
CCTGCCTTTAATTGATTGGCTACATACTGAAGAAGACCAGCAAGATCGATTGGGTATTTACGGAATACTGCACCACAGAAACTTGCCAGACTTTGAAGCCAGCTTGAGATGGTTGTGTCATCATGTTTCATTCTCTCCTTTTCTGGATTAGCTAAAGCTTCAATGATACAATAGGCCAAGACATCATAATTCAATGAAGTGAGGTATTTCAATGAATCTACTACAGGTGTTATTAAGTTATC
>NZ_JAAPBB010001260.1:0-242 GCF_019730395.1 Ochrobactrum sp. SFR4 | reverse complement strand
ATGTGCCGGACTTTACAAAAGCGACCGGTAATCCGTCACACCGTGCCAGATGTCATCTACTAGAGCATGGCTCCCAAAAGTGGGTGCCGGTTTTGGGATAAAGACATGCGTAAAAATACTCTTAAGCGGGCGGTCTGATCGCGCCTCTGCATTGTAAATCTTTATTCTGTCCGGAGCGCGGTAAAGGCTCCGGTCATTGCTGCAAAACAGGTTGAATATTATGAGCCAAAATCCGTTTATGG
>NZ_JAAPBB010001259.1:0-242 GCF_019730395.1 Ochrobactrum sp. SFR4 | reverse complement strand
AAAATCTCTGCGAAAATCCGCGAACATCGTCTTGCCCTTGCCGATATTCTGGTCAAGGAACAAGGCAAGGTGCAGGGACTGGCACAGGTGGAAGTTGATTTCACCGCAGATTATATCGACTATATGGCCGAATGGGCACGCCGCATTGAAGGCGAGGTTCTCACATCAGATCGTCCGAATGAGACCATGCTGCTGCTGCGTAAACCGGTTTGTGTTGTGGCCGGTATTCTGCCGTGGAACTT
>NZ_JAAPBB010001258.1:0-242 GCF_019730395.1 Ochrobactrum sp. SFR4 | reverse complement strand
CACCATCATTTTGTGGAGCTCAGTTGGGTCCCATCTTTACAGTTCTTCTGTTCTCAGTATCCCTCTTACACGTGTCACTGCTCTGGCTGAGCCAAAGTACAGCCATCATGGCTTCTCTATTTAGCAGTATGTCTTTAAAAACAGCCACATACATACGTCCCAGGACTCTAATTCCGTTCAGCTATGGCAAGCAGTCAGAGGCTCTTCAGCAACATCTGGATTTCTGGGGGTCAGATGTCATC
>NZ_JAAPBB010001257.1:0-242 GCF_019730395.1 Ochrobactrum sp. SFR4 | reverse complement strand
AAGCACCTCTGCTAGCACGCCATCGCGCTCGGCATGGATTGCTGTCTCCATCTTCATAGCTTCAATGGAAAGCAGCACATCACCGGCCTTTACACTCTGCCCGCTGACAACCGCAACAGTTGAAACAATACCAGGCATCGGCGCACCGATATGTGCTTCATTGTTCAGCTCCGCTTTGCGCTTTGCGCCTTTACCAGCACCGCGTGTGCGATCCGGCACTTTGATACGACGCGGCTGACCAT
>NZ_JAAPBB010001256.1:0-242 GCF_019730395.1 Ochrobactrum sp. SFR4 | reverse complement strand
ACATCAGAATGACCTGAAGGATATTTGGTGCCTGCATGAATACTGATATCAATGCCGAAATCCAGCGCTTTGAGGTATAGCGGTGTCGCCCAGGTATTATCCATCATGGTAATGATGTCATGTTCACGGGCAACCGCGACAATGGCCGGAATGTCCTGAATTTCAAATGTGTTGGAGCCCGGTGATTCTGTGAAAATAACACGGGTATTCGGGCGGATCAGACCAGCAATATCACCGGCGAT
>NZ_JAAPBB010001255.1:0-242 GCF_019730395.1 Ochrobactrum sp. SFR4 | reverse complement strand
AGCCGCGTATCTACCGCAACAGCGGATCACAAGGCATTCAGGCACCGGCGCAACGCTCCGCCACACGCCAGCAAGCACGCACAAAACAGGATAAAGCTCTGCAACGGAATGCAACCTATCAGCAGGGTTCATTCATCCGCACCAGCACGGCAGCACCGCAAAATCCTGCAAAGGCTGCGGGCGGTATGAACCCGATCTATTTGCCGCAGGAAGTTGATTACTCAGCTTCCCATAAGTCCGGA
>NZ_JAAPBB010001254.1:0-242 GCF_019730395.1 Ochrobactrum sp. SFR4 | reverse complement strand
CACCGAAGAAGAGCGGATTGCTAACGCCATATTCGAATTGATAATTTTGAGAATACCGAGGGCTGCTTCTGTCACACTCATATTCAACGGCTTGGCAATTTTCTCCTCAATCGCCTTAAAGGACAGCTCCGGATCGAGCTTGAGACTGCCGCCCAGCGCATGGTCAGGATCAAGTCGACCCAGCACTATCTGCGCATCGGTGACAGTTGGTTCGGTACCGCCGCGACCATAGCACGCCGGGC
>NZ_JAAPBB010000151.1:0-502 GCF_019730395.1 Ochrobactrum sp. SFR4 | reverse complement strand
ATCGGTCAGCTGGAGCGTGCTTTTGCACTGGCGGCGGAATGTCTTCGGAGGGGAGGGGTGTTTGCCTTCTCGGTGGAAACACATGACCGTCCTGAAATACAGGATTCAGACGGTTCATGTGAAGATATGATTTTACAACCCTCTTTACGTTTCACGCATTCTGCCCGTTATATTCAAAATCTTTTACAGGCCAGCCGTTTTGAAATGCTGGATTATCAGCACATTGCCTTGCGTCTTGATCGCGGCGAATATCTCGATGGCTATGTTTTTATCGCGCAAAAACTTTGATTGTTTTTAGTCCTTGCGGAATAATAACTGTCCGATCCAGCCTGTCAGACCGGCGAGAAATACAGCGAATAAGCCATAGGCCAGACTATATTGATGCGCAGCCTCAAAAATCTGCTGCTCCAGACCGGCTTTGACAATATTGAGATGGCTGTTGGCCTCACCAATAAAGACGCCATGGCGGAAAAGCAGGGCGCGCGCTTTATGGCGGCCGACA
>NZ_JAAPBB010001253.1:0-242 GCF_019730395.1 Ochrobactrum sp. SFR4 | reverse complement strand
ATGGCATTTGCTTTTTTTGCGGCTGGCTGGTTCTCAGGGATTATTTTATTTGCACTGATTATGGCTGCCGCTGTTTTTCTCATGTGAGATTGCGCTGTTCTTCGTCGAACAGAGAGCCTGATATATTCAAATTTTAATTATGCCGCCTTCAGGGCGGTATAATTTTTGAGCATTATGGGGTGCTCACGGGTCAGTAAGGCTGACTTAAATGCGTATTTTCGATCACATCAGAGATTTTTTGC
>NZ_JAAPBB010001252.1:0-242 GCF_019730395.1 Ochrobactrum sp. SFR4 | reverse complement strand
GCCCGCCGCCATTCTATATTCTGGCGCATTCTACCGGCGCGTTGATTTCCTTGCAGTCACATGAAATGTTGCAATCCCGCATCCAGCGTATGGTGCTGGCCTCTCCGTTTTTAGGTTTAGCGCGCAGCATCTTTTCTGACCGGCAATTGCGGCCACTGGCAACCTTGCTGGCCTATGCCGGTTTTGGCAGCCGCTATGCAGGTAAAGTTCCGTTGCAATTGCCGCCGGAGAGCTTTGCCCGC
>NZ_JAAPBB010001251.1:0-242 GCF_019730395.1 Ochrobactrum sp. SFR4 | reverse complement strand
ACACGGCCACCGGCTTTAACAACGGTGCGCACATCCACACCAAGTCCGAGTCCCGCCATTGCAATTACTGTCAGGGCTGTACTGCCCTCATGCAGTGGTGTCAGAACAACCTGGGGGATCAGTGACAGGCTACGCAGTGCCATCATGCCCAGAAAGCCGATAATAAACCACGGCACCATCTGCGACAGTTTCGGACGGGCACCGCCCGACTTCGCACCAATAACACCGATTGTCACAATAAC
>NZ_JAAPBB010001250.1:0-242 GCF_019730395.1 Ochrobactrum sp. SFR4 | reverse complement strand
AGAGTGCCATCGATTGGCGGCGGCCGATCATCGCCCGCATTGGTGCCAGCAGAACCGGATCAGAAACGTTGTCGTCGCCGTCACGGAAGGAGTTAACCCAGCGGATTTCCGGTACAAGCCGTAGAACCTGCGTGAAAGTCAGCAGGATACCCACCAGCAGGACGCCGAGAATCAAACCATTGAGACCCGGATTGGTAACAAAAAATGTCTGAATCTGACGCATTAGAACCAGAGCCAGAAAT
>NZ_JAAPBB010001249.1:0-242 GCF_019730395.1 Ochrobactrum sp. SFR4 | reverse complement strand
AACGTTCTTTGTGGTGATTTCAGCGAACTGGCGGGCACCCTGACTGTCGAAACGGAAGGAGACGATCGGCTCATTGGAGCGCTGATCAAATCCGGCGCGGGCATCAGTCAGACGTTCACCGCTAAGTGCGACCTGATCTTCAATCGGATATTTGATATTCGGATCTTTTGAATCTTCCATAATGGTGACGCCCGGAGGCGGCGGGCTGTTCGGATCTGCATCCGCAACCATATGGAAGGCCA
>NZ_JAAPBB010001248.1:0-242 GCF_019730395.1 Ochrobactrum sp. SFR4 | reverse complement strand
CATGTAATCTCAGCTGCGGGTCTCATAAGGACGAGCAGTTTCAGGAAAATTGGAAACCGGTTTTCCGTTCGAAACTGCGGTGGGACTAGTCGGGGAATGTGAGACCCGCAACGCATGGCCGGTCATCCGGTCATGGAGCTGGTATGGTTCCGAACTTACCGCTCTGAAAGTCGCGCAGAGCGGCATTGATTTCCTGTGTGGTATTCATGACGAACGGGCCGTGCATAACGATTGGTTCGTTA
>NZ_JAAPBB010001247.1:0-242 GCF_019730395.1 Ochrobactrum sp. SFR4 | reverse complement strand
ATGCAGCCAGACCATGACATTGGCATCGACTTGCAGAAAGCAAGGGAAAAGACTGCGACCGGCAGCCTCACCAATACGTTGACGTCCAGCATATGAACGAGGGAAGGCATGATGGAATGACAACAGAATATTACGCCTCAAGGGAGTTGACCCTGATGTCCATCATGTTGGCGGAGTTCTCGTAGTAGTCTGCGGCAGGGAAAGCCTGTCACATGGCGAAGGGGAACAGTTCAATCTGCTTG
>NZ_JAAPBB010000150.1:0-502 GCF_019730395.1 Ochrobactrum sp. SFR4 | reverse complement strand
ACTGATTGCCAGATACCGATCATGGCAAGGCTTGGCAAGACGGTGGAAGAACTGCCGAGCCAGTTTGGCCCGTCGACCCCTAAAAGGCCGAGCATGGCATTGACCGGCCCCATTGTCGGGTGCAGCAGATATTGCCAGACGGTGGCCATAGCAACCAGCAGCGATGCGACAGGCAGAAAATAGACTGTGCGGAAGAAAGCTTTGCCGCGTGTTTCACTCTCAATCAGCAAGGCTGCGCCTAATCCGAGAAAAACGGAAACCGGTGTAACAATCAGCGTATAAACAGCAGTATTTTGCAGGGAAATACGGAAGGTGCGGTCTTTGAAAAGCTCAATATAATTTTCCAGACCGATAAATTCATAATCCGTATAGCCGAGTTCAAAATTGGTGAAGCTGAGATAGAGTACAGCCAGTGTCGGCAGCAGAATAAACAACACCACCAGCGAGACAGCAGGCGCCATTAGTTTCCATGCCAGCCGCTCTTCACGTTTGCGTGCCGCAT
>NZ_JAAPBB010001246.1:0-242 GCF_019730395.1 Ochrobactrum sp. SFR4 | reverse complement strand
AATCAGTCACAGAACAATGACACAAATGGCGCTGGCGATAATGACAGCAAGCAGCTGACATCGGACACTTCGCTCAATACGGCTGACGACCAGACAAATGATAATGCCACAAGCGGTGCTGGGGACAATGGCAGTGACAATCAGATGACATCTGATGTGCCTCTGAATGAAGATGACGCTCCTGTTCTGATTGTCACGGCTTCATCCAGTCGTCGCCGTATTGGTCGCCGGTTTCCAGCCGG
>NZ_JAAPBB010001245.1:0-242 GCF_019730395.1 Ochrobactrum sp. SFR4 | reverse complement strand
AGAAAATCGGTTGTCTGTTGGTGACAATGGCTGCCGAACAGGTGACACCGGAGCAGGTGCGTGAACTGGCTGAAGGCGGCGTGATTGTCAGTATCGGCCATAGCGACAGCACTTATGAAATGGCGATGGCGCGTTTTGATGCCGGTGCGCGTGGCGTGACCCATCTGTTCAATGCGATGAGCAAGTTCGGCCATCGTGCGCCTAATCTTGTTGGTGCTGCGCTGGATCATCCGTCCGTATGG
>NZ_JAAPBB010001244.1:0-242 GCF_019730395.1 Ochrobactrum sp. SFR4 | reverse complement strand
ATCCGTAAAACCGGCTCCGGAGCTTCCTGTAAGTTATCCGGATCACCTCTTCTGCCTCTACCGTTCTTCAGTCCGTATCATCAGTTTTTAAAGTACAGCATGCGTTTTGCGGATTAACCGCAGTTTGTGCAGCACATGAAAGGCGCGATTAAAGCGCGCCGCAACTTTCGCCGCCCTTCTGATCGTAAAGGCGGCGAAACCACAGTGCTCGGATTTATCGCCGGTAACAGTCTCAACGGAGG
>NZ_JAAPBB010001243.1:0-242 GCF_019730395.1 Ochrobactrum sp. SFR4 | reverse complement strand
ATTTTGCAAATTGTTCTGATTTACAGCGGAAAACTGTTCGCAGGCTCTTGAGTCTATCTGCAACTTGCGTGAATTATGCGGTTTTATGGCATCGCATTTTCGCTTTTTTGCAGATACGGTGCCACAACCCGGTTGTTTACAGTGTTGTGTTCATTTGTTTTATCCGCAAAGGCTTAAGGCAGGGAACATAGTTTGGTGATAATGGTCAGACATTACACCTTGCTGTCATATTTAAGCAGTAC
>NZ_JAAPBB010001242.1:0-242 GCF_019730395.1 Ochrobactrum sp. SFR4 | reverse complement strand
CAGATTGATTAAAGAACATCAGCCAAGTCGTTACAGATATCATGTTTAATTAAAAAAACCTGCAATAACGCGATTGCAGGTTTTATATTTTTATCAATAAGTTACATTATATTTTTAATGTTTTGAACTAAATTAAATACCAGCTCCCTGACTGAAACCCTGCCCTTCATGGGTCAGTGTATTGACGAATCGGCGGGTGCGTTCTTGCTGCGGTGAGCGGAAGATTGCCTGTGCTGTGCCAC
>NZ_JAAPBB010001241.1:0-242 GCF_019730395.1 Ochrobactrum sp. SFR4 | reverse complement strand
CCCTCCAATAGCAAGTGCTTGATTGCAACTTATGTCCGCTATTTCCTGATCTTCGGCACAAAATTTCTGATTTTTTCTGCTTTTGCACAATATGTGGAAAAACTCGCAGGCAAATTATCTATTAAATTGGCTGAGAGGCTATAATCAGGGAAAAATATGACAGGAATTTTGCAAAACAACGGCTCTGCTGTGTGTTTTTCTGCAATTGTCGAATCATTCAGAATAGCCGAAGCTGCAGCATA
>NZ_JAAPBB010001240.1:0-242 GCF_019730395.1 Ochrobactrum sp. SFR4 | reverse complement strand
AGCAGCGCTGGACACTGAAAGCAGCCCGCTTTCGCCAGGTGACTTTATCGGTAAATGGATGAGCCTGCTGGCACCAGCCGCAGAAACAATCACATCCAATTCGCTGATGACCCAGACCGAACGCCAGACAGCATTAGAGCGTATTTCAATCCGCTATTCGCTGAATAATCTGCGCAGTTTCCCATGCGTTGATATTTTGGAGAAAAAGGGACGTCTCTCTCTGCATGGCGCATGGTTCGATA
>NZ_JAAPBB010001239.1:0-243 GCF_019730395.1 Ochrobactrum sp. SFR4 | reverse complement strand
ACACAACAAATGAAAGTAGTATTTTTTAAAATGCAAGGTATTGAGACTTACCAGTATTCTTAGTACTAAGCATTATAACATTCTCATAATGTGTTTTGAAAGTTGGCCTTTCAATATCAGCGCAAGAGAGAGAGAGAGAGAGAGAGAGAGAGAGAGTGTAACAGATGTATAATATACTAGATTAAGTACAAATATCAGAAAGTAGTCATTAGCACCTATGGTCACTGAGAATTCTGTTTGGCA
>NZ_JAAPBB010000149.1:0-504 GCF_019730395.1 Ochrobactrum sp. SFR4 | reverse complement strand
ACTTGAAAACACTGTCGCTACGCTCGGCATCCGGATGAATAAACGCTTCATTATCAATAATGGGCTGAGTGTAGATGCGCAGTTTAAGGCTGCATGGAACCACGCATTTGGTGATCACCATGTAAGGCGTCCGGTTGCCTTCTCGTCTGGCTTACCTTTTGAAATATATGGAACCGGCATAAATAGAGATTACCTGTTTCTTGATGCCCGCATATCCTTGCTAAGATCAGAACAATTTGATCTGAACCTGATTTACAGCAGCCTTCTCAGCAAAGAGACGCAGAGCCACAGATTTGGAGGCTCCGCAACAATACGATTCTAGAAAATGAACCGCTCCGTGTTTTCCGGAGGGTAATTTATTCGACAATTATGCGACTTTATCAAAGGTTTTCATATTTGCATAGAAAGCCTCTTCGGCTTCTGCAGGTGTGATATATCCGATTGGCTCCAGCAAACGTTGATTATTATACCAATGGACTCAATTAAGGGTTTCCCATTCAATTT
>NZ_JAAPBB010001238.1:0-243 GCF_019730395.1 Ochrobactrum sp. SFR4 | reverse complement strand
ATTGCGATATTTAAACCCGACAGGGCGCAAAATCAGCGCAAACAGGATAATGAACATCGCCAGATAAAATCCGGAGAAGGACACCGCGTAAAGCTGCGGCCAGGCCGCAAAAATTGCGCCACCTGCCAGAATGAGCCAGACCTGATTGCCCTCCCAGACCGGCTCAATGGTTTCCAGCACCATACGGCGTTCAAGATCAGTACGGGCAACAAAAGGCAGCATGGTTTCAATCCCCAGATCGAA
>NZ_JAAPBB010001237.1:0-243 GCF_019730395.1 Ochrobactrum sp. SFR4 | reverse complement strand
CCCAGTGCCGGTGCCAGAAACTGATTGGCTTTCCAAAGTGGCAGCATATCTGCTTGTGCCTGCTGTCGTTTTTCACCGGTTGCTTGCATGTCCTGTCCCTCCGGATACCTTGCAAAATGCGGATTTGCTTTATCCTCAGGGAAAGACAAATATTTGTAAAATCGTTATTTTAAATCAACCTATAAGTTTTACAGATGCATATTGTGCTAAAAAATTGCTGTGCTAAGCTTGACTCTCAAATCA
>NZ_JAAPBB010001236.1:0-243 GCF_019730395.1 Ochrobactrum sp. SFR4 | reverse complement strand
GGCATAAGCCCCTGCACTCATACCGAGTACGGATGCACAGGCCAGCGCCAAAGTGTATTTTTTGATTAAAGTCATGAGTTTCCCCTCATTCTCCGCCTGAACCGCTCACCATTATCCGGACTCAAGCCTGTAAAATTATTGCATATCCAAGCTACAGGATTGCCCGCTAAATCCAAGCATCTTTTATAAAGAAAGCCGTAAATTCAGCAAGTTAAGTGCCAAAACATATCGCCGTTAAATACA
>NZ_JAAPBB010001235.1:0-243 GCF_019730395.1 Ochrobactrum sp. SFR4 | reverse complement strand
CATTATGACGGCTGGAAGCAGGAAATCGGTGAGCGCACTATTCTGAACCATGCCGGTGCATTTGGCGAAAATCTTTCCACCACCGGACTGACTGAAGAAACGGTGGCAATCGGCGATATTTTTCAGACCAGTGACGCTGTCATTCAGGTCAGTCAGGGACGCCAGCCGTGCTGGAAACTGAATATCCGCTTTGACACCGGCGACATGGCTTTGCGCGTACAACGCAGCGGGCGCACCGGCTGG
>NZ_JAAPBB010001234.1:0-243 GCF_019730395.1 Ochrobactrum sp. SFR4 | reverse complement strand
CCGAACGAGCTGGATTACTGGGGTCCCAACGGCATGGTGTTCTTCCGGAACGTGCAGTTTCGCTGGACGCCGATCCAGGGCGACAACGTGCTGGAGTTCGCGCTCGAGCGTCCTGGTGCCAGTGGTGACCAGGGAAGCTACGCTGACCGGATCAAGCTCACCGACGTCCTCGCCCGCTTCCCGGTGCCCGATTTTTCGGCGGCGTACAAGTGGGGTGGCCATGACTGGGGCTACCTCCGCCTC
>NZ_JAAPBB010001233.1:0-243 GCF_019730395.1 Ochrobactrum sp. SFR4 | reverse complement strand
ATAAATATACGCTTCTCTGCCCGGTCTGATGACCATTGCACAGATAATACCACCCATAACGGAACTGGCGATCAGCACCCAATAGAGACCGGTGCTCTGCTCATTATAAATACCTAAAGCCTGAAACATACCCGTTGCTCCGGCCGTCTGCTCGGAAAGCACCAGACGAAAGACCAACAACATACCGGCAAACGTCAGCGTCTGGCGACTTGTCAGCCAGCGGATATTGAGCAACGGGTTTTC
>NZ_JAAPBB010000148.1:0-505 GCF_019730395.1 Ochrobactrum sp. SFR4 | reverse complement strand
ATCAAAAAATCACGTCCTCAAAATATGGGGCGCTGATATGTTCGGCGCCCTTATTGGTGCCGGTGCAAGCCTTTTGGGAGGCTTGTTCGGCGGTAAATCCAAAAAGCAAGAAACCACAACAACCAGCCATGTTGACTATGGTCGCATGGTGCGTGAAGCGGAAGCAGCGGGATTTAATCCCCTGACCGCTTTGCGCAATGGTGGCGCGGCTGGCTTCTCAGTGTCCACTGGTTCCACACCAGCCACACCACTGTCAGCACGTCTTGCGGACGGCGTAGCCGGAGCAGCAAATACATTTCTCGCAAACTTTGACCCGTTCAAAGATCGACAGCGCGAAAATGAATTCAAACTCGTAGAAGCGCAACTTGCAAATCTCAATGCTGATACGGCTTTGAAACAACGGACGGGCTTAGGCTCCGTTCCGACATACACGGCAGGAAACACCAAGCGCACTATGGGCGCAAGTGTCGGGCATAATCAGAAATTTAAATCTGTAGCTGATGCC
>NZ_JAAPBB010001232.1:0-243 GCF_019730395.1 Ochrobactrum sp. SFR4 | reverse complement strand
ACGGAGACGATGTATCCATATGTTTCCAGTATTTCTCGCGGGCGGATTTATAGGTTTCGTCAAAAAGATAGAATTCAAGTTCCGAGGCGAAATAAGCGCGATAGCCACGCTCTTTCAGCCGTGCCAGCTGCTTTTTCAGCATTGCACGCGGCGAATGGGCAAGGTCTGAATGGTCATGATGATCCAGCACATCGCAGAGAACCAGCGCGGTCTTCTCCAGCCATGGTGCAAGCCGTAAAGTGG
>NZ_JAAPBB010001231.1:0-243 GCF_019730395.1 Ochrobactrum sp. SFR4 | reverse complement strand
GAGATGACCAGCAAAACATTGCCGGGAAATGTCGTGAATAACAGACCGATATATCCCGGATTCATAAAAGAAATCACTGTGGCTACGAAGAATGGGAGGGAGCCGATAATTGCAGCAGATGCTTTCGCTTCCTGAGACATGGCTTGCACCTTGGCAGCCATTTTCTTGCGGTCGCGTAAAACCCGCGACAGGTTGCCGAGAGCCTCAGAAAGATTGCCACCGGCCTGTGATTGAATTTGGATC
>NZ_JAAPBB010001230.1:0-243 GCF_019730395.1 Ochrobactrum sp. SFR4 | reverse complement strand
GGACATCCAGGATACGACCCATAGACACTAAAAGTTTAACAAAAAAAAAGGGAGGTGAAAGGGTACAGGATCAGGTTTGGGGAGAGGGGAGAAAGAGAAAATCCCAGAGGACCAGGAGAATAAATGAAAATATTCTGTTTCTGGATTTGAAGGTTTGGGGTGGGTGCTTCTAGAAAGTTCCAGAGACCTGGGATATGAGAGACTTCTGGGATTAAATGTGAGTGATCTTAGTCAAAATATGCA
>NZ_JAAPBB010001229.1:0-243 GCF_019730395.1 Ochrobactrum sp. SFR4 | reverse complement strand
GGTTGAGTTCTTTCTGCGACATAGTGATCAGACAAGACATGACGGCTCCCATCCGCTGTTTGCAGCTAAAAACCCAGTCTTCCTTTCCGCGTTCGATTTGAAAAGGGCAAGAGCTGCAAAAATTGTCGCATCTCTAAATTGCCCAACTGTCGCATCTGCATATTGCTGTTATAAGAATTGAGTTGATAATATGTATTATGGAACTAATAAAGAGTTTTACATACAAGTATCTTGCAATTATTA
>NZ_JAAPBB010001228.1:0-243 GCF_019730395.1 Ochrobactrum sp. SFR4 | reverse complement strand
ACCTTTATCCTGCTTATCAGTTGATAAGCAGGAGAGGTTTTTATGGCACAGACTGCATCGCATACAGCCCATGCGCATGATGCACATCACGGGCATCATCATGGCGGACATGAAAGCGGTAATCGGGTTAAAGACCCTGTTTGCGGGATGATGGTTGATCCGGCTGCAGACAAGCCGCACATGGCCTATAAGGGGCATGAATATCATTTCTGCTCGGATAGTTGTCATAGTAAATTCAAAGCT
>NZ_JAAPBB010001227.1:0-243 GCF_019730395.1 Ochrobactrum sp. SFR4 | reverse complement strand
CCAGCGACAGTAATTCGGTCAGCTCGCTGATCTGGCTGTTGAGCCGGTTCAGTACTGAATCCTTGTTGTTGACCTCTTGGCTAAGCAGAAACTGCATCAGCACAAAAAGGGAAAGCAGGAACATAATCGCCAGCAGCAATGTGGAGAGCGCATCCACAAAGCCCGGCCAGTAATCGACATGGCGTTCACTGCGACGGTTACGGGATAAGGCCATGTTTTCCGCCTTACTGTTCGCGCTTGGAA
>NZ_JAAPBB010000015.1:0-68624 GCF_019730395.1 Ochrobactrum sp. SFR4 | reverse complement strand
TCTGCTGATCTGCTGACTGAGGCCGATGTCAATTCGGAAAAGGTGATCACCGCTGCTCTGCGTGAGCGCTTTGCCGGTGCTATGATCGTAGGCGAAGAAGCCTGCAGTGAAAATCCGGCACTGTTGAATGGTCTTAACTCTGCGGATCTGGCTTTCACCATTGATCCGGTGGATGGCACATTCAATTTCGCATCCGGTGTGCCGCTGTTTGGTGTCATGCTCTCCGTTAATATCAAAGGCGAAACTGTTGCCGGTATTATCTATGATCCGATGGGGCGTGACTGGCTGATCGGTGTTAAGGGGGCGGGCAGCTATATCCGTCGTGCCGATGGCAGTGAACATAAAGTGCGTGTTGCTGATGCTCCGGCGCTCAAGGAAATGACCGGTTGTGTATCTTGGCAATATCTGCCGGAACCAGATCGCACGCTGGTCGCGGGTAATCAGGCGAAGTTTCTCTCGCATCTCGGCTATCGCTGTGCGGCGCATGAATATCGCGTGATTGCCACCGGTTCTGCGCATTTCGCGGTTTATAACAAGCTGATGCCTTGGGATCATCTGCCGGGTAACCTGATCCATCAGGAAGCCGGTGGTTATACGGCGCGGCTTGATGGCAGTGCCTATAAGCCGGGTCATGTGGATGGTGGTTTGATTATCGCGCCGGATGCAGATAGCTGGCAGGCGATAAAGCAGACGCTGTGGCAGAAGTAATCGAAGATATTAAAAAAGCCCGCTGAAGAGCGGGCTTTTTTTTATTTGTATCATTTCTCAATCACATGCTGCGGTGAAGGAGAAACCGCACGGAACAGTTTGCCTTGTTCCGCAATCAGCACAAACACCATCGCAATGGCGCCGACGATGAAATAGCCAAGCGCCATCGGTACAGTTGTGCCGTTGAAAGACTGGCCGATCAGCATACCGATGGCTGCACCGGTCAGCGACTGTACAAAGCCGAGAACGGAAGAAGCCGTACCGGCAACCTGACCAAGCGGCTCCATTGCCAAAGCATTGAAGTTACCACCGATAGAGCCGAAGCAGAACATGATCAGTGCAAAGATCACGATATAAATCGGGAATGGTACCGGCCCTTCAAAAAACACTGACAGCAGGAACAACAGCAGGCTGAGGCTGATAAATGTAATCAGCAATACCTGCGAAATCCGCCGCATGCCGAAACGCCCGACCATCCGTGAGTTCAGGAAGGCAGACAGTGCCATGAAGGCGGCAACGGCAGCAAATGCCACCGGAAAGCCACGCCCCAGATCATAAATGCCGACATAAATCTGCTGGGCAGAGTTGATGAAGCCGAATAGCGAGCCAAGCATAAAAGATGCGGCCAGCGTGTAGCAGAATGCCACGCGGTTACCGATAACAATGCCGAAGCCGCTGATAATGGATTTGGCTGTGAAAGGACGGCGGTTTTCCGGTGCCAGAGTTTCCGGCATACGGGAATAGGCCCAGAAACCGATCACACAGGCAAATAAAGCCATAAAGCCGAAGATCATGTGCCATTCGGAGAAGATCAGAATGACTTCACCGGTCGCCGGTGCAATCACCGGAACAATCATGAAGACCATCATAGCCAGCGACATGATTTCAGCCATAGCACGGCCGGAATAGCGGTCACGAACAATCGAGACAGTCATGACGCGTGTAGCCGCCGCACCGATCCCCTGCAGGAATCGCAAAACCAGCAATGTGTTGAATTCTGGCACCCAGACACAGGCCAGCGAGGTGACCACATAAATGCCGATGCCGATCAGAAGTGGCTTCTTACGGCCAAAACGATCACTGATCGGGCCATAAAACAGCTGTGAGACTGCAAAGCCGAACAGGTATACTGTAACGACATATTGGTGATGGTTCGGTGTCAGAACGCCGAGAGAATTGCCGATTTCAGCCAAAGCAGGCAGCATGACATCAATAGCCAGCGCATTGATTGCCATCAGTGCCGCGATAAGAGCAATAAACTCGACCTTGGATAATTTAAATCCGTCAGAGGTTTGCTTGCCGGATGCAGATACCGCATCTGCAGGAAGTTCACTTTTCATCTTTTACATGCCTTGTCCGGCCGGAAATGCGGTCGGATAAATCTATTGCGGATCAGCAACCGGCAGACTGATAATGACACTATCTGCTCTTGACGTGTCTGTGGCCGGATACTGAAGCGATGTTCCGCAAACCGGCTGAAAAGCGGATTGCTTATGGAACAGGGGTGTTTTGACTAGCACACTGGCAGAAACAGTCCGGTATCTGCCGAGCTATAAAGGGCGAAAGCCGTGCAGCCTCAAAACGGTTACAGGGGCGTCCGCAATCTTGTACCTGAAATATCAGGGAGGCATTTATCGCAGCAATTCAACGCAGCCTTATGCAGGCGGCACCGCAGATAAATACTGTTTGAAAACATTGATACCGGAAAAACTTTCCGCCGCATTCGTGAGATATTGCGCTCAAATTTCTGGCGAAGCAGTTTTACAGGCCGGTATATTCCAACATATAGGGATTTGCGCAGAGCGCAATCTGGCCGGAATGATAATTTTTATTTAATAGTTTAAATGAAAAAAAACGGCAGAAGATCTGCCGTTTTTTAGTAATCACATATTCGTGAGATCTTTGATGTGAATCAGGCTGCCTTTGTGGCAATGCCTTTTTCTGTCAGGAGAGCCTGCAATTCACCGGCCTGGAACATTTCACGCACGATATCACAACCGCCGATAAACTCACCTTTTACGTAAAGCTGAGGAATGGTCGGCCAGTTGGAATATTCCTTGATGCCCTGACGGATTTCGTCGGAAGCCAGAACATTGATGCCTTTATAGTCGACGCCGATATAATCCAGCACCTGAACAACCTGACCGGAGAAACCGCATTGCGGGAAATCCGGTGTGCCTTTCATGAAAAGCACGACATCGTTGTTTTTGACTTCATTATCGATAAGCGCAGTGATGCCGCTCATGAGGGTGTCCTTTCATTGCCGGCGGGACAAATTCCGCCAGAGTTAGGCTTTAGAGCATTTCCGGTTTTGATTGTATCAGAGGAAATGCTCTATTTCTTTGTTTTAACGCATTTCCTGACGCAAAACCGGTTCCCGCTTTTGCTGGAAATGCTTTAAATATCGGCTGCTTTTTAAGCGATGCGGGAACCATCTTCCAGAACGCCTGTTGCCGCAGGGTGTTTTGTGAGCCTGATTGCATGTTTTTGCACGCAGGCTCAGTGAATTATTATTCCGGTGCGCGGGTCTGCAATGCCAATGCGTGCAACACGCCGCCCATATTGCCGCCGAGGGCGTCATAAACCATCTGATGCTGCTGAACGCGGGTTTTACCGCGAAAGGCTTCCGCTACGACTTCGGCAGCGTAATGATCACCGTCTCCGGCAAGGTCGCGGATGCTGACAACAGCGCCGGGAATGCCTGCCTTGATCATGTCTTCAATATCACCAGGTGCCATAGCCATATTAAAATCCTCCGAGAGCATTTTTTCTGATCAGAGTGTGCCGCGACCGATCTGTTCCGTCGCACCAGCTCTGTTTTTTTGTTTTAGCATCTTGTCCAAAACCTGTTTTAAGCTTTTGGGGATACTCTTCTTAAACTGGAGCCTGCGTCTCGGTGTTTCAAGACGCAGGCTCCGTTATTAACGGGTATTAAAATCTAGAGCGTGTCGCGTTTAATGGAACTGATAGCGATCGCTCCAGATTCTTTTCATTGTCGCATGTTCGCGAACGCTAAATGAAACCATTTAGCTGCGCCATGCTTTAGTATCAGATTTCGCCGTTCATATAGTCAGGGAACCATGATTCATAGGCCTGATGCAACTGTTCAACAGATACAGGCTTTGCTGAACCGAGGATAACAGACTTACCACCGGTGCGACCGATGAATGGTGCTGCAATACCGGCTTTTTCTGCGCGGCTCTGTACCTGTGCCAAATTGGCTTCGGTCACGGTCAGCACATAACGTCCCTGATCTTCACCGAAGAAGGTGAGAACCGGATTATGTGCCGCTGGTTCATTGATGGTTGCGCCGATTTCGCCTTTGATAGCCATTTCAGCGACAGCCTGCGCCAGACCGCCTGATGAGCAGTCGTGAACAGCTGTCACCAGACCGTCTTCGATCAGGCCGCGAACGAAGTCACCGGTCGCTTTTTCATGTGCCAGATCAACATGCGGAGCAGGGCCGTCGATGCGGTTGTGAACGTCACGCATATAGGCGGACTGGGCGATATGTGTACCCCAGCCTTCCGGTGCGCCTGCGAGCAGAATGGCTTCGCCTTCACCCGCAAAACGGATGCGTGCCATTTTCGACCAGTCTTTGATCAGACCAACGCCGCCGATGGTCGGTGTCGGCAGAATGCCCTGACCATTGGTTTCGTTGTAGAGCGATACGTTGCCGGAAACGATCGGGAATTCCAGCACGCGGCAGGCTTCGCCGATACCCTTGATCGCATGAACCAGCTGGCTCATGATTTCAGGACGCTCAGGATTACCGAAATTGAGGTTGTCGGTCGAAGCAAGCGGTGTTGCACCGGTTGCTGTCAGGTTACGCCAGCACTCGGCTACGGCCTGCTTGCCGCCTTCAAACGGATCTGCTTCCACATAACGCGGCGTTACGTCGGAAGAGAAAGCCAGAGCTTTGGTTTCGTGGCCGTCAACGCGGATCACACCGGCATCGCCACCCGGCAATTGCAGGGAGTTGCCCTGAATCAGCGTGTCATATTGCTCATAGACCCAGCGGCGGGATGAACCATTGGCAGAGTTGAGCAGCTTGATCAGGCTGTCAGCGATATCGGCCGCCGGTACATCATCGGCAGCCAGCGCTTTTGGTGCAACGGCTGGTGTCCACGGACGATCATATTCCGGAGCCTCATCACCGAGTTCCTTGATCGGCAGATCGGCAACCTGTTCACCCTGATGGAAGACACGGAAACGCAGGTCATCGGTGGTTTTACCAACGATTGCAAAATCCAGGCCCCATTTTTTGAAAATGGCCTGTGCTTCTGCTTCCTGTTCAGGACGCAGCACCATCAGCATGCGTTCCTGACTTTCCGAGAGCATCATTTCATAGGCAGACATTTGCTCTTCGCGCACCGGTACGGTGTCGAGGTTCAGCTCAATGCCGAGATCGCCTTTAGCGCCCATTTCAACAGCGGAGCAGGTGAGACCGGCAGCGCCCATATCCTGAATTGCAATAACCGCACCGGAAGCCATCAGCTCAAGGCAGGCTTCGAGCAGGCATTTTTCAGTGAATGGATCGCCAACCTGAACAGTCGGGCGCTTTTCATCAATCGATTCATCAAATTCAGCCGATGCCATTGTCGCACCGCCAACGCCGTCACGACCGGTTTTGGCACCGAGATAAACAACCGGCAGGCCAACGCCTTCAGCCTTGGAGTAGAAAATCGCATCGGATTTTGCGAGACCGGCTGCAAAAGCGTTGACGAGAATGTTGCCGTTGTAACGGGCATCAAATTCAACTTCACCACCAACTGTCGGTACGCCGAAAGCATTGCCGTAACCGCCAACGCCGGAAACAACGCCGGAAACGAGGTGGCGGGTCTTCGGATGGTCTGGCTCACCGAAGCGCAGAGCATTCATGGCTGCAACCGGACGTGCACCCATGGTGAACACGTCACGCAAAATACCGCCAACGCCGGTAGCAGCGCCCTGATATGGCTCGATATAAGACGGGTGGTTGTGGCTTTCCATTTTGAAAACAACGCAATCGCCGTCATCAATATCGACAACACCGGCATTTTCACCCGGGCCCTGAATAACGCGCGGGCCTGAGGTCGGCAGGGTGCGCAGCCATTTCTTGGAAGATTTATACGAGCAATGTTCGTTCCACATTGCCGAGAAAATACCCAGCTCCGTAAAGCTTGGCTCACGACCGATCAGGTCAAGAATGCGCTGGTATTCGTCGGGCTTGAGGCCGTGTGAGGCAATCAGTTCCGGTGTGATCGGGTAATCATTACGGATTGACTTTTTGCTGTCCATATCGGTGTCGCTGTCTTCTTTGATCTATGAGCCGAAGCTCGGATATGTGATAGGTTTGATGCTTATGAAGTTTTTAGCAGCTTTTTTGTCCGGAAGCCCAGCGCGCTGTATCGCGCTCGATGCGTTCGGAAAGAGGGCTTTGCATTAACGGGCCGAAACGCTCCATCCGTCCCGGATTGCCTTCAGCCTGCACTACCAACAAAGGCCGGTCATTCGGGTTCTTTGCAGGGACTACGAGAATTCTGGGGCGCCCGGTGTAGGAAACCAGTTCCGGCGCCAGCGTATATTGGCGAAACTGAGGGTCGCCGGATTTAAACCAGCACTGCCTTGCGCCGAGCGCCACGCGCTCCATGGTTGCCAAGGCTGTATGACTGACATTGCCCGATGCGGGAGGCGGAGATTTTTTGGACGCGAGACATCCGCTTAAAACAACTGCGGACAAAGCCATTACAATTATATGCGCCAATTTCATAAAAGACTGAGCTCCGCAAGGGGAATGATGGGTATGGAATTTCAGTATTTGCAAAGCCTGGTGGTTTCTCATCAGGCTTTGCGTTTTCAGGTTTTAGAGCGGTTTGCACCGGGATTGGATCATAGTGCTCACTCTAAATTTTTTAGTGGTCGCATTATCACGGACGTCCAAGTTGTTTCAACTTGACTGTGAAATGCCTTAGCTAGCTTTCGCCAGAGCTTTGCGGGCATCCTGCATCTCGCCTAAAACGGCAGCGATTTCAGGAATACCTTCCGCATTGGTTTTGTAGCCTTCGATATTCGGGCAATCTTCCAGAATGGCCTCAAAGCCCGGAAAACGACGCAGGCTTTCCAGAAGATAACGTGTCGGTGCAAGCCATGCATCTGCCAGTGTCACATGCTCACCCAAGGCATATGGGCCGGAAGAAATACGGTCTTCAACAGTTTTCAGCGCATGACGCACATGATTGAAGACTTTTTCTGCTTTATCCGCAGGAAGCGGATTGGCAGGACCTGCCAGCAAAACAGGGATGATGGACGGCAGCACATCCAGATCGAGCAGACGCATGATGATGCGAATCTGCGCACGGTCTTTCGGATCGGCCGGCAGCATCGGTTTTTCAGGGAAACGCTCTTCCAGATATTCTGCGATCACAGAGGCTTCGAACAGAGTTTCACCGGAACCGGTGACGAGCACAGGAATGCGGCGCATCGGGGAGATTTCACGGAAGCTCTCCGGCAGCGGTGGTCCGGCAGGTGCATCAATCAGTTTCAGCGGCAGGTCTTTGACCTCAGCAATAATGCGGATAAAGGCGCAGTAGGGTGATAAAGGCTTATTATAGAGCTTCATAGTACTTCCTCCCGTTTTGCTGTTTGCAGGCCATGCTGCTGTAAAAGGAAATGCCCGCGCCGCGTTATTGCGCAAAGCGGGCATAACCTGATTTAGGAAGCCAGACGATCCAGCGCCGATGCAAACAGCGCACGGCCGTCGGTGCCGCCATGTGCCTGTTCGATCAGATTTTCCGGATGCGGCATCATGCCGAGCACGTTGCCTTGTGCATTGGTAATACCGGCAATGTCATTGACTGAACCGTTCGGGTTGGTGCCTTCCGCATAACGGAACACAACCTGACCATTATCTTCGATCGATTTCAGAACATCGCTTTCAGCAAAATAATTGCCGTCATGATGGGCAACAGGGCTGCGAATGATCTGACCCTGTTCATAGCCACGTGTGAACGCTGTCTGGTTGTTGGCAATTTCGAGCTTTACTTCGCGGCAAACGAATTTCAGCGAAGTATTGCGCATCAGTGCGCCCGGCAGAAGGCCTGCTTCGAGCAGGATCTGGAAGCCGTTGCAGACACCGATGACGCGCACACCGGCTTCTGCCTTTTTGCGCAATGCCTGCATAACAGGCATACGTGCAGCAATCGCACCGCAGCGCAGATAGTCGCCGTAGGAAAAGCCGCCCGGAATAACGATCAGGTCAACATCAGGAATTTCTGTGTCGGTCTGCCACACGGTCTGCGGAGATTTGCCACCGATTTTCGTCAGTGCGGCAATCATATCGCGGTCGCGGTTCAGGCCGGGAAGAAGGATAACTGCTGATTTCATAATGCAGATTACTTTCTTTTAATCCAACGCAGTAGCGGACGGATCGGAGCAGAAAACCATCAGCCGGCGAACTGCCGGTAATCTGATTGCCCGTAAAGGCGGTTTCCGCTTTTCCTGCAACTGCTTTAACTACTCTTCATAATATGATGTCAGATGACACTAAAAGAAAGAGATCAGGCGATGTCGAAGCTGTAATCTTCAATAACGGTATTGGCGAGAAGCTTTTCGCACATGGCTTTCAGCTCGGCTTCAGCCTTTGTTTTGTCCGCAGTTTCAAGAACAACATCAAAAACCTTGCCCTGACGTACAGAATTGACGCCATCAAAGCCGAGGCTGCCGAGAGCGCCGACAATGGCTTTACCCTGAGGGTCGAGAACGCCGTTTTTCAGTGTGACGGTGACGCGTGCCTTAATCACTTTGTTATCCTGTATTTTAGAAGAGGGAATGTACAGTCTCCGCAACGCGGAAATACTGCCTGAAAGACACAGCCCGGAAAGCGGCAGACTTCCCGGGCTGAAATGACGTTATTTAACCAGTGTCGGGCCGGTCGGGCGCGGCGGCTCGTTCTCGTTGATAATGCCGAGACGGCGTGCCACTTCCTGATAGGCCTCAACCAGACCACCCATATCACGGCGGAAACGGTCTTTGTCCATTTTCTCATTGGTGGCAACATCCCAGAGGCGGGCTGAGTCCGGCGAAATTTCATCAGCCAGAACCACGCGCATCATGTCGCCTTCGAACAGACGGCCGCATTCGATTTTGAAATCGACCAGCTGAATGCCGACACCGAGGAACAGGCCGGTGAGGAAGTCATTGATACGGATGGCAAGAGCCATAATATCATCGAGTTCCGCAGGGCTTGCCCAGCCAAATGCAGTGATATGCTCTTCGGAGACCATCGGGTCATCGAGCGCATCGGCTTTGTAGTAGAATTCGATGATTGAGCGCGGCAGAACAGTGCCTTCTTCAATCCCCAGACGCTTGGCCAGTGAGCCGGCGGCAACATTGCGCACTACGACTTCAAGCGGAATGATCTCGACTTCTTTAATCAGCTGCTCGCGCATGTTGACGCGGCGGATGAAGTGGGTCGGAATGCCGATCTTGTTCAACTGCGTAAAGATGTATTCGGAAATGCGGTTGTTCAGCACTCCCTTGCCATCAATCACTTCATGCTTTTTGGCATTGAAGGCGGTGGCATCATCTTTGAAAAACTGAATGAGAGTGCCTGGCTCCGGTCCTTCGTAAAGGATCTTGGCCTTGCCCTCGTAAATACGGCGGCGTCGATTCATGGGGTTTAGGAACCTCTGGGGTTTGCTGAGACCGTTTTGAGACGTCTCGTCTCATCCCGATGTTTCAGGAAGCGGCCACTGCAGCCGCAATGTCTGCGTTCCCTAGCGCAAATGATAACTTTTAACAATCATCCTTTATGCCGCTATGCTGTTTTTCAGCGATTGTTTTATGCTTTTTCTGTGCGCAGCCTCTGGTTGTGCCATTATGCGAACCCTATATGCCTAAAGCAGCCACGCATTATACTGTGATTTTGTTGCGGGCGGCGTATAATACAGATCAAGAATAAACCGACTAACTGAGATGTGAGGGACCTATGAGCGGAATGGACGAACGTCGCAATACATTCGAAAACAAATTTGCCCATGACGAAGATTTGCGGTTCCGCGCGATTGCCCGTCGCAATAAAATGCTTGGTCTCTGGGCTGCTGAAAAACTCGGCAAAACCGGAGAAGACGCACAGGCCTATGCCGGTGAAGTGGTGCGTGCAGATTTTGAAGAAGCCGGTGACGAGGATGTTATCCGCAAAATTACTGCTGATTTCAGTGCCGCATCCGTGAATGTCAGCGATGCTGAATTGCGTGCGCAACTGCTTGATTTTCTTGAGGAAGCTGTCAAGCAGATCAGCGCTGAATAATCAGCCTCTATAGAATTTCTGAAAAGCCGCACGGAATGCTCCGTGCGGCTTTTTATTTGATGTTTACTGTGAAGCGCATAGACGCCTTTTTCATTGCGCTCTAAGGTGTCCGTCGGGAACATTCTGAAATATAAGACACATACAGGTGCATTCATGACAATATCACACTCTTTGGCCACCCGTTTGCGCTCCGGTGAAACGGTTCGTTCTGCATGGAGTACTATCTCTGATCCGCTTTTGCTGGAAAATATCAGCACTCTGGGCTTTGATGCGGTGACGATGGATATGCAGCATGGTTCGCATACGGAGGTCAGCATCTGTCAGGGTGTCGGTACGATAAAAGCTGCCGGCAAGCCTGCTATCGTGCGTATTCCTGTCGGTCGCTTTGATACGGCCAGCCGCGCTCTGGATTTCGGAGCCAATGCGGTGATTGCCCCGATGATCAATTCCGTTGAGGATGCGCAAGCCTTTGCCGCTGCCATGAAATATCCGCCGGTTGGTGAGCGCTCATGGGGACCGCTGCGCAGTGATATCAGCTACGGGCAGGCCGGTTCCAATGAATATTTGCTCACGGTCAATCAGGAAACATTGAGTTTTGCGATGATTGAGACCCGTGCAGCCTATGAGGCGCTGGATGATATTCTGGCCGTGCGCGGAATTGATGGTGTGTTTGTCGGGCCTGCGGATTTCTCAATTGCATGGAGCAATGGTCGTGAAGCTAACCCGCTTTCCGAGGATATTGTTGAGCCGCTGACACGGATTGCGCAAAAGGCTGCTGCAAGCAACAAGCTGGCTGGTATTTATGCTCCCAACAGCGCATTTGCCAAACGGTATAATGCTCTGGGCTTCCGTTTCATAACGCTGGCCTCGGATCGGGGCTATCTGGCTGCCGGTGCATCGGCGATGCTGAAAGCATGGGATGAATAATATAAAAGCCGCTTTTAAGCGGCTTTTTCTTTCAGAGCTTGGACAGAAACTGGGTGAAGACCATGGTACCTTCAGGCCATGGGCCATGTCCGGATTCTGTGTTGATGTGACCGGCTTCACCGGCATCAATCAGCAGCGAGCCCCATGCATTCGCAATATCTTCCGCCGACTCAAATTTTGAGAACGGATCATTGCGGCTGGCAATGGTGATGGCCGGAAATGGCAGACGTTCGCGCGGATAGGGGCCGAAAGTCATCAGATGTTTAGGACGAATCGTTTCATCCAGCACATCCGGTGGCGCAACGAAAAAGCCACCGGCAACCTTGTCTTTGATGTGCGGAATAGCATGCACAGCTGTTGGCACACCAAGAGAGTGGGCGACGAGTACGACCGGTTTGGTGGCTTCCTCAACATGTTTGATGAGAGAGGCAACCCAGTCTTCGCGAACAGGCTTTGACCATTCGGCCTGCTGCACGCGTCGGGCGGTGGAGAGTTTATTCTCCCAGCGTGTCTGCCAGTGGTCAGGGCCGGAATTGGTGTAACCGGGGATAATGAGGATGTCTGCGTCTTTAACTTTCATATGCCTGATTTACTCTGCCTGAAGCGTTTATTCAATATTGGTTCTGCGCATCTCAGCTTTAGATAAAGCGCAATTTTTGTTGTCTTTTATATTATTCTTCAGGGGGCTGATTTAAAGACCATGTGCAGACTGTTTAATCTCAGTGGACAGTTTTGTGTTTAATCCGGCCATTGTATCTTAAAATATGAACAGCGTGTTTGCAGCTCTGTGTATTGCAACTTATCCGGCGGCGAGCGATTTATAGGTTATCTGAAAGTAACCGCTACCCTGTTATTGCTGGCAATTATTTCCAGGCGGCTACAGGAATAGGAATAAGAATTATGAGCAAATTACCGTTTGCAGTTACACGTCCTGCCTATGTTGAACGCGTCGGTCTGAAATCACGCGATGCTGAAACGCTGGCGCAATACTATGAGGAAATTGTCGGCTTGCGTGAAATGGCACGTCGCGGCTCTTCGATTGTTCTTGGCGCAGGCGGACGGGAATTGCTGGAAATCGAACAGTCTTCGGCTTTGAAACCGGAAGATCCGCGCAGTGCCGGTCTGTTTCACACCGCCTTTCTGTTGCCTGAACGCGCTGATCTGGCGCGCTGGATCAGACGCGCGATTGATAAACAGCTGCCGGTTGCCGGTGCATCCGACCATGCGGTGAGTGAAGCGGTATATCTGACCGACCCCGATGGGAATGGTATTGAGATTTACACCGATCGCGCACCGGATACATGGCAGTGGAACGGCGATCAGGTGCATATGGTGACCGATGCAATGGACGTGAATGGTCTTTTGCAGGAGTTGAACAATGCACCGTCTGAATGGACGAAAGCGCCGGAAGGCACTGTTGTCGGCCATGTGCATTTGCGTGTCGGGCAAATTCAGCCTGCGGATGACTGGTGGCATGATGAACTGGCATTCGATACAGTCGCAAAATACGGCTCAAAGGCGGTATTTTTGTCTTCCGGCGGTTATCATCACCACATTGCCAATAATATCTGGCAGAGTGCTGGCGCCGGTAAACGTGATCTTGACCGCAGCGGTCTGTCTTTTGTGCAGATCAATGATACGCGGGACGTAAAAACCCGTGTTATTGATGATCCGTGGGGGAATGAGATCCGCGTCAACAAAGTATAAAAGTAAAAAAGCCCCGCCTGAAAATCTCAGGCGGGGCTTTTAATTGCTTGAATATAAGCTCGATTATTTAAACACGCATTCTTACTTTTGCGTGTTAAACACGCGGTTGAAAATCGTATCAACGTGTTTGGTATGATAGCCGAGGTCGAATTTCTCGCGGATCTGCTCTTCGGAGAGTGCTGCGCGGACTTCCGCATCGGCCAGCAGTTCTTCGAGGAAGTCTTTGCCCTGTTCCCATACCTTCATCGCATTGCGCTGAACGAGGCGGTAGGAATCTTCACGGGATACGCCAGCCTGAGTGAGAGCCAGCAATACGCGCTGTGAATGCACCAGACCGCGGAACTTGTTCAGGTTGTTCATCATGTTTTCAGGATAAACAAGCAGCTTTTCAATCACGCTGGTCAGACGGGCGAGGGCGAAGTCCAGAGTTACAGTCGCATCCGGGCCGATCATACGCTCAACGGAGGAGTGCGAAATATCGCGCTCATGCCACAGAGCCACGTTTTCCATTGCAGGCAGCGCCATGGAGCGAACCATGCGGGCAAGACCGGTCAGATTTTCTGTCAGTACAGGGTTGCGCTTATGCGGCATTGCCGACGAGCCCTTCTGACCCGGTGAGAAATACTCTTCCGCTTCCAGCACTTCTGTACGCTGCAGATGACGGATTTCAACAGCCAGACGCTCAACAGAAGAAGCGATAACCGCCAGAACCGAGAAATACATCGCATGACGGTCACGTGGGATAACCTGTGTGGAAACCGGCTCGGCTTTCATGCCGAGCGATTTAGCAACATGTTCTTCAACGCGCGGGTCGATATTGGCGAATGTGCCGACCGCACCGGAGATAGCGCAGGTCGCGATTTCTTCACGGGCTGCAACCAGACGGGCGCGGCAGCGTTCGAATTCAGCATAAGCCAGTGCCATTTTAACGCCGAAAGTGATCGGTTCAGCGTGGATACCATGGCTGCGGCCGATGGTGATGGTGTCTTTGTGCTCGTAAGCGCGGGTTTTCAGCGCTGCCAGCAGCTTGTCGAGATCAGCGAGCAGCAGGTCGCTTGCGCGCATCAGCTGTACGTTGAAGCAGGTGTCGAGAACGTCCGACGAAGTCATGCCCTGATGGATGAAGCGGCTGTCAGGACCGACAAATTCAGCGAGATGGGTGAGGAATGCGATCACGTCATGTTTGGTGACTGCTTCGATCTCATCAATACGGGCAACATCAAACTTGGCCGCACCGCCTTTTTCCCAAATGGTTTTTGCGGATTCTTTCGGGATAACGCCGATTTCAGCCAGCGCATCACAAGCGTGAGCTTCAATCTCAAACCAGATGCGGAACTTGGTTTCCGGCGACCAGATGGCAACCATTTCAGGGCGGGAATAGCGCGGGATCATGTGCGTTTCCTAAAGTGTATTAGACGGGAGAGCCGGTTATCCGGCTGTTTAAAAAACATCAGGCGGATACTGCTATCCGCCTGTTAATGGCAATCTCATGCGCGGCCTTGTTCCGCAGCCTTGCGGATAGCCTCGACATTGGTGCGGTAACCTTCAAGATTACCGGCTTTATAAATGGAGGAACCGGCCACCAGAGAATTGGCACCGGCTTTGGCCGCAGCACCGGCATTCTCTGCCGTGACACCACCGTCAATCTGCAAATCAATCGGGCGGTTGCCGATCAGCGCATTGAGCTGCGCAATTTTCGGCAGCATGGAGGTGATGAATTTCTGACCGCCAAAGCCCGGATTGACGGTCATTGCCAGAATGAGATCAACGTCATCAATCACATTTTCCAGCACCGAAGCAGGCGTGCCCGGATTGATGGCAACACCGGCTTTTTTGCCGAGGTTGCGGATTGCCTGCAGCGAGCGGTGCAGGTGAGGGCCAGATTCTGCGTGAATGGTGATGATATCCGAACCGGCCTTGGCAAAAGCTTCGAGATAAGGATCACAAGGTGCAATCATCAGATGGGTGTCAAACACTGCGTCTGTATGCGGGCGGATTGCCTTTACCACATCCGGACCAAAAGTGATGTTCGGTACGAAATGGCCGTCCATCACGTCGATATGAATCCAGTCTGCACCGGCAGTCACAACATCTTTGATTTCCTGACCAAGCTTGGAAAAGTCAGAAGCGAGAATGGAAGGTGCAATGATAATCGGGCGGGACATGAGGAGATCCTTATTTCTAAGCCTTGAGCGAGGCTCTGTTCCGTTTGCAGGCGGTTAGCATGTCCGGCGTCAGCATACAAGTTTACGTGAAGCCGCGCCTGTTAAAACAGTACAGATTAGCCCCAGCGTTTGTGGAACCACATCCATTGCCCCGGATATTCGCGCACCCAGCCCTCAACCGTATCATTGAGTAACTGAGCTGTGGCGGCAATATCAACCTGACCATTTGCATCACGCGGTAGTTCCATGCGTTCTGACAATTCCAGACGATAGCGGCCACCGGGCAGGCGGATACAACGTGCCGGATACACATCGCAATCATATTGACGGGCGAGTTTGGCCAAAAGCGGATTGGTCTTAACCGGCTGATTAAAGAATGTGCTTGGCACGCCACGGGCGAATTTCTGATCAACCAGCATGCCCACATTGTCATCTTGCCCCAGCACGGCAGCCAGCGACCATGCAGCACCGGCTTTGGATGGTACCAGATGCCCCATATTGGTACGGCGTGCTTTCAGAACTTTGCGTGCGATAAACGGATTATTCGGCGGACGGAACAGCGCGGTAACATTGAGGCCAAAAGTTGCGGCGCAAATCGGCAGCAGTTCAAAATTGCCGGTATGGGCGGTGAAGAAAATATGCGGCTTTTTCTCATCGAGCAGGCGGCGGAAAATTTCTTCACCCTCGACTTCAATCAGGCCTTTTTCTTTGGCGTCCGGATCAAAATCGAAGATCGCATCGAGAAATACATATTCGGCCAGCAGACGCGCCATGCTGTCCCACATTTCCAGCGCGATTTCTTCAATCTCCTGAGGAGATTTTTCCGGATAGGCATTGGCGAGATTGCGCGTTGCCACTTTATGACGCGACGACAGCGGGCCGATTTTGCGTGCAACCCAAGCGGAAAACCGGATGGCGGCTTTGGCAGGCAGCAAACGAAGCAGAGCCAGCAAAATGAAGACTGCCTGCGCCCACAGCCAGTAATTGGCAACTTTCAGCTTCTGCCAATATTTGAACGCAAGGAGTTTCAGTTTGAACATCAAGAGAGCTTTCGCTTTAAAAAGTTACAGCGTCCTGTGCATCAAAACACAGGGCGCTGCAAGATAATCTACATTGATAAATTGAGGATCAGTCAATTGTCAGAATGATTTTGCCGAAGACGTCACGGCTTTCCATGCGCTTCAAAACAGTGTCGATCTGATCAAAACCAACCACAGTATCAATCACCGGAGAGACCTGACCCTGTGCCATTTTCTGCATAGCATCGGCCATGTTTTCCATGCGGCAACCGAAGGAGCCGAGCAGTTTGAGCTGCTGCTGGAACAGCATCATCAGGTTCATGCTTGTTGAAACACCGGATGTGGAGCCGCAAGTGACCAGACGGCCGCCGCGCTTCAGCGACAGCATGGAGCCAGCCCATGTATCGGCACCAACATGTTCGAATACCACGTCGACGCCTTTTTTCTTGGTGAGCTTGCGCATCACGCCTTCAAAGCGGTCTTCACGGTAGTTGATCACATGATCTGCACCAAGTGCTTTGGCTTTTTCGATTTTATCATTGGAACCGACCGTGGTGTAAACGGTGCAACCCATTCTCTTGGCCAGCTGAATCGCAGCGGTACCAATGCCGGAACCACCAGCCTGAATGAGGATGCTTTCACCCGGCTGCAGCTTGGCATTGTCGAACAGCATGTGTTCAACCGTACCGAATGTCACCGGAGCAACAGCGGCACCGATTGCATCAACACCCGGAGGTGCTGCGACCAGCAGACGCGCAGGCAGATTAACAGCTTCACAGGCGAAACCGTCAAGGTGGAAACCGTGAACGCCGGAAACATGTTCGCAAAGATTGTCGCGGCCTTCGCGACAGGCTTTACACAGGCCACAGGTGCGGGCGCCGTAGATCGACACCAGCTGACCCGGCAGTACATTGGATACGCCTTCGCCGATTGCGGTGACAACGCCCGATGCTTCTGCACCGATGACCAGCGGCATTTTGCGCTTGGCAAAAGCCATGCCCCGCCAGCCCCATACGTCGATATGGTTGAGGGCAACCGCTTTGATATTGACGGTAACTTCACCAAAGCCCGGCTTTTCAGGAGCCGGAATGTCGGTGATTTCCAAGCGGCGGTCATCGAGGAGCTGTAATGCGCGCATGTTTGAGTTCTATCCTTATTAAATTTTGAGTGCCTGATCGGGGAGCGCAAAACCGCTTAATGCGGCGCTGCAACCACGAGGCTGGCATTCTGACCGCCAAAGCCGAAAGAGTTCGACAGAATGGCAGTGACATTGGCATCCCGTTTTACATTTGGCACCACGTCAAGCGCGATTGCCGGATCAGGATTGTCGTAATTGATGGTCGGCGGCAGTGTGCCTGTCTGAATGGTCAGCAGCGAGAACACGGCTTCAATCGCACCGGCAGCCGTCAGCGTATGACCGATCATCGACTTGTTGGACGAGACCGGAATTGAGCTGATGCGTTCACCGAAGACGGAGGACAGAGTGTGATACTCCATCTTGTCGTTTTCCGGTGTCGATGTGCCATGTGCGTTGACATAGCTGATATCGTCGATGGTCAGGCCTGCATCATCCAAGGCCGCACGCACAGTGGCGATAGCCGGTGAAGCGTCGGGGCTGGAACGGGTGCGGTGGAAATCATCCGCCTTTTCGCCGCAGCCTTTGAGAATACCGAGAATTTTTGCACCACGGGCAATAGCGCTTTCCAGCGATTCCATCACCAGAGCGCCGGAACCTTCAGCCATAGCAAAACCGTCACGGTCTTTGCTGAATGGCTTGGAAGCCTTGTGCGGCTGGTCATTCTGCGTGGACAGAGCGGAAAGCAGCGAGAAGCGGATCAGTGCTTCAGCGGAAACAGAACCATCTGTGCCGATGGCAAGAACGCGGTCGCTTTCACCACGGCGAATGGCTTCAACGCCGGACTGAATAGCGGTCGCACCCGATGCGCAAGCGGTGGACATCGTCACCGGCAGGCCGCGTGTACCGAAGATATCTGCCAGACGCTCGGCAATATAGCCGAACTGAGTGGTATTGAATTCATCCATGCGCGGATTGTTGCGGCAGGCTTCCAGCAGCAGCTGATAGCTTGGTTCACCCTGATTTTTCACCAGTGCGTCCAATGCAAAGCGGCTTTTCCAGTCTAATTCAACCGGTGGCGCTGCCAGAAACAGCGGGCCGCCGAAATCTGTGACCGACAGGCCGGACTGCGCAATCGCTTCTTCACCGGCGAGACGTGCCAGTTTTTCAGACAGCGCTGATGCGCCGATTGTGCTTTCCGGCAGGAAATCTACTGTACCGGCGATGCGGGTCTTGAGATTTTCAGTCGGGAAACGGTTGATTTCGTGAATGCCGGACTGACCACCGGTCAGGGCATTCCAGTTATCTTCCTTGCCGGTTCCCAGCGGGGAAACAACGCCGGCACCGGTAATGGCAACGAGAGGACGGCCGAGATGATCGGTAAATTTTGACATGGAGACCTCCGATCAGGCTTTTACAATAATGGCTGCACCCTCGGAGCGGGTGGCTCCGACGGTCAATGCTGTGGCGCGGTCAAGTGCACCGCTGCGTGCGGTTTCATCACCGGAAAGCGGAGCAAAAGCTTCGCCTTTCCAGACGCTGAGCGCGGCGAGTGCAAGTGCCAGCGGGAATTGTGCTTCACGCATATGGCCGAACAGGCCGGATACGCCGCGATAGCTGGCACCCTTGGCGCTCAAAGCTGCCTTTTCTGCAGCTGTCGACTGATGGGCACCGGATGCACCGGACACAACAAAACTGTTGTCTTCAATCAGTGCTGAAACAGCTGCGGTAAGGTCTTCTTTGCCGCGGCGGATCTGACCGCTGGAGATAGATGCAATCTCACCATAGGCGCGGGCACCACGGGCTTTAGCATGTTCTGCTTCTTCGAGAACGAGGAAGATGCCGCCGGAACCGGTGATCATACCGCCGCCCTGCGAGCCTTCACGTGCCCAGACCGGAGCCCAGCCGTCAGACTTCAGGAAACCGCCGAGCTCATGGCCGAGCAACATGTCGAAATGTTCCGCATTGTAAGAACCGCCCACGAGCGCATGGGTGCTCTGGCCGGTACGGATGCGGGCTGCTGCAGTTTCCACTGCGGAAATGCCGGAGCCTTCTTCACCCATGAATGTGCGTGATGATCCGGTAACTTTATGAACAATCGAAATATTACCGGCAAGCAGATTGGAAAGCTGCGCCAGAAACAGCGTCGGACGCAGTTCAGTGGAAAGCTTTTCGTTAAGCATCAGACCCGGTTGATTGTTGCCGCGGCCTGCATCGAGAATTTGTGTGTCGACGCTGATATCGCGTTCGCCGCCACCGGCGCTCACGATCATATCCATTGTGGAGCAAAGCGCCTCATTCTCTTTGATGCCGGCATCCTGCAGGGCAAGACCTGCCGCATAGGTGCCGAGACGCTGCCATGTTTCCATCTGACGCTGGTCGGAGCGCTTCGGAATTTGCTGAGACCAGTCAACTTCGCCCAACGGGTGAACTGTGTAAGGAGCGAAATTCTCTGTATCGAGCTTCGGCTGCGTCCCTGCTGATGTGAGGGCAGACCAATGGGCTTCCACGCCTTCACCCAGAGAGGTGATGAGGCCGATGCCGGTGATGAGAACTTTTTTGCTGTGCATGAGCTGCTCGCTTGATTTCCGGTCGTAACTTACCCGAAGGCAGGATTTGACAGTGGTATAATTATGACAGGGACAGATTTATCTCTGAAACATACTTATCAATGACAAAAGCCGCATCAAGCGGCGATCAATGTTTTGTGATTGTAATCACAATTATATAAGCCACTGCCTGTAAAAAGACGCGCGGTATGGTTTGTTTTCCACACTGCGCGTCAATTTAACTTAAATTAGGCCTGTTTGGCAGCGACGAGTTCGTCGATTTTTGCGCAGAGATTCTTCAGAACGAAATATTCTTCAGTATCTGCTTTGCCTTCGTTCACTTCCTGAGTCCACTGTTCCAGAGGAATCTTGATGCCGAAAGCTTTATCAATTGCGAAAACGATGTCGAGGAAATCGAGGCTGTCGATGCCCAGATCGTCGATTGTATGGCTTTCAGGCGTAATGGAAGCGCGGTCAATTTCGCTGGTTTCAGCAATAATATCAGCTACTTTGTCAAATGTTGAGGACAATTTGAAAATCCTTGTATCAGGCCCGAACCAGCAGGCATCGTTGTTTAATCAGGGCGTGTCTAGCGTTTTTCGCTCAAAAGGGAAAGATATATTCCCCCTTCGGGTAAGACCCTGAGAATATGAAGATCTTCCGCTTGTGCCATTTTGCAACAGCTTGTCTGATAAGCGGGGATCAATTTACACATATTATATTCTGAAAACCGCTGTGCAATTTCCAGAATATGCCCTGACTGATCTTTCATATTGCGCAAATTTATGAAGAAATCAGCAAGAGTTTGGCGATTTACAATAAATTTGTAAATCTGCGCAGGAATCAAGAATGCTTTAAAGCATAATTTCTTCGCGGCTTTGCAGATAAGTATGGTGAAATATGGGTCTCGCGGCCACAATTACAATTATCTTCAGCATTATTATGCTTGGCTACATATTTGCGAGGCTGAAGATATTGAGCGATACGACCGGAGACGGTCTCGCTGATTTCGTATTTGTGGTCTCTACGCCGTTGTTGCTTTTCCGTACAATGATGACCGCCGATTTTCAGTCGAGTAATCCTTGGGAATTGTGGCTGGTCTATTTTACCGGTGTCGTTGTTGCATGGACTGCTGCGCATTGCGGAATCCGATTCATGTTTGGCCGTGACCGGCGGGCAGGTGTGGTTGCCGGTGTGACCGGCGCTTTTTCCAATCTGGTTTTTCTTGGTATGCCGTTGATGCTTGGCGTTTACGGTGAGGCGGGACTGGTGATTATTTCGCTGATTATCAGCATTCATATGCCTCTGATGATGGCCGCATCGCTGATGCTGAATGAATGGGCTTTGCGCAAAGACGGGATCATCAGCGGTGAAACCAGCCGTTATGACACGGCGGTTAAATTTATCACGTCTCTGCTGCGTAATCCGCTGGTTATCGGCATTCTCGCCGGATGGCTGATGCGTCTTTCCGGCCTGTCGGTTCCGCAATTGCCGATGCAACTGATTTCAATGCTGGCTGATGTATCGGGACCTTTGGCGCTGTTTGCCATGGGGATGGGACTGAAGAAATTCGGTATTTCCGGCAATGTGATTGCCGCCGGTGTGAATGCGTCTTTCAAACTGATGCTGATGCCTGCTGTGGTTTTCGCTATGGCATGGCTGATCGGGCTGCCGCCTTTGACTGCCAAGGTGGCAATTACAGCTGCGGCGCTGCCGTCGGGCGTTAATTCTTATCTGATTGCCACGCGATTCGGCGTCGGACAGGGGCTGTCTTCGACCTCGATGGTGCTGGCGACAGCTGCATCTGCTGTTACGCTGGCAATGTGGATTGGTCTGGCGCAAGCGGTTTGGGGCTGAGGTGCTTTTTCGCGCACATCCCTTGACATTATCCCTGTCAAAGCCCTTGATCTGATCGGGAAACAAGCATGCAATTTTGAGGGTAATTGCATGTATTGTCGTGAGGAGAGAAGTTATGAATGCGAATATCAGCCGGTTTATCAAACAGGCTAATCTGATTGGCGGTCAGTGGGTGGCTGCAGATAGCGGTGCAACGATCGATGTTATGAATCCGGCGACCGGTAAGGCGATCGGCACCATACCAAAATCCGGTAAGGCAGAGACTGCGCGCGCGATTGAAGCTGCAGCGCAAGCTTTTAAAACCTGGCGCAAAACCACAGCCAATGAGCGCTCGCAGAAAATGCGCAAATTGCATGATCTGATTTTGGCCAATCAGGATGCGCTGGCTGAAATTCTGACTATGGAGCAGGGCAAGTCGTTCACGGAAGCCAAAGGTGAGGTAGCAAGCTCTGCCGCTTATATTCTGTGGTATGCGGAAGAGGCGCGGCGCGTTTATGGTGATGTGGTGCCGTCCCCTTGGGCAGATCGCCGTATTATGGTGACCAAAGAGCCGGTGGGCGTTGTCGCGGCGATTACACCGTGGAATTTTCCGTCTTCCATGTTGGCACGCAAGATCGGTCCTGCTTTGGCAACGGGCTGTACAGTCGTGGTGAAACCGGCAACGCAAACACCTTATTCCGGTCTGGCATGGGGCGTGCTGTGTGAAGAAGCAGGGATTCCGGCAGGTGTGGTTAATATTCTCACCGGTTCTGCCAGCGAAATCGGGGGCGAACTGACCCGTAATCCGCAGGTTGCCAAACTGACCTTCACCGGCTCGACTGAAATCGGCAAGCTCCTGATGAAGCAGACAGCAGGCACTGTCAAAAAAGTCTCGATGGAACTGGGTGGCAATGCGCCGTTTATCGTTTTCGATGATGCTGATCTGGATCGCGCTGTTGCCGGTGCGATTGCGGCCAAGTTCCGCAATTCCGGCCAAACCTGTGTTTGTACCAACCGGTTCTTCGTACAGTCCAAAATCTACAGCCGCTTTGTTGAAAAATTCACAGAAGCTGTGGAGCAGCTTAAAGTCGGCGATGGTATGGATTCCGGTACCCAGCAGGGGCCGTTGATTGATATGAATGCAGTCGAAAAAGTTGAAGAATTTATTGCTGATGCGACCAAAAAAGGCGGCCGCATTGTCACCGGCGGTAAGCGCCACGCACTGGGCGGCAGCTATTTCGAACCGACTGTAATTGCCGATGCCAAACCGCGTATGCGCTTCACCAAAGAAGAAATTTTTGGCCCTGTTGCACCGGTCTATAAATTCAAATCCGAAGAAGATGTAATCGAACAGGCCAATAATACCGAATACGGCCTTGCCTGCTATTTCTATACGCAGGATCTCGGCCGCGCTTTCCGTGTGATGGAAGGGCTGAAATATGGTCTCGTCGGCGTCAATGAAGGACTGATCTCAACCGTTGAGGCACCGTTTGGTGGACTGAAAGAGTCCGGTCTTGGCAAAGAAGGCGGACATCAGGGAATCGAAGACTATCTCGATACCAAATATGTCTGCATCGGCGGATTAGGTCTGTAAGCCTGAGCATATTTTAAATCACCGGATGGCATATGGATATCAATGCCATCCGTTTCAGGCTGAGATTTTTGGCAGTTATCGGAAATCTTTTCTGACCTATTTTACCAAGGTGATTGCCGGATTGGCCAAAAGACGTTTAACTCTGTTGATTCAAAACGTCTTTTTGTAAAAATCTGTCCGTTGTTTTTCAGTTTTTTGGGTATTGAGGCGTTTTTTCAGCATCTTGTCATAATAGGTGCGGACTGTGAGGGTATAGAGCCCGCATCATCAGGCCACTTATGGCAAAGCATGGTATGACACCGTCTGACATGCCGGTTCGTAAACCTGTGAAAAAGGGATTTTTATGCGATACGGAATATATTTCACACCCTCTGCTCATGATCCGTTGCTGCGGGTGGCTGCAAACTGGCTCGGCCGCAATGCTTTTAACGGTATGGTTGTGCGCACGCCGGTGATTGGTTCCGTCAGCCCTGATGAGGTCAGTGCTCTGACTGAAGAGCCGCGCCGCTACGGTTTTCATGCGACGCTGAAGGCACCGTTTCGTTTGCATGATGATTATGAAGAACACCAGCTTCTCTCTGCGATGATGCATTTTGCCTCCAGCTATCAGGCTGTGCAGTTGCCTAAGCTCAAAGTTTCGCAGATCGGACCTTTCTTTGCGCTGGTCGTATCCGAGCCTTGTGCGGAACTTCAGCAGCTGGCCAATGATGTGGTGGTGCATTTTGAGCGCTTTCGTGCGCCGCTGAATGCGCAGGAACTGGCTAAGCGCAAGCCCGAGAAGATGGATGCTATACACCGTGCCAATCTCGACCAGTGGGGCTATCCTTATGTGTTCGAGCAGTTCCGCTTTCATATGACCCTGACCGGCGCAGTGCCTGAGGAAAAACAGGTGCATGTGCGTAATGTGCTGGAAGAGTTTTTCGCGCCGGTGCTGAATGAACCGGTCAAAATCACCAATCTGGCTCTGTTTACCGAGGCAGAATCAGGTGTACCATTTGAAGTGCACTCGCTTCACCCGCTGACGGGTAAGCCGGTTGCTGCGCAGAATACGGTCTCAGCGGAATTACAGCTGGAAAAAACCGCGGCTGAATAGTCGTATAAAACTTTAAGAGAAGATATGTCCGCTCCAAACCAAAATAAATCTGCCGAAACAATTCTGACCAATGCACGGATTGTGCTGCCTGATGAAATCATCAGCGGCACCGTTGTCATGCGTGACGGAAAGATTGCTGCGATTGATCATACAATCTCGGCATCGGGTAAGGATATGCACGGGGATTATCTGATCCCCGGTCTGGTTGAGTTGCATACGGATCATCTCGAAGGCCATTATGCACCGCGTCCGAAAGTGCGCTGGAACCCGCTGGCCGCGATACAGGCGCATGATGCGCAGATTGCTGCCTCTGGTATCACCACAGTTTTTGATGCACTGCGCGTCGGCCATGACGGCGAATGCGAAGTTGTGATTGATGACATGCTATTGCTGGCAGATGCGTTGCAGGCAGCCCAAAGCAAAGGCCGTTTGCGCGCAGAACATTATCTGCATCTGCGCTGCGAAGTTTCGTCCAATGATTGTATCAGTGCATTTGAGCAACTGCGGGGCGCATCGGGAGTGCGTCTTGCTTCCCTGATGGATCACGCACCGGGGCAGCGGCAGTTTCCGGATATGGAATCTTACCGCATCTATTTCATGCGCAAGAACAAAGTCAGCGAAGACGATTATCAGGTCTATTGTGACCGCCGTGTCGGTGAATCACAGCGCAATTCCGCGAAAAACCGTGCGCTGATTGCTGATTATTGCCATGCCAACGGCATTATGCTGGCAAGTCATGATGATGCGACGCAAGCCCATGTCGATGAATCCGTGGCTCATGGTGTGGCTGTTGCCGAGTTCCCGACAACGATTGAAGCCGCTGCAGCATCGCACTCCAACGGCATCGGCGTGATGATGGGCGGGCCGAATGTCGTGCGTGGCGGTTCGCATTCCGGCAATGTCTCTGCTCTGGAGCTGGCCGAAAAAGGCTATCTGGATATTATCTCGTCGGATTATATCCCTTTCAGCATGTTGCAGGGGGCTTTCAACCTTGCGCATGTGGTGGAGCATATTGATCTGCCGCAGGCTATCCGCATGGTCAGCGCCAATCCGGCAAAAGCTGTCGGTATGACAGATCGCGGTTCAATCGCAGAAGGTCTGCGTGCCGATCTCGTGCGCGTTCACGCCATTGACGATGTGCCGGTGGTGCGATCGGTCTGGCGCTCCGGCACCAGAGTCAGTTGATATCAGGGCTCTGACGGTCTGCAAATGGTGTTTCTTTGCGCTTCCGGTGCTCATGTACTAAATGTACATTCCGCTCCGGTTCTCAAGAACCACCATTTTCGCCAAGTCATAACCCAAATCTCAAGCTGCTCTGCAGCAATCTTCGATCATTCTAGAACGAATGGTGACTTATATAGGCTATAGGAAAGCCAAAATTATTCCGCTGCCTGTCCCGCACGGGTGGCGTTGTTTTCTTCTACCTCGGCAGCAGTCTCGCACATCACCTGATAGGCTTTGCGGATGATCTTGCTGTCCGCATCATTGCGTGTGGCATCTGTCGAGAGAATTTGCCGCCAGCGGCGTGAACCCGCCTGACCCTGAAACAGCCCGACCATATGGCGGCTGATATGAGCAAGGCGGCCGCCATCCGCAATATGCCGGTCAGCATAATCGCACATCACATCCAGCACATCTTCCATCGAAAGAGGTGTGGTTCCATCACCATAAACAAGGCGATCCACATCACGCAGCACCATTGGTGTGTGATAAGCTGTTCGACCAATCATCACGCCGTCTGTATGCTGCAAATGGGTGGCTGTTTCATCAAGGCTGGTAATTCCGCCGTTAATGCCGACAAAATGCTGCGGATAATCCTGTTTCAGCCGGTAAACGCGGTCATAATCCAGCGGCGGGATATCACGGTTTTCTTTCGGCGATAGTCCCTGCAGCCATGCTTTACGCGCATGTACCCACAGTGCATCTGCGCCTTCCGCAATCACCATGCGGCTGAGCTCTGAGAGTGCGGCTTCCTGATCCTGATCATCCACGCCGATACGGCATTTCACCGTTACCGGAATTTTCACTGCCTGTTTCATGGCGGCAACGCAGTCTGCCACCAGTCGCGGTGTCAGCATCAGACAGGCACCGAAGGCACCCGACTGCACGCGGTCTGACGGGCAACCGACATTGAGATTGATCTCGTCATAGCCGAAGGATTCGCCGATTTTAGCGGCCTCGGCAAGTTTCAGCGGATCAGAGCCGCCAAGTTGCAGAGCGACAGGATGTTCCTGTTCTGAAAAGCCGAGCAGGCGGTCACGCTTGCCATGGATGGCAGCATCGGCGACCACCATTTCCGTATAGAGCAAAGTATGGCGGGTGAGCAGACGATGCATAAAACGGCAATGCCTGTCCGTCCAGTCGAGCATAGGCGCGATGGAAAAGGTTTTGGCGGCATAGAGTTTTTCTGGTCTGGTCACAATTATCTTCTTTACGGCGTCTTCTCTGCGGATGTTTCTGCGCGGACATAATGGTTAAAGACCGGCCTGTCCAGCTTGACGGCTTTTTCAGTCAGTCAGGATCAGCTGATCGCGCTGCACAGTATAGGCACTCAGGCTGTTCATGAAGTTCATACCCAGCAGGCTGCCGCTGAGCTGGCCTTCCTGTGAAACCAGTGCGCGCAGGTTCTGACGGGTGATATTGCCGATGCGGATTTCCTGCAATCGTACTGATGCAGCCATGGTGCGGCCATTGGCTGTGCTGACAGGATTCGTATAGCTGAGGCTGCTGACATCAATACCGGCTTTTTCAGCATCTGCCTGTGTCAGCACGATTGTGGAAGCACCGGTATCGACCATGAAGCGCACGCGCTGGTCGTTCACCAGTGCATTGACTTCAAAATGACCGTTGGCCGACTGACCGATGCTGACCGTCTCGGCACCGTCAACACTATTTCCGCTGACTGCATTGCCTGGTATCAGCCCTGCGGTTACGCGATTGGCGATATTGGTCAGCTCATACTGATATTGATAGCCGGTGACGAGGCCGAGAATAATCACTGCCCAGATTGCAATATTGCGCATCATATGATTGAGCGGAATACCTGAGCCAAGTAAACCGGCAGCCACGACAACGCCAAAAATGCTCATATAGGCCGCATCGGCAAAATCATCATTGGCAAGGCCGAGTGTTGTGCCGCTCTCGTCATTGACGATCAGAACGAGCAGGAGAATGGCAATTGCTGCGATAACCAGCCAGAATAAACGGTTCATGAGGTCATTGTTCCTGAGACTGTCGGATGATCCTGCCGAAGCAGGCATGTCTTTATATGGAGGCTTTAGCCTGCGGGCACAATAATTTCATTTTTCTGCACTTTGAAAAACTGTGAGCAGGGCGTATAGCAGGCGCAGATGAATTTCCCCCTCTACGGCTAAAAGACGGATTTGATAACGTGAGTACCAGCGGACTGCCATTTGATGATTTTCGTGAACTTATCAGCCAGCTTCCGGAAGCGAGTGAATTCGCTAGCGAAGCGGTGCGTGAACGTGAAGCGCGTTTGAGCAAACCTGTCGGCTCACTCGGGCGTCTGGAAGAGATTGCGGAGTGGCTGGCTGCATGGAGCGGTAAAGCCAAGCCGCAGATCATGCGCCCTTTGGTGGCAATTTTTGCCGGCAATCATGGTGTGCTGGCGCAGGGTGTAAGCTCGCAGCCGCAATCTCTGACTATGGATATGGTCAATAATTTTGCTGCGGGCGGCGCTGCCATCAACCAGATTTGCATTGCCAATGATCTGGGGTTGAAGGTCTTTGATCTGGCGCTGGAGCATCCGACTGAGGATATTACCGTGACAGCGGCGATGGATGAGCGCACTTGTGCGGCAACCATGGCTTTTGGCATGGAAGCAATTGCCGGTGGTACGGATTTGCTGTGCATCGGCGAAATGGGCGTTGGCAATACAACCATTGCGGCTGCGATTTCTCTGGCGCTGTTTGGCGGTCAGGCTGAGGACTGGGTAAGTCTTGGTGCCGGTGAAGATGCAAGTATATTGCCTGCAAAAATCGCTGCGGTGAAAAAAGCCGTTGCGCTGAATGAGGGAAATTTACGCGATCCGCTGGAAGTGTTGCGTCGTCTGGGTGGCCGTGAACTTGCGGCAATTACCGGTGCAATTCTGGCCGCTCGTGCCGAGAAAATTCCGGTGCTGATTGATGGTTATGTGGCCAGTGCCGCCGCAGCCATTTTGCTGGCGATGAATGGTGATGCGCTGGATCATTGCCTGTTCTCTCATGTGTCTTCCGAGCCGGGACATCGCCTGTTGCTGGAGAAAATGGGCAAGGCACCGTTACTCGATCTGAATATCAGCCTTGGTTCCGGTACAGGTGCTGCTCTTGCTGCCGGTCTGGTGAAAACTGCTGCCCAATGTCATGTCTCCATGGCAACTGCTGAAGATGCCGGTATGGACGGTCGCAGCATTTCTTAATTTGAACTGCAGGCTTGAAAATAAAAAATCCGGCCGCGAGAGCGTGCCGGATTTTTTTGTATCTGCATAATAATTATAAGCTGCAAGGGAAAAAGTTGCCAATACTGCAACTAATTGCGGTTGTGCGCAGCCTGTCGCTTTTTTAAGCATATACATATTAGAGCATGAGCGTTTTTAAGGACGGGCGGCAATTTTACTCAAAGTAATATTTGCTGAGAAGTCAGCCGAAGGATGTATTTACGCTGGTATATCCGCTGCGTTTTTTACAATTTATATTGGCCGGTGTTTCATGTCGCCTGTAGCATAAGTGGCACTATCCTTGCCGTGGGATAGTGCCATTTTATTTTTGAGATCGGGCATTTCCGGTTTGAATTGTAATAGGGAAATGCTCTGTCTGTTTATATTTTGCTTCACCGTTTGGGGATGGGTTTAGTTGCCGTCTTTATCAAGCACCATATAATCCAACGGCAGTTCTGTTGTGTATTTGATCTGCTCCATCGCAAAAGATGAAGAAACATTGCGGATTTCGATTTTGCTGATCAGACGCTTATAGAAAGCATCATAGGCAGCAATATCCGGCACCACAACGCGCAGCAGATAATCGACATCACCGCTCATGCGATAGAATTCCACCACTTCCGGAAATTCCTGCACCACTTCGGCAAAGCGCTTAAGCCATTCATGACTGTGAGAGCTGGTTCGTACTGAAACGAAGACTGTGACACGGGCATTAATTTTTACCGGATCAAGCACAGCCACGCGGCGTTTGATAATGCCGTCTTCTTCCAGTTTCTGAATACGGCGCCAGCACGGGGTGGTGGACAGGCCAACTTTTTTAGCAATATCTGCTACTGCCAGCGTTGCATCTTCCTGCAACAGACGGAGAATTTTTCTGTCAAGTCTGTCCATTTTGCCTCACATTAAGCACCAAATTGTATAATTTTGAAACTATATACCTTATGAATGAGCGCGCGATTAAACGCGAAGAATATAATACTATCAAATTGCATTAAGTTAGAAATTATTTTTATCTCGACAATAAAGGTCGGATTTTTTGACGAAGCACCGGCAAAAGTTCGTTTTCAAACCACGGATTACGCTTCAGCCAACCGCTGTTACGCCATGACGGATGCGGCAGCGGCAGAACAGCAGGGCCGTCATTCTGATTGCTCTCAATATAGCGTCGCCAGTTTTTCACGGTCTCGGTCATATTGAGCGGCTTTTGCTGTGCTTGCAGATATTCGCGATAGGTCGGATTACGCCCCAGATGATATGTCTGTGCATGACTGCCGATGGCAATAATCAGTTCAACTTGCGGCATGAGATCAAACAGCCGGTCATGCCATGTCAGGCGACATTCGCGGCGCGGGGGCAGGTCACCGCCATGCTTGTCATAGCCCGGAAAGCAGAAACCCATGGGGATGATCGCAAAGCGCTCTGCGTCATAAAACTCTTCCGGTGTCACATCGAGCCATTGGCGCAGCCGTACACCGGAAGGGTCGTTAAACGGAATGCCGGTATTATGTACACGGATACCCGGTGCCTGACCGCAAATGGCAATTCTGGCTGTCGGGGAGGAGATACATACCGGCCTTGGCTCATGATCCAGCGGGCGTGAACCAAGCGGTTGATCACGACAAATTCTGCAATCATTTATCTGATGTTGCAGTGTCTGCAATGCCGTTGCCATATTACTGATTGCTCCGGTTGCGCTCATTGGAGCGCGACTGATTTTCCCGCCGCCATTTGCCGGGGCGTTCAAACTCTCCCGCCCACAATCCGCGTTTATTCTTGCGTGCCTGTGCTTCCTCACGCTGATAGAGGCCATAGGAGACTGCCCAGCCTTGCTCGACCATGGTGCGATTGAGATCAGTCTCTCCGGCCATGCAGAAGGCGAGAATGCGGTCATACTGATCGCGTCCGTCCGCTGTGCAACTAACAGTCTGATTGCCGATCAGGCGACGTAACTCCGCAGTCGCATTGCGGCCGCAGCTATAGTCTTTACCGTCAATTTTACAATTCTGTTGGGTTTCCGGTGTATCCATGCCTTTCAGACGTATGCGCTGCCCTTGTAGGGCAATTGTATCACCATCGTAAATATGCAGGCTGCTGCCGCGACCACTCAATTGGGCAGGTAAGGTTTTATTCTTGTCTGCACGAACAGGCTGGCGTGGCTGATTGCTGCCGGAGACAGTTTCTGCCCATTGCGGCATAAAGGTCTGCATCAACGCATATATACCGAGTAACAGCAGCGCAGTCACAATCCCAGACCGGCGAAGGAAGGAATAGGGTTTGCGATAGTGCCTGCGATTGCTGCGGCGCTGCGGCTGTCGTCTGTAAGGTTGAGGTCTGCGCCCCGAAGCAGATGGTTTCATGAGGCGGACTATAAGGCGCTCTTGCCTGAAGAAAAGAGGATTATCGCAAGGATGGCTGAAATCATACCTGCATTACCCTGAATTGCTGCTAGAGCATAATTTCTTAAACTTGAAACAGTTTAAGTTAAAATTATGCTCTCATTTTAAAGTGTTAGAGCGACCTTTGTGCGCCCAATGAGGCGCACGGCGCTCTGGCACACAGGGAATCGATTCTGAACAGCGATTCTCCTGAAAATCCTGCTTCTCTATAAAACCAAGATTTATAATCACTTGCTTAACTATATTTCGCAACCGGATGACAACTATGACGCCCTGAAACCGGATTGTTTCGTGATTTTGAGGGGGCAATTTTATATATCAGTGTAAATTTGTGTTGTTTTGGTAACAGTATTTACCTTTCAGCCGCGCTAAGGTTCACGGAGATGAACTTGGCCTATTTCCCGCCATAAATACGGAGCACCGATAGGAGGCGGGCTAAGTTTAGTCCTGACAAAATGTGAAACAATCTTTGCTCTTCATTGAGGTCGGTAATTGCAGAATTATAGTTTTTTTCAAAAAAATCCGCAGGTTAGCGTGCAGTCATGCATGGTGACTTCAGCTGCGGGCTCTGCTGAAGGAAATCTGTTTGGCCGACTTTATTCACAGGTCGCAATCTTGCCTGAAAAAATGGCTAGTTTTTCTCATCTTGTTAACTTGTCCTTTACCAAATTTATTTTGGCAAACGATAATGAAAGAATGCTGTCGTGATCGGGTCGTTTAAGAAAATCGCGTATTTTGTTTGTGGAGCCGGTGTTGCACTCTATCTGGTGTGCAGCAGTGCGTTTGCTTTTGATATTCCGGACAATGCGGAAAAGAAGAGCAATCCGTTCGAGGTTTTCAAATTCGGGGTATCCGCTTTTAAGAACGGCCATAAGGACGAAGCGCTGAAAGCTCTGCGCTATGCGGCAGATCAGGGACATCCGGGCGCTAACTGGAAACTGGCAAGCATGTATGCTCAGGGCGACGGTGTTCCGGAAAATGATTACGAAGCTTATAAAATTTTCGAAAAAATCGTCCATGAGGGCGCAGAGCCAGGTTCGCAGAACGAATCTTATGTGGCCGGTGCACTGGTGCAGATGGCACGCTATCTCAAGCGCGGCATTCCCGGCACGCCTGTAAATTCCAATCCTGATATGGCCCGTGATCTCTATGTGCAGGCCGCATCCAATTTTGGCGACTCGACAGCACAATATGAGCTTGGCGCTATGCTGCTCAAAGGTGACGGGGTAGAGAAGAACAAAACGCAGGCTGCACGATGGTTCCAGCTGGCTGCCAGAAAAGGCAACGCCAATGCGCAGGCTATGCTTGGTAATATGCTGTTTCAGGCCGGTAAGACTGTTCGTGGCCTTGCGATGCTGACGGCAGCTTTTGAGCGTTGTTCGGATCAGGATTGCGAATGGATCCGTGCTATGCAGGAACAGGCGTTTTCGGTTGCCGGTGAGGCTGACCGCCGTAATGCGATTGCACTCGTCGGCCAGCACTAATGCTGGGTAAAAACAGTTGTGCAGGCGCTGCAACTTAGCAAACTGATTCAGTTTGCGGCGCTATAATCTTAAAATCATTGAATAATTTTTCAGCAGGCAAGCTGAATAACAACCGGCACATGGTCAGACGGTTTGTCCCATGCGCGTGTGTGTTTCTCGATTTCCGCACCATCCAGCAGATTGGCTGCTTCCGGCGACAGCATCAGATGATCAATGCGGATGCCGTTATTCTTCTGCCATGCGCCGGCCTGATAATCCCAGAATGAGAACATCTGCTCATCGCTGACATTGCGGACAGCATCGTAAAAACCGAGATTTTCCAGACGACGGAATGCCTGTTTGCTCTGTGGCAGGAACAGGGCGTCATTCACCCAGTTTTCCGGATGTTTGGCATCAATCGGCTGCGGGATGATATTATAGTCACCGGCGAGCACCAGCGGTTCTTCCAGTTCCAGTCGCTCTTTCGCCCAGTCTTCCAGACGCTGCATCCAGCCGAGCTTGTAAGGGTATTTTTCCGTATCAACCGGATTGCCGTTTGGCAGATAGAGCGAGACGACACGGATCACGCCTTTATCGGTGGTGAATACGGCTTCGATAAAACGTGCCTGCTCATCGCTGTCGTCCCCCGGTAACCCGCGATTAACCTCAACTGGTGAGACCTTCGAGAGAATGGCAACGCCGTTAAAGCCTTTCTGGCCGTGAGTTTCTACGTGATAGCCGAGGGCTTCAATTTCCAGTCGCGGGAACAGATCGTCTACGGATTTGATTTCCTGAAGACAAGCCACATCAGGCTGGCATTCCTGCAACCAGTGCAGCAGATTTTCGATACGTGCTTTGACACCGTTAATGTTCCATGTGGCAATTTTCAAAGACGTATCCCCGTATTGAGTTTTATAAAAAAATCTGCCGCATTTCAGATTATGCGGCAGCTATTCATGGCAGAAACCGGTCAGATCGCGAAACTGACACCGCAGCCGCAGGATGACGTGACATTCGGATTGTTGATCTGGAAGGACTGTCCCATCAGATCATCAATAAAATCAATAACCGAACCGTCAATATAAGGTACGGAAATGCTGTCGATCAGCACTTTGGCACCGTCTTTTTCAATAATCAGATCATCATCATTGGTATCGCTGACGAGATCGAATTTATAGGAAAAGCCTGAACAGCCGCCGCCCTCAACGGAAATACGCAGAGCTGATTTGTCGGCTTGTTTTTGCAGAATTTTGACAATGCGTTTGGCTGCCGCATCCGATACGGAAATGTCCGTCATAATAGTCACCTTAAAATCATGGGCGGTTCAAGTTCCGCACAGGATATATGTTGATAGGACTATAATATAGGTCAGCAGGGCAGAGGGCGCAATCTCCTGTCACAAGTCATTTGCCCTAAAGTTTTATACTGCACTGCATATCAAACCTGTTATTTTGTACTGCAATCATGATAATGCAGCAGAGTGCAATTGTTGCGAAGGGCCTGATGTGCCTTGCGCAATGTTACAGATTTTTGGTTGATGAAACACAAATCATAACAGGAAGAATGATGGACAGTATTGGTTTCGGCTATCGTGAACGTGCTCCTTATGCATGCGACCCTGCGCAAACGCGCGGACGCTTGGTGCATGAGACCGAGAGCCGAACACGCACGCCTTATCAGCGTGACCGCGACCGTATTATCCATTCGACGGCTTTCCGACGATTAAAGCACAAGACACAGGTGTTTATCGCCCATGAAGGCGACCATTACCGCACAAGGCTGACCCATACGATTGAAGTGGCGCAGATCGCCCGTGCTTTGGCACGCGCATTGCGGCTGGATGAAGATCTGGCAGAAGCCGTGGCGCTGGTACATGATTTCGGCCATACGCCGTTTGGTCATACGGGTGAAGATGCCCTGAATGAGAAAATGGCGGATTATGGTGGCTTTGATCATAATGCGCAGTCGCTGCGCATCGTGACATTGCTGGAAAAGCGCTATGCGGAATTTGACGGTCTCAACCTGTCATGGGAAACGCTGGAAGGCTTGGTGAAGCATAACGGCCCGCTGACCGGTCCTTATTCGGATGGTGAGCCGGTTCCGGGGTCGATCCTCAAATATAATGAGTGTTTTGATCTGGAGCTTTCAGGCTTTGCAAGTCTTGAAGCGCAATGCGCGGCAATTGCCGATGACATTGCCTATAATGCCCATGATATTGATGATGGTCTGCGCTCCGGCCTGCTTACGCTGGAACAGCTGGAAGAAGTGCCGCTGACACGGGATATTTTGCAGGAAGTGCAACGCCTTTATCCGAAGCTTGATCCGGTGCGTCGTGGCCATGAACTGATGCGCAGGCAGATCACGCGCATGGTTGAGGATGTGATTGCGCATGCCCAAGAGCAGATCAAAAAATTCAATCCGCAGAGTGTGGATGATGTGCGTGCGGCCAGTGAGATGATGGTCGGTTTTTCGCCGGATATGGCGATTGCCGAGAAAACCTTGAAGAAGTTTCTCTACCAGAATCTCTATTTCAATGCGCACGTCGTGCCTATCCGCAAAAATGCCGATCAGGTCGTGAAAGACCTTTTCGATGCTTATATGACGGCACCGGATGCGATGCCTGCCGACTGGCGGGCAGGGATTGCCGGTAACGAGACTTCGGCCTTTGCGCGTCAGATTGCGGATTTCCTTGCAGGTATGACTGATAATTATGCCGTGCGTGAACACCGACGATTGTTTGACCATACGCCCGACTTGGCTTAAACGGGCTGCAAAACTGCCATTTCTGACTGTGTGATTTGCGAGGCGCTGAGCTTCCCCATTGCATGACGTTCAATTGATTGAATGTGAATCGCGGCCTTGCTCCGCATTTATGTTCCGACAGGACAGATTATGAATATCTTTGCTGATTTCGACGTTAAAATTAAAAAAACACTGCAAGATCTTGGTTTGAAAGACAAAGACGGTGGTGAACTGGATGTTTCCCGTGTTGGTGTTGAACCGCCGCGCGATGCAACACATGGTGATATTTCTACCAATGCGGCCATGGTGCTCTCCAAGGCGGTTGGCAGCAATCCGCGTGAACTGGCAGCCAAAATTGCTGAAGCGCTGAAAGGCGATGCGGATGTTGCAACCGTTGATGTGGCGGGTCCGGGCTTTATCAATCTGCGTCTGAATGATGATTACTGGCAGCGTCAGCTGGGCGTTATGCTGGCAGAAGGTACTGATTACGGTCGTTCAAAAATGGGCGGTATGCGTAAGGTTAATGTGGAATATGTTTCTGCTAACCCGACCGGTCCTATGCATGTCGGCCATTGCCGTGGCGCGGTTGTCGGCGATGTGCTGGCCAACCTGCTGAAATTTGCCGGTTATGACGTAACCAAAGAATATTACATCAATGATGCCGGTGCGCAGATTGATGTTGTCGCCAAATCCGTGATGCTGCGTTACCGTGAAGCGCTGGGCGAAGATATCGGCGAGATTCCTGCCGGTCTCTATCCGGGCGATTATCTGGTGCCGCTTGGTCAGGCATTGGCCAAAGAATTTGGCTCGTCGCTGCTGGAAAAGCCGGAAGAAGAAGTTCTGCCGCTGATTAAAGACCGTTCGATTGATGCCATGATGGCGCTGATCCGTGATGATCTGGCCTCCCTCAATGTGCATCATGACCTGTTCTTCTCCGAGCGCAGCCTGCATGCCGACCATGCCAAGCTGATCCGCACCGCGATCAACGATCTGACGCTCAAAGGCCATGTCTATAAAGGCAAGTTGCCGCCGCCAAAAGGCCAGCTGCCGGATGATTGGGAAGATCGTGAGCAGACTTTGCTGCGTTCAACTGAAGTCGGCGATGATATGGATCGTGCGCTGGTTAAGTCTGACGGCAGCTTCACTTATTTCGCTGCGGACGTTGCTTACTTCAAAAACAAGTTCGATCGCGGCTTTGAGGAAATGATCTATGTCCTCGGCGCGGATCATGGCGGCTATATCAAGCGTCTGGAAGCAGTGGCCAAGGCTGTTGCTGAAGGCAAGGCTGAGCTGACAGTGCTGATCTGCCAGATGGTCAAGCTGTTCCGTGATGGCGAGCCGGTACGTATGTCCAAGCGTTCAGGCCAGTTCATTACGCTGCGTGATGTGGTGGATGAAGTTGGTTCCGATGCTGTGCGTTTCATGATGCTTTACCGCAAAAATGATGCGTCGCTGGACTTTGACTTTGCCAAAGTCACCGAGCAGTCCAAAGACAATCCGGTATTCTACGTGCAATATGCGTCTGCACGTGCGAACTCGGTTTTCCGTCAGGCGAAAGAGCAGCTTGGTCTGGAAAAAATCGAGCGTGAAGAGGCGGCAAAACACCTGTCTCTGCTCACTGATGAGAGCGAAGTGGCGCTGGTGCGTAAACTTGCGGAATATCCGCGTCTGATCGAAACCGCGGCTATCCATCAGGAGCCGCACAGGCTCGCATTTTACCTCTATGACCTTGCAAGTGCGTTCCATTCTCAGTGGAATCGTGGCTCGGACAACGCGGACTTACGTTTTATTAAGGTTAACGATACAAACTTGTCACTTGCCAGGTTAGGGCTGGTGCAGGTTGTTTCTGATGTCTTGGTATCCGGATTGTCGATTATCGGTGCGGATGCTCCGACAGAAATGCGCTGAATAGAATGAGGGCGGTTTAAGTTATCGCCCCTGATATTCAGGTAAAGACCGGCACGAATGGCGCATTTGCTGCGTTTTCGTGCCGTTTTTGCAGGAAACTACTGTCAAGTTTTGCCCACATTGCCTTGCTATATTAGCAATGATTAGGGAGACGTCGGCGGGCGCTCCAGTTGAAATTAGGAAAACGCCATGACTGACAGTAGCGTGACGGGCCGCAATCAGAATCACAGTGATATTCGCGACGAATCGGCGCGGGATAATGATCCGCTGTTTGAATTGTCGCGCATTTTTGGCTTTGATGAACCGGCAGAACAAAAAAATATGCAGAATTCGCAGGCTGAACCGGAAATGTCTTCCGAGATGAGCCTTGAGCGGGAACTGATGGCAGATTTCGATGCTGAATTCGCGGCGGACTTCGCTGCAGAACCGGCTCAGCCAGTCAGCAATTTCCAGACAGCACAGGATGAAGTTTTCAGCCCTGTTCAGCAGACTGCTGCCGAGAGCCGCTCTTACCAGCAGGCTGTTGAGCCGCGCTTTACCGGCTATGCACCGTTACAGCGTGCTTATGCAGAAGAAAAAGCACCGGAGCAGCCCCAGCCGACCTTCCAGCAGGACATTCCGCAATATTATGCAGAAGAGCAGGATTATACAGCTGCTGCACCGCAGAATGCTTATTATGAGGCCTATTCCGATCTGCCTCAGGATGCAGCATTTTCAGAGCCTGTGCAGGCTGTAAATGAAGATTATTTCTCTTCGCTGGAAAGTGAGCTAAGCCAGAATTTTGAACCGGAAGCCGCTTCTCATGCGGCTGCCGAGCCATATTATGAAGCGCCGGAGAACCAGTATGCTCAGCCTTATCAGGCGGGTTATGGTTCTCATGCGCCTGAATATTCGGAAGTTGCCGCCAATGTTTCACAAGAGCAGGCCGCACAGGATTTTGATCTGCCTGAACTGAATACAGATGATTTCGATCTTTCTGATATCGGCCGTGAACCGCAACAGGAATTTGTTGCTCAGAGCTATGATAATGTATTTGCGGAAAACGAGGTGTATCGCTCCGTGAATGCAGCACAGCAGCCTGATGCCAGCTTTGAAGATGAGCTTGCATTTCTGCTGCAGGATGAAGCACCTGTCGCGGCGTCTGCTCAGACAGATAATTACGCTTATGAAGCGCCGTTTGAAGCAACACCTGAAGCATTGTCCTATGCTGATCCGGTTGCGGCTTATGATGATGAAGTTGTTCCGCAAACCGATATCGAACCACTGTTTGATGCACCATCCCTTGAGGTTGCGCCTGCTGTAGCCGATTTTGACGGTCAGGAGCCGGTTGCGGATCATCATGCCCATGCAGATTTGCAGGCTGAGGATGATTATACACAGGCTGCGCCTGTACAGAATTACGACCAGATTGATGATGAGTTCTTTGCTGCTCCTGATCTGAGCCGTTTGCCTAACCGCACAGTCAGCGCCCAGACCAATTGGGAAGAAGACAACGCTGCTGATGCAGCTGAAGCTCCGGCAGCCAGTTCCTTTGCGGATCTGTTCGGAGCCAGATCACAGTCTGATTACGCGGAAGAAACAACAGAAACCTATGAGCCGGAACAGGCTGTCGCTTTTGAAGAAGAGCAGCAAACTGAAAATTTCAATTTCGGAGATGATTTCTACGAAGCGGAAGAAAATGCGTCAGTTGCAGAACCGGCCATAGAGCAGCCTTATGTACCGGAGCCGGAGGCTCCATTGACTTATAATGAGCCGGAAGCTCCGTTGGCATATAATGAGCCGGTAGCTCCGTTGGCCCATAATGCAGTGCGCGGTTATTCTTCCTACACATTCGGTGCGGCGACTCCGGCTGCAGCAACTGCAACCGCAGCTGCTGCAGGTACAACAGAACGCACTGTCAGCAGCTTTGCGGATACGATTGCAGCTGTTCCGTCTTCCTATGCTTCGCAGCCTGTGCGTGACACTGCTCCTGCTGCAGCTTCCTACGAAGAACCGGCTTATGAAGAACCGGTCGCGGGGGATAATTTCTTCAGCAATGATGATTTTGATTTTTCATTCGATGAAGACCTGCAGCCTGCCGATGATTTCGCCGTTGCAGAAGCATCGGAAGAACTGCCGCTTGATCTTGATCTGAATGATGAACCGGAGATTTTGGCCTATCAGCCTGCTCAGAGTGCAGCCTCCAAGCCGTTTGTACCGGCACCGGAAATTGAATCCGTTGTTGTGTCGGAAAACAAGGTTGAGCAAACACAGGCGCTTGATCTGCCTGAGGTCAGCTATGGTGATGATGTTAAAGAAACGGGGCTGAACAGCCTCGAATCAGAATTCGCAGAAATTTTCAGCACGATCAGTGTGAATGAAGCTGCCGCACCGGATACAACCAGTGAAGCGGACAAGGCTTTCGAAAATATTCTGCAGGATAATTTTGCAGACTATCATACGAGCGTCAAAGCCGAGCCGGAAGAAACCGGTTCAAATGGTGCAGGTTTCGGCACTATTGCCGGCGCTGCTGCTGGTCTTGCCGGTGCAGCCGTTGCGGGTGCAGCATTGCGTGGTTCTGCCGCGCAGAGCGGTGCAGGCCAGACAGGCAATGCCACGCAGGATGATTATTACAATCACTGGGCGGCACAGGGTGCACAGAATAATGATTTCGATACCTATAATCTGTCCGAGAATTTTGCCCGCGATGAGGATGACTATACGGAAGCCCGTCCGCGTGAAGAGAACCCGTTGCGTAAACCTATCCTCTGGGCATCCGTCGCTGCTGCGGCTCTGATCGTTCTGGGCGGCGGTTACTATATGCTCAAATCCGGTGGTGTTGTCGGCGGCGAACCTGCAGTTCTGCGGGCTGACAGCCAGCCGGTCAAAGTCCAGCCGGAAAATCCGGGCGGTATGGTTGTTCCAAATCAGGACAAGGCTGTTTACGATCAGGTTTCCGGTACTAAGCCTGCTGCGCCTGAACAGAAAACCCTTATCAATACGGAAGAAGAACCGGTTGATGTTGGTCTGTTGCAGGGGGCGGATGCGGAAGAAGACCGTTTGTTGTCGAATGAACCGGAAAGCACTAATCCTGCAACGCCTCCTGCTGCCAATAATCCGGCACAAGAGGCTGAGCGTGAGCTGGTAACACCACGCACAGTGAAAACCATGGTCGTGCGCGCTGACGGTACAATCGTACCGAGTGAAGCACCGGCGGCCACTGCGCCTGCAAATAATAATGCAGCAGCAACCGATAATGGTCTTGATGAGGCATCCCGTCTGATCAGCCAGAGCGCTGTTCCTGAACGTCTGGGTACTGATACACCGGCACCTTCTGCACAGAGTGCAGCAGCACCGCGCGTTGTACAGACGCAGACTTTCACCGCTTCCGGTGAACAGGTCAAACCGCGTGAAGTGACAACAGCTCCGGTTGTGCCGTCTCGTCCTGCCGAACAGCCGGTTAATGTTGTGGGTAATGTGGAGCGTCCTGCGCAAAATACCGCGCCGCAGCAGGTTGCCAGCGCCACTGCGCCTGCAGCCAATGTTTCGGCCAATGTTCCTGCGGGTACATGGTTCATTCAGATTGCCTCGCAGCCGAGTGCAGAACTGGCACAGAAGAGCTATGCCAATATGAGCTCGCGTTACGGTAATGTTATCGGTGGTCGTGGTGTTGATATCAAAAGGGCGGATATTGCCGGTAAGGGTACTTATTACCGTGTCCGTATTCCGGGTGGTACCAAGGCTGAAGCCGCAGCGCTCTGCGAGCGCCTGAAATCTGCCGGTGGCAGCTGCTTCCCGACACTCTGATCCGAAAATATGTAAAACAAACATGAAATGCGCTGTGTATCTTTAAAATACGCAGCGCATTTTCTCTTTATGGGTTATGCAGAGAGCATTATCTGATTTGTCGCATTATCGCGGACGTTAAATGAAGCCATTTATCTGCGAAATGCTTGTCTGATTTGTCATATTCCAATAGGCGAGGAGCATTGCCGCAATGACATTTAAAGCCATGATTACCGGTTTCGAAGGTACAATGCTGACCGAAGCTGAGCAGGAATTATTCCGTCGTGTGCGTCCGTGGGGCTTTATTCTGTTTGCCCGCAATGTGGAAAGTCTGGAGCAGTTGCGCGCATTGACCGCGCAAATCCGCGATGTGACCGGACGGGATGAGACACTGATCTTTATCGATCAGGAAGGCGGACGTGTGCAGCGTCTGCGCCCGCCGCTGGTGCCTAATTATCCGTCAGCTTCGCAGATCGGTGCGCTTTATGAACAGGATGAAGAAAAAGGTATGCGCGCCGCCTGGCTGCTTGGCCGTCTTCATGCTTTTGATCTGATGGGCGTTGGCATCAATGCCAATTGTCTGCCGGTGCTGGATGTGCCGGTTGAGGGCTCTCATGAGGTGATCGGTTCGCGCGCGTATTCCTATGATCCGGAAACTGTTGCGGTACTGGGTAATGCGGTTGCTGAAGGGCTGATGGCCGGTGGTGTGCTGCCGGTAATGAAACATATGCCGGGGCATGGCCGTGCATTTGCCGACAGTCATAAGGAACTGCCGAGCGTTGATGCGCCTTTGAGCGAACTCTGCGCCCGTGATTTTGTACCATTCTGCCAGCTGGATGATCTGCCGGCCGCTATGACTGCGCATATTGTTTACAAAGCGCTTGATCCAGAACGCCCTGCAACGCTGTCACCGGTGGTTATCAATTGCGTGATCCGTGATATGCTGGATTATGACGGCTTGCTGATGAGCGACGATATTTCCATGAAGGCGCTGTCCGGTAATCTGGATGATATTGCCCGTGAGATTATCGCTGCCGGTTGTGATGTGGTGTTGCATTGCAGCGGTGTTTTGGAAGAAACCATTGCCGTTGCCGCTGCTATTCCGGATCTGAAAGATGAGAGCCTGCGCCGTGCGGAGCTGGCTGAAGTCTTTGCAGGTGAAGCGGATTTGAGCAATGAAGCAGCGATCCGTGCGGAATTTAACGCTTTATTCCCAGAGGTCGCTGTTGCCTGATAGTCGGGCAGAACTTCAATAAATAACAGGCCGGATGATGAGTACCGAAACCGCAAAGACGGATAATCTCCAGACACCAAAGGCCGATGTGCCGATGGATGATCTGTGGCAGTCGGAGACGGCGCTTATCATTCCGCCGGACAGTGCCGAGGATCTGACCCTGCATGTGGATGTGCAGGGTTTTGAAGGGCCGATGGATTTGCTGCTGCATCTGGCACGCAATCAGAAGGTTGATCTGACACAGATTTCTGTGCTGGCGCTTGCCGAGCAATATCTGAAATTCATTGAGCTGGCACGCGACCGTAAGCTGGAACTGGCTGCTGATTATCTGGTGATGGCGGCATGGCTTGCCTATCTCAAATCGCGTTTGCTGATCCCCAAGGTCAAAGATGAGGATGGCGAGACCGGTGAACAGCTGGCTTCTGTTTTGCAATTCCGGTTGAAACGGCTTGAAGCTATGCGTGATGCGGCAGGCAAGCTGGTCAATCGTGACCGGCTGGGGCGCGATGTATTTGCCCGTGGTATGCCGGAAACGGTGCTGGTGGAAAAGACCAGCCTTTACAGCGCTTCGCTTTATGATCTGCTCACGGCCTATGCTTCACAGCGCCAGAGGCAGGCGGTTTCCCATGTGCAGATTGCCAAGCGCACAGTCTGGTCGCTGAAAGAGGCACGGGTTTTGCTGGTGCGTATGGTTGGTGAATTGCAGGACTGGGTGGCGCTGGATGCATTTCTGCTGGATTATATTGCGCGGCCGGAAGACCGTGCGAGTGCGATTGCCAGTTCCTTTGCCGCCAGTCTTGAGCTGGTGCGTGAAGGGCGGATGGAATTACGCCAGAATGCAGCTTTCGAACCGATTTTTGTACGCGCTGCCGAACGCAAACCGGTAAGCAGTGTGCCTGATGATCTGAAGACGGATCGCGAAGATAAGGATGAAGCGTGAGCGAGACTGAAATTTTGACAGCTGCTGAGGCTGAAATGCCGATCATATCTTCAGATGATGCAAATCCGTCCGTGCCGTCACGCGAGGCGCTGGGTGATGTGGTGCGTATGGTTGAGGCGATTATTTTTGCGTCTTCCGAGCCGGTGACGGAGAAAATGCTGTCGGAGCGACTGCCGCTGGATGTGGATCTGTTGACGGTGCTGAAAGTGCTGCAAAGTGAATATCGTCTGCGTGGTGTCAATCTGGTCAAAGCCGGTGACGGCTGGGCATTCCGCACAGCATCGGACTTAAGCTTTCTGATGAGCCGCGATCTGGTCAAGCAGAAGAAGCTGTCGCGTGCGGCGCTCGAAGTGCTGGCGATTATTGCTTATCATCAGCCGGTAACCCGTGCGGAGATGGAAGATATTCGCGGCGTGGAAACCTCAAAAGGTACATTGGATGTGCTGATGGAAACCGGCTGGGTGAAGCTTCGTGGTCGCAGACGCACGCCGGGGCGTCCGGTGACCTATGGCACGACAGACAGTTTTCTGGATCATTTCGGTCTGGCAGAGATTCGCGATCTGCCGGGTATGGATGAGTTACGCGGGGCAGGGTTGCTCTCCGCACGACTGCCGTCGAATTTCTCTGTGCCGGTGCCAAGTGTGCGGCCGGATGAGTTGCTGGCGGATGAGGATCCGCTAACTGCCGGTGATATTGAGGAACTTGGCCTCTTCATGCCGAAGGTCGAGGATGATCAAGATAAATAGCGTGTCCCGAAAAGTGTGAAACGCCTACGCGGGGAAATCAGTTCACTGGACTGATTTCTGATCCCGCTTCGATCGGATAAGATGCGCGTAAAAACAAAAGATAGAGCATTTCATGTGATTCATGGCGGAATAGAAATGCTCTAGCCCCTTTTCGCTGCTGTTACTGTTAAAATTGTCATAATTCTGTGCTTGTTAACTTTTAAGCAGCGGCGGGGTTGCAGCCATTTCAAACAGCGGCACATTACCGGATAAGAGCTTCATCAGAGTTCTGCCGGATAAATGTTTTTTATTTTTGTAACTATGCTGTAGAACAAAGAGAAATTTCACCGGTTCTGTTTGAACAATGCTGTGATTGCGCTTAAATAGAGACTGAGTTTGGATAATCCTGCTCCGGTATGAATATGCCGCGAGAGCATTTAGGGGATATGAGATGGGTAGTTTTTCGATCTGGCACTGGCTTATCGTTCTGGCGGTTGTGCTGCTGTTGTTTGGCCGCGGCAAAATTCCTGAACTGATGGGCGATGTTGCCAAGGGCATCAAAAACTTCAAGCAGGGCATGAACGAGCCTGAAGAAACCGATGTTGCTTCTTCCAAGACCATCGACAATGAGACCGGTGAACAGGTCAAACCGACGAAGAAAACGACAAAATAAGTCATTACTGATCATGCTGCGCGTGTAATACGAATGTGTTGCCAATTATCTTTGGCCGGTTGCCGGCCAAAGACGCAGATGATGAAATGGAACGCCGATGTTAGATATAGGCTGGTCGGAGCTTCTGGTAATTGCGGTTGTTATGATCGTTGTTGTCGGCCCGAAGGATCTTCCGAAAATGTTGCGCGCCTTTGGCAAGGCAACAGGAAAGCTGCGCGCCACGGCGAACGAGTTCCGGACGCATTTTGATGAAGCTATGCGCGAGGCAGAGCTGGACGAAGTCAAGAAAACGATTGACGGCGTGAAGCAATATGACCCGCGTAAAACGGTGACGGATATTTTTGAACCGGTGCGCAGCGCCGGTGATGATTTGCGTGCCAGCCTGAATAATGCATCACCGAAGCCGGAGGAAACACCGGCTGTGCCTATGGACTCGCCGTTGGATCTCTCTGAAATCAAAGAGGAAGAGGCGAAAGCGACAACGCCTGCTGCACAGCCCGTTGTTGCAAAGCCTTCGGTTGCCAAAACTTCAGCTGCTGGTGCGGAACCTGTTGCCGCAGAGCCGGTGAAAAAAATCACGAAGCCAAGAGCTTCAAAAGCTGCGGCTGACACGGCGGGTAGGCCTGTTGCAAAGAAAGCACCAGCAAAAAGCAATTCTGCTGTGAAAACTGCACCGGTAAAACAAGCCGCAGCGAAAAAAGCTGCCGCACCCCGTGCAAAAGCTGCAGTAAAAACAACGAAAAAGACAGGAACTGAGCAGTGAGCAGTGATCAGGATGAAATAGACCAGAGCTCTGCGCCATTGCTTGAGCATCTCATCGAGTTGCGCCGCCGCCTGATCTGGTCGATTGTAGCTTTTTTTCTGGCCTTTATACTCTGTTTTGCTTTTGCCAAGCATCTCTTCAATATGCTGGTTCTGCCTTATCAATGGGCGCTGGACTGGGCAGGTATGGATCGCAGCAAAGCCGCATTGATCTATACCGCACCGCAGGAATTCTTTTTCACGCAGGTGAAAGTAGCGATGTTCGGCGGTCTGGTTCTTGCCTTTCCGATGATTGCTTCGCAGATCTACAAGTTTGTTGCACCCGGCCTTTACAAGCATGAGCGCATGGCATTTCTGCCGTTTCTGGTTGCCTCGCCTTTGCTGTTCCTGCTGGGCGGTGCACTGGTTTATTTCTTCTTCACACCGATGGTGATGTGGTTTTTCCTTGCTATGCAGCAATCCGGTGTGGGCGGTGAAGTGCAGATTTCGCTACTGCCGAAAGTGTCGGAATATCTCAGCCTGATTATGACGCTGATTTTCGCCTTCGGTCTGGTATTCCAGCTACCGGTTATCACATCGCTGATGGCCAAGGTCGGACTGGTGACTGCACAGGGGCTGCGGGATAAGCGCAAATATGCGATTGTGATTGCTTTTGTGGTGGCTGCCGTGCTGACACCGCCGGATCCGGCAAGTCAGATCGGTCTTGCTATACCGGCAATCCTGCTCTACGAAATCTCGATCTGGCTGGCACAGATGATTGAGAAAAAGCGTACTCAGGCCGAGATTCTCAATAATCTTACGCCTGCAGATGATAATGAGCAAAAATCGTCCTGATTTTCGTATTATGTGATAAAAATTGAAGGCAGCATTTATGCTGCCTTTTCATGCATTGCAGCGGATCAGTTATGATCGTGTTGCGATATAAGAGCCTGCCGTAACCGCTTGTTGTGATTACGGTGAACCTGAACCTAAAAATAACGGTACTTCCAATGCTGGACATTAAATGGATACGCGAAAACCCTGAAGCTCTTGATGCTGCCCTTAGTAAGCGCGGAGCCTCTGCTGTATCCTCCGATGTGTTGGCGCTGGATGAAGCCCGCCGTCAGCATATCGCCAAGGTGCAGGAAGCGCAGGAGCGCCGCAATGCCGCCTCGAAAGAGATCGGCAAAGCGATGGGCGAAAAAGATATGGCAACCGCTGACCGCCTGAAGGCGGAAGTTGCCGAACTGAAAACCTTCCTCACAGAGGCTGAAGAAGAAGAGCGCCGTCTCGACAAAGCGCTCAATGATGTTCTCTCGAGCCTGCCGAATGTGCCTTATGACAGTGTTCCTGTCGGTAAGGATGAGAATGATAATGTCGAGACACGTCGTGTCGGCAATATCCGTAATTACGGTTTTGAGCCTAAAGAGCATTTTGAACTGGGCGAAGCCCTCGGTCTGATGGATTTCGAGCGTGCAACACGCATGTCCGGCTCACGTTTTACCGTGCTGAAAGGTGCACTTGCGCGTCTGGAACGTGCGCTTGGTCAGTTTATGCTTGATCTGCACACCACGGAACATGGTTATTCTGAAACCATGGTGCCGCTGATGGTGCGTGATGATGCGGTTTATGGCACAGGCCAGCTGCCGAAATTCTCGGAAGACCTGTTCCGCACCACTGACGGCCGCTGGCTGATCCCGACTGCTGAAGTGCCGCTGACCAATCTGGTCAATGGCGAGATTGTGGATGGCGCTGAATTGCCGATGCGTGTGACTGCGCTGACACCTTGCTTCCGCTCGGAAGCCGGCTCTGCCGGTCGCGATACACGCGGCATGCTGCGCCAGCACCAGTTCTGGAAAGTGGAAATGGTATCGGTCACCGATGCGGAAAGCTCGGAAGCCGAACTGGAACGTATGACCAGTTGCGCTGAAGAAGTTCTGAAGCGTCTTGGTCTGCCATTCCGTACCGTTACACTTTGCACCGGTGATATGGGCTTCGGCGCTCAGAAAACCTACGATATCGAAGTATGGTTGCCGGGTCAGAACACATTCCGCGAAATCTCAAGCTGTTCTGTTTGCGGCGATTTTCAGGGACGCCGCATGAATGCGCGCTACCGTGCCGCCGGTGAAAAAGCGACCCGTTTCGTTCACACGCTGAACGGTTCCGGTGTTGCTGTTGGCCGTGCGCTGATCGCTGTGATGGAAAATTATCAGGAAGAAGATGGCAGCATCACCATTCCTGAGGCTCTGGTGCCTTATATGGGCGGCATGACCCGTATCGAAAAAGCCTGATATTTAGGTGTGCATTTAAGAAATGCCGGAGGCGGAAATGTCTCCGGCATTTTTATTTTTCTGCATTATCTCTGAATTTACAATTTTGAAGGATGATGCTGCCTGATTAGCTATAAATCTGACTTCGGGCAGGGTTCATGAATATTCATATGCGGGCAAGTACGGGTAAATATCGCATGAGCGGCAAAGAAGGTTTTGCCTCTTTTGTATTGCGTATGCGCAGTCGGGGTTTGCATGATCCGCGTTTGTTTGCAGCTATTGAAGCGACGCCGCGTCAGCATTTCATTAATTCTGCCTATCAGGATTTTGCCTATAGCAATCGTGTTTTGCCACTGGCTTGCGGCGAATCAATTGAAGGGCTGGACGATCAGGCGCGTTTTCTCTCGGCTTTGTCGCTTGAATCCGGACATCGCGTGCTGGAAATCGGCACAGGGTCGGGCTTCACTGCCGCTGTTATGGCGCGCCTTGCCGCGCGTGTGACGACGATTGAGCGTTATAAAACTTTGGCAGAAGCAGCGCGTAATCAGTTTCAGGCGCATCAGATCGAAAATGTTGTTTGCAAACATGCAGATGGCCGCCATGGTGTAGCCGGCGGTCCTTACGATCGTATTATTGTCTGGCTGGCATCGGATGCAATACCAAGGCAATATCTGGATTTACTGGCAACGCATGGCGTGATGATTGCGCCGGTCGGGCAGGCTGACGGGCAGCAGGTCATGTGCCGCATGGCTAAAGTCGGCAGCCGCTTTGAGCGCGAAGACCTGATGATGGTGCGCTATCAGCCGTTTATCGAAGGCTCTGCTGCGTTTCTCTGAGGCTGCGACTGATTTATTTCCCTGTTTTATGGTTGGTACAGTGGTCTGACAGGCTTCGGAGTAGCTTGTCGTGTATCAAATTTGCCTGATTTAGCGATTATGGTATCCGTTTGATGAATCTTTTAATTTTTTTGCAGCAATTTTAACCAGCAGGTAACATTAACGCGCTTTAATAAGTCTACTTAGAGTTTCGGGTATGGACGGGTTGAATATGCGTAGAAATGTTTTGCATCATGCGTCCGAGCGTCTTTTGCGTCATAGCGCGGTCATCCTGCTTGCAGGTGTGGTTGCTGGCTGTAGCGGGGATATGACACGCTTTACGGATGGCCTTACGACTGGATCGACGAATAATCAGCGCGCGATTATGCAGTCACAGAATCAGTCCTCACAGCAGAATAGCGGCGCGGATAATTATCCGTCTATGCCGGCTGCGCAGCGCGTAGCTTCCGGTAATGTGCAGCGTAATGAGTTGCCGCCGGTAGGGACTGCCGCACCGATGGGGGCTGCGCAGGTTGTGCAGAATAATGTTCAGTCAGTACGCGATCAGGCGACACAGCAGGTTGCAATGGCTGGCAGCAATATGACCAATGCTGCGGCAGCTTCGGTGAACAGTGCAATGGTACAGCCGGGTGAAACACTTTACGGCGTTGCGCGCCGGTTTAATGTGTCGCCGAGTGATCTGATGGCTGCGAATAATATGACTGACCCGAATATGTTGCGGGCAGGGCAGACACTGACAATTCCGGGCGTTAAAGCCGCTGCGGGCGGCGCACTGGTTGCTGCTGCCAATGGCGGTACGCAGACCCTTGGTCAGTTGAAGTCAAACGGCACACAGGCTGTTGCCAATGCCCAGCAGGCCGCAACGAATAAAGTGAATAATGCTGTTGCCAATGCGGGTGCAAAAGTGGCTGCTGCGACCGGTGGTTACACTGTGCAGAGCGGCGATACACTGCATGCGATTGCTCAGCGCAATGGTGTGACAGCTGCAGCTCTCAAGCAGGCTAACGGTATGAGCGACGGTACAATCCGCGTCGGTCAGTCTCTCGTGATCCCGGTTGCCGCAACTGCTGCTGCAACGCAGGTTGCGGCTGTTGCCAAGCCGGTTCAGGCTGCGGTAGATACGACAGTTAAAACAGCTTCAACCCCGCCTGCTGCTGCAAAACAGGTGCCGGATGGCAGCGTGAAACCTTATACACCGCCGCAGGCGAGCAATAAGGTGATTGAAGAGGCCGAGCAGGATGTCGCCATGGCGCCTTCTGCAACCGGTATCTCGCAGATGCGCTGGCCGGTGCGTGGCAAGGTGCTGACCAGTTTTGGTCAGCGTGACGGCGGCACTGTGAATGACGGTATCGATATTATGGTGCCGGAAGGTACGCCGGTTAAAGCGGCTGAAAACGGTGTGGTCATCTATGCCGGTGACGGGCTGAAGGAATTTGGTCAGACTGTTCTGGTGCGCCACGAAAATGGTCTTGTGACTGTCTATGGTCATAACAGCAAGATCAATGTACAGCGTGGTCAGAAAGTGCGTCGCGGTGAGGAAATTGCCCGCTCCGGTATGAGCGGCAATGCGAAATCACCAAAACTGCATTTTGAAGTGCGTAAGAATTCAACGCCGGTTAATCCGTCGAAATATCTGGAAACTTAAAATTTTCCAATGAGATAGAAAAACCGCTTCGGTCACAGGCCGGAGCGGTTTTTTGCTTTAGAGCGACCTTTGTTTACCAAGTCTGGCACGCGGCGCTCTAATATTGGCTTTCACAAAGTTTGTCCGGCAGAACAGAGCAATGATGTCACCTGAAATAATAAAAACTCCTGCAGAGGCGGAGAAGGCATTTGCTGTTGTGCGTGATTGCCTCGGTAGTGCTTTGCTTGGTTTTTATTTGCATGGTTCGGCTGTTGCCGGTGGTTTGCGTCCGAATAGTGATGTGGATGTGCTGGCTGTAATTAATCGCCCGTTAAGGGAAGTGGAGCGACAGGTTTTAACATCTGGATTGCTCGAGGTTTCAGGGCGTTACCCTGCACCGGAAGGAGCGCCACGTCCGCTTGAACTGGTTATAATGCAACAGGCTGATCTCTCCCCGCTATCTTATCCTGCAAAGTGCGAGTTGGTTTATGGTGAGTGGTTGCGCGATGAGTTTGAGGCCGGTGGCGTAGCGCAAAAGGTGAGTGATCCTGAATATACGTTGCTATTGGCACAGGCACGTCAGCAAGCTGTGGTGCTTTATGGTGCGCCGCTTGCGGATTTTATGACAGATATTTCTCTGGACAATATTCGTCAGGCGATTGCTGACGCATTAGCAGCGCTTATTCTTGATGTGCAAGGCGATGAGCGCAATGTGTTGCTGACATTGGCACGGATGTGGCGCACTGTCGTTGACGGTGATTTTTTGCCGAAAAATAGCGCTGCTGACTGGGCAATCCCGCGTTTGCCGGAAGAAGCCGCTTCTTTGCTGGAGCATGCGAGACAGGATTACTTGTCAAATAGCGGGTTTGACTGGCAACAGCAGCAACAGGCAGTTCAGAGAACAATTGTGCTGTTAAAAAAACATATTGAGGATAATCTACCGCAAAACTTGTGAGGTTTTGCGGCAAATAAAGCGAAAATCACCTAATCAGGCGCTTAAAGCGATACCAAGCCTTCCGGCTAGATCTTGTACATATTGCCAGGCAACACGGCCTGAACGGTTGCCGCGTGTGGTTGACCATTCGAGAGCTTCCGCATGCAGTTTTTCAACAGGGTAGTTGAAATTGTAATGCGCGGCATAGCCATCAACCATCGCCAGATAATCATCCTGATTGCATTTATGGAAGCCAAGCCACAGACCGAAACGATCGGAGAGAGAGACTTTTTCTTCTGTCGCTTCAGACGGATTGATAGCGCTGGAACGCTCATTATCAATCATTTCACGCGGCATCAGATGGCGGCGGTTGGATGTGGCATAGAAAATCACATTGTCAGGACGGCCTTCGACACCACCTTCAAGCGCCGCTTTCAGTGACTTGTAGGATGTATCGTCATGGTCGAAGGACAGGTCGTCACAAAACAGAATGAAACGGTAGTCACTCTCCTTGATGAGATTCATCAATACCGGCAGGCTGTTGATATCTTCGCGGTGAATTTCAATGAGCTTCAGTGGTTTTTCAGCGGTTTGATTGACTGAAGCCTGCGCGGCTTTGACCAAAGAGGATTTACCCATGCCGCGTGCGCCCCAGAGCAGCACATTATTTGCAGACAAACCACGGGCAAAACGCTCGGTATTGCTCACCAGCTGATCGCGCACATGGTCAACACCATGAATGAGGCCGAGATCAACGCGGTTGACCTTTTTAACCGGTGCCAGTTCAAGGCGGGAAGGCTCCCAGACAAAAGTATCAGCACTCTCTGCCTGTAACGGTTTTGGGGCAGGTGGTGCCATACGTTCAAGAACAGCCAGCAGCTGATCCAGTTTGGCACTTAATAATTGCTCAGTCGTGTTCATTTTAAAGCCTGTATTCTATCCGCGGCACTCTTGTATCCGGTCCTCAGACTTATGACGGGATGCAAGAATGCCCGGATTTTAAGTAAAGCACTTGAGCTGTAGCTACCGGCTTTACCGGACTGTTTCTGTTTGCTTCTTAAAGACTGTCTTCAAGAACAGGCTGACTTTAGCAAGATTATTGTCTTTGAATAGTACCCATGGGTACGGTTGTGTGAAAATATTGTATTTATGCCGGTAACCAAGGCCGGAGTGAAAAAAATGATGGCCGTACTGGTAAAGTGGATTAAGAATTTGCATCTATGGTTGCATAACGGCGTATAACCGTTGTAATGCGCAGTGAATGAATTTGATGCATGCCGGTGAAATATGACGGCTTTGGTTACATAATTCCCTAACCCGCAATCGGTTTAAGGAATTCTGCAGCCGAGAAGCATCGGACAGTTTTCAGTTTGACGAGGAGTCACTTTCATGTTTGTTACCCCTGCTTACGCTCAGGCCGCCGGTGGTGCCGGTGGCGCGGATATGCTGATGAGCATTCTGCCGTTTATTCTTATTTTCGTTGTTATGTATTTCCTGATTATCCGCCCTCAGCGTAATCAGATGAAAAAACGCGGTGAAATGCTGACCAATATCCGCCGCAATGACACAATCATTACCGGTGGCGGCATTATTGCTAAAGTTACCAAAGTGATCGACGACAATGAACTGGAAGCTGAAATTGCTGACGGTATCAAGATCCGCGTTCTGCGCTCCACCATCGGTGATGTGCGCACCCGTGGTGAACCGGTTGCCGACAACAAGAACAAGTAAGCTTATTGCTTATTGTTATTAAAGCCCGCTTTGAGCGGGCTTTTTTATTGGTCTGAATATATAATTTGATGTGCTGCAATAGCGCATCATCAGCTTAAAATCTGCGCCATCCGCCTGTGTGCCTGCTGAGATTTGTACGAATCACGTATAAGATCAGAAAATGAGGTGGTGTAAGCAGAATTTGCCGTGTTCTATTCGGCGGTTATTCTCAAAACATCACTGTTACGTCTGATCCTGTCTGTTTTGCGGGTTTGCTGCAAAGCGGCATCAATTTTACGGATGGATTGCCGATGCTCTATTTCCCGCGCTGGAAATCGGTACTGATCTGGCTGGTCGTTCTGGCCGGTTTTATCTTCGCGTTACCTAATTTCTTTTCCGCACAGCAATTGTCGGGTCTGCCTGGCGGTTTCCCGAAAGGGCAGATTATTACCGGTCTTGATCTGACAGGCGGTACGCGTGTTGTTCTGTCATCGCCTAAGATTACTGCGGAAGATCTGGATAAAACCGCAGCCGTTATGGCCGACCGTCTGTCTGAACTGGGCTATGATAATGCCCGTATCAATGTGCAGAACAAAAACCAGATACGCGCTGAAGTGCCGGATGTTTATGATGCACAGCTCATCAAAGATCTCCTGAGTCTTAAAGGGGACATCAGCTTCCGTCAGGCGAAAACGGTGACTACGCCGGATCCGCTGGCAGAGGGGCTGGTTCCGCAGGATTCGGAAGTCATCTATTCGTTCGATGATCCGCCGGTTGGTTATATTGTTAAAAAAGCACCGGTTCTTACCGGTAAAGACATTGCAGATGCGGAAGTCGGCGTGAATACCGCACAGGATTCAGTGATTACCATCTCTCTGACAGAAGAGGGTAAAAAAGGACTGGCCGACTTTACAACCAAAAATACCGGCTCTGTTCTTGCTGTTGTGATTGATAATCAGATTGTGTCGGCTCCACGTATTCAGGAAGCAATTACGACCGGCAATCTGCAGATCACCGGTGATTTCGATCTGGAAACACTAAGCAATCTTGGAGTTGTTCTGCGTTCGGGGCCGCTTGCTGCTCCGGTTCAGGTTCTGGAAGAGCGCAGCATCGCATCGGCACTTGGTCAGAATTATACAAGCTACGGACTGATTACTGCGCTGAGTGCGCTTGTGGTTGTCGCCCTGTTTATGGTGCTGTCCTATGGTTTGCTTGGCCTGATCTCTGTGATTGCGCTTGGCGTCAATGTTATGCTGATGATTGCCGTCGTGTCATTCTTCGGCGTTGCAGTCGGGCTGGCAACCATTGCCGGTCTGGTGCTGACAATCGGTATGGCGGTGGACAGCAATATTCTGCTGTTTGAGAAAATGCGTGAAGATCGCCGTAACGGTTATTCTGTTGTACAGGCGATTGAATCCGGTTTTTCCCGCGCGCGTGCCTGTGTTGTGGATGCCAATCTGACAACGCTGATCGCCGCATTGGTCCTGCTGATGTTCGGCAGCGGGCCGTTGCATGAGTTTGCGATCATCGTGACCATCGGTGTTGCGACGTCACTTTTCACGACCTACACCTTCTCCCGTCTCTTGATTTCTCTCTGGGTTCGCCAGTCGAAACCAACGGTGATTCCGGCACGTTTCCTCAAGCTGGTGCCAACCAATACCAAAATCGGCTTTATGAAACTGAGCGGCATTACGGCGATTATCTCTGCCGCAGTCTGTGTGACTGCCCTCGTGTTTTATTTCACTTTGGGTTTGAATTACGGCATCGATTTCGACGGCGGTTCTTCAGTCGAGCTGCAGTCGCGTGAAGGGCCTGCGGATCTGGATGATATTCGTTTGCGTCTGTCTGAGCTGAATATTGACGGTGCGCGGGTGGTGCAGGGTAAGAATGAAAATCTTGCTGAACTGCTGATCGGCTCGCAGGATGCCGGTGATGATGCCGAGCAGACCGTAGTCGTGAAATTGCGTGACGAGTTCGAGCAGGATTATGATTTCCAGCGTGTTGAAGTGGTGGGACCTACAGTTTCCGATCATTTGTCGCGTATTGGTAATGCAGCACTCGGACTGGCACTGATCGGCGTTTTTGCCTATTTGTGGCTGCGTTTCCGCTGGCAGTTTGCTGTCGGTGCGGTACTGGCAACGACGCATGATATTATCATCATGATCGGTGTTTTTGCGCTGTTCCGCTTTGAATATAATTTGTGGAGCCTTGCGGCGCTGCTGACGGTTATCGGTTATTCGCTTAACGATACGGTGGTCGTGTATGACCGCGTGCGTGATAATTTGCGCCGCTATCCGCAAACACGGGTCAGTATGCTGGTGGATGCTGCGATCAATCAGACGTTGTCCCGCACAATTCTGACCTCACTGGTCACGCTGCTGGCGCTGATCCCGCTCTACATCTTTGGCGGCGCGGATATTGGTTCCTTTGCAGTGATGATGTCGCTGGGGATTATTATCGCGACCTATTCGTCGATTTATATTGCGGGGCCGTTGCTTTGGCTGCTCGGCATCAGACCGTCAGATGTCAGCGAAAACGCGGAACCACAAACCGCAAGCTGACCAATCAGCAAAATATAAGAATAAGCATTGCCCGCAGAAGCTCCTGCGGGCAATGCTGTTTTATCAGACTGAAATGCACTGTAATAAACTGGTAAAACTCCCATATTGTTGTAGAAGGGGCGCATATCAGTGCTTGCCATCCATGCGGGGCTGAGCAGATTATAGTGCTCAAGATAAAGAGAGACGAAATGAACACTGGCATTGAAATCCGTGAGGCGCATTTTCCGGGACGGGCACCGATTGATGCCTATGGAAATGGCGGGTTTCGTTTTGCGGAAATGTCGCATCGCGGTTCATTAATGTGTCTGCCATCCGGCATTCATGGCTGGGAGCCAAAACAGTCACCAATTCTGACCGTGGCTGATCTGGATATGATCCTGCAACAGGCAAGCGATATTGAAATTCTGCTGGTTGGCACGGGTATGGATCTGCGCCGGATACCGGAAGATGTTAAGGCTGTGCTCCGTGAGCACCGCATTTCATCCGATCCGATGAGCACCGGCGCTGCTGTGCGCACCTATAATGTGCTGCTTGCGGAAGACCGTGCCGTTGCCGCCGCTCTGATTGCCGTGGAGTGAGAGCGTGGCTGAAACTGACAATAAAGCCGTGACACTTTCAGCGGCCGAGACCGGACATTATCAGCATTGCCTGCAATTTCTGCGCCAGAGTGATTTTGACCGCTATCTGGCTGTGCTTTATGCGCCGGAAGATAAGCGGCCTGCGCTTGCTGCACTCTATGCATTCAATGCAGAAATCGCCCGTATCCGTGATGTGGTACATGATGCATTGCCGGGAGAAGTGCGTCTTCAATGGTGGCGTGATCTTATCAATGGCACCGAACATGGTGCAGTGACCGGTAATCCGGTGGCGGCTTTGCTGCTCAAGGCGATTGGTGAATATCAGCTGCCGCGTTCCGTATTTGATGCCTATTGTGAGGCGCGGATTTTTGATCTCTATAATGATCCGATGCCGAGCCGCAATGATCTGGAAGGCTATTGCGGCGAAACCGCCTGCGCCATTTTGCAGATGGCGGCAATGATATTGGATGCCGGTGCGGCGAAATCCTCGGCTGAACTCTCCGGCCATGCGGGTGTTGCGCAGGCAGTCAGCGGTTTACTGCGACTTATGCCTTTGCATCGCCGCCGCGGGCAGGTCTATGTGCCGGAAGATATGTTGCAGGCTGTGGGTGTTTCGACAGAGCAATTTATCAAGGGGGATGACAAAGCGGCGATGCAGCGTGTCGTGGCTGTGGTGACAGCTTTGGCGAAGGAGCATTATGCGGCTTTTGAAAAACAGCCTATGCCGGCAAGCCTGAAAGCAGCCTATCTGCCGGTGCGTTTGGTTCCGTTGGTGCTGAAGCGCGCGGAGCGCAAGGCTGATCTGGTGGCCGGGCAGGGCATTGACCTGTCACAATTACGGCGCCAGTGGATATATCTGAAATCCTCACTCAAATCATAGAGCGGTTTCCGTTCATATTGAAACAATAGAACCGCTCTGTCCTTTTGTTTTACGCATTATCCTTACGCAAAACCGGTTTCCACTTTTGCTGGAAATGCTCAAAAAAAAGCCGCCCTTTGAGGCGGCTTTTTAAATGTTACTGCTGTTCTTGCAACCAGACTTTGAAGTCATTGAGAGCCCGTGCGCTGAGAGCACGTTTTTTGGCCTGTGTCTTTTCCTTGCCGCGCAGGCGTACGCCTTCCTGTTTCGGAACTGTAACTTCAGGAAACAGTCCGAAATTCACATTCATTGGCTGGAAAGAACGTTTGCCCGGTTCATCATCACTGACCAGGTGACCGCCGGTAATGTGATTGAGCAAAGCGCCAAAAGCTGTTGTGACGGGCGGTGGCGGCAAAGTCTCACCGCGCTGCTGTGCAGCTGCAAAACGACCGGCGAGCAAACCCATTGCTGAAGATTCCACATAGCCTTCACAACCGGTAATCTGGCCTGCAAAACGGATCTGCGGGCGGGATTTTAGGCGCAGACTGGTATCAAGCAGGATCGGCGAATTGAGATAGGTATTGCGGTGTAAACCGCCGAGACGGGCAAATTCCGCATTCTCCAGACCTGGAATCATGCGCAAAATCCGGGTCTGTTCGCCATATTTCAGTTTGGTCTGGAAACCGACCATATTATAGAGCGTGCCGAGTGCATTATCCTGACGAAGCTGCACAACTGCATAGGGCTTCACATCGCGATTATGGGCATTAGTCAGTCCCATCGGTTTCATCGGGCCGTGACGCAATGTTTCAGGGCCGCGCTCTGCCATCACTTCAATCGGCAGACAGCCGTCGAAATAAGGTGTGCCTTCCCATTCTTTGAACTCGGTCTTTTCACCATCAATCAAAGCCTGAATGAAAGCCTGATATTGCTCTTTATCCATCGGGCAGTTGATATAGTCTTTGCCTGTGCCGCCCGGACCAACTTTGTCATAGCGCGACTGGAACCAGCAGATATCCATATTGATGCTGTCAAAATGGATGATCGGCGCAATCGCATCAAAGAAGGCGAGGGAATCGGCTTCGGTTTCCTGTGCGATTGCCTCCGCCAGTTCTGCGGCGGTCAGCGGACCGGTGGCGATGATGGTATTGCCCCAGTCTTCCGGTGGCAGGCCTTCAACCACTTCACGCTGAATAGTGATGAGCGGATGCGCTTCAAGCTTTGCAGTGACTGCATCAGAGAAGCCGTCACGGTCAACCGCCAGCGCACCACCGGCCGGAACCTGATTGGCATCGGCGCAGGCCATAATCAGCGAATTGGCCAGACGCATTTCAGCATGGAGTACGCCAACGGCATTGGTTTCAGCATCATCCGAGCGGAAGGAGTTGGAGCAGACAAGCTCAGCCAGTCCGTGGGTCTTATGCGCATCTGTACCGCGCACCGGACGCATTTCATGAATGATGACGGGAATGCCTGCTTCAGCAATCTGCCATGCCGCTTCGCTGCCTGCGAGGCCGCCGCCGATAATGTGAACAGGTGAATAGGATGATAAATTGGACATGCTTTGTCCAATACCGCTTTTACAACGCAGCATCAATCACCTCTGTGCCAGATCACAAGCTTTTGCGGATAGGAATAATGGATAAAAAAATAGCCCTGTCGCAGGAGGGAGGGCGACAGAGCTATCTTAAGGAGGACTGATATGGGGGGATATCAGTCAGCGCAGAATGGAGGACATAGTCCTGACAGCGCTATGCCTGCTGAAAAACGGGAGGGACAACAGCAGGCAATAAAACATGACCGGTACGGGAGGAGGAATACCGGTCATGTAAGGGGAGGATGTTTATCCGTCTGTGCCGGTGGTTGAAAAACTCCGGCACAGATATTTCGTGGCATACATACTATCAGTTCAGGCGAATTCCCGATCCTGACAGTTTTAGCAATGACTTGCTTAAATTACATACCGGCAGTGTTGGACTTGCGGGCGATGTAAGGAATGTCGGAGCGGGAGATACCGAGGTCACCGAGTTCACGATTGGACAAACGGTTCAGTTCGGAAACTGTGTCACGGTAACGGCGCCAGTTGTTGAAAGAGCGAATGATGTTCATTTTTAAAACCCTCGATTGTGTTCAGTTGTGTTGTGTAATCTGTTGTCCTGTATATAGCCCGGGTGATCAGAAATGAGGAGAGACAAGATTGCATAGCTCCTCTGCGAGCCTTGCAGACCTCATTTAAACGATTTAAATCGCTATTTAGTCGCTATTTGGACAAAATTGGTGCCGGTCGCAATTTTCGTTCGTTAAACTATGATTGCGGGCAATTTAAATGCGGTATGACGCATTAAGCCTCACAAAAATATCGCCTGTGGGTTGTGTAGAAATTGTGACATTTCAAGAGCTATGCAAGGCGACACGGCATTAAGGTTAGTGACTGGTAAAATTGCGGGCTGGTTGTTGAGTGCCTGTGCGATTTTTGGATACTTGAATGCGGGGAATTTTCGTGGGAACCTTGCTTTCATGAAGGGGAACGGCTTGTTTACAGGGGGAGATCAGGTCGCGTGCTGAGTTTGCCTGTACTGATTGGCATGATCGTTGCCGGTATTATCGCTGGCGCAGTGGCTGTCCATCTGCTTGGCGGTAACCGGCAGGCGTTTTTAAACAGTGATAAGGATGTGCTGGAGCGTTTCCGGCAGGATTATCCGGAAAGCCTGATCACCCGCATTTATTATACTCAAGACCGGCGCACTGCTTTTTTTGACTTGCCGCAGCAGGGAACCGGCATTGTTCATGCGGTGGGTGCTAAATTTTTGACACGCATTTTAAAAGCGCAAGATATTGCGGAAATCCGTAAGCAGGACGAAACAAGACTGTTTCTGCAGATGCATGATTTTACATGGCCTGTGGCTGTTTTTTCTTTCGATGACAAAAAGACACGCGATCAGGTCTGTGAATGGCTGGCGCGGCCTCAACAATAAAAGGGGAGTTGTCTTTATGAATGATCCGGCATTCTTCGACGTAACACTGCTGGCAGTGCCTTTATATCTCCTTGCGATTATGATTGAGCTGGTTGCTGTGCGCTATTGGCACCGCAAGGGCGAATTTGAGACCCGTGATGCGCTGACCAGTCTGCTAATGGGCACCGGTAATGTTGTGGCAGGGCTGTTGCTCGGTTTTGTGTCTGTTACAGCTTTGCTGTGGGTATGGCAGTTCCGTTTCTTTGATCTCGGACTGCATTGGTGGGTCTTTATCGCTGCCTTTATTTTCGATGATTTGCGCTATTACTGGTATCACCGCATTGCCCATCGGGTGCGCTGGGTCTGGGCGGAGCATGTCAATCATCATTCCAGCCAGCATTATAATCTGACCACAGCGCTGCGTCAGTCATGGACAGGGCAGATCACCGGCATGTTTATATTGCAGGTGCCGCTGGTATTGCTGGGCTTTCATCCGGCAGTTATTGCTTTCGTCTATGGATTTAATCTGATCTACCAGTTCTGGATTCATACCGAGGCAATCGGCAAAATGTGGAAGCCTATTGAGTTCATATTCAATACGCCGTCGCATCACCGAGTGCATCATGCAACCAATCCGCGATATCTGGATGCGAATTTTGCCGGCACCTTGATTATCTGGGACAGATTATTCGGCACATTTGTGGAAGAACTGCCGGAAGATATGCCGCGCTACGGGATCGTGCGCAATATCGGTACTTTCAATCCGGTGCGGGTGGCATTTCATGAATGGGCGGGGATGATGAAAGATGTGTTTGCGCCGGGGCTGAGCCTGCGGCAAAGGCTGATGTATATGGCAGCGCCGCCTGGCTGGAGCCATGACGGCAGCCGTAAAACATCGGAAGATCTGAAAGCGGATTATGTGCGCCTGAACCCTGATGAAGCCGGTAAGCCGGGATTGCCTGAGCGTTCGTCTTAATTTAACACGATAGTAAAGCTATGCGCTCGTCTATTGCATCGGGCAGGTTTGTTCTCATGCAAGCCGGAGCAACCATTATAACAGGATCGCCATTTGTCCATTTTTGTTTCCCTTGCAAGTCAGATCGACCAGTGGCAGTCACAAGGGCTGCTGGATCAGGAAACCGCAGACAGGCTGCGTCTTGATGTTAAAACCCGCAAGAACGGCTTTGGTATTGGCGGTGTTCTCGCCGTGCTTGGCGCATTATTGCTTGGCGCAGCGCTGATCCTGTTTGTTGCAGCCAATTGGGAAGTCATACCGCGTGTCTGGCGCGTGGCGCTTATCCTGTTTGTCATGTGGAGCGGTTATCTTGGCGGCGCATGGTTGCAGAGGCGCAGCGAAAGCGGGCAGGGCAGCACATTGGCGGCGGTTTTTGCACCGGCGCTCTATCTGCTCTCGGCAATTACCTATGGTGCCGGTATCGCGCTGATCGGGCAGATGTATCATATGTCCGGTGATATGACGACGGCGGCGCTGGCATGGGGCGTTGGTGTGCTGATTGCTGCAGTGCTGCTGCGCGCGCCGATTTTGACCGCTGCGGCATTGGGTATCGGTGGCTTTTATCTGTCAACCGTGCTGAATGAGCTTGGTGGGCAGGTCAATCTGGTTGCATCTTATCGCTGGGTTATGCCGCTTTATATTCTCGCCTGTGTCGGAGCCATTATCTACACAAAAGCGGATAAGGCCATGCATTTGCTGGCAGCGCTGACACTGGCTTATTTCCTCACTTTGTATTTTGATATTGAAAATCAGGCGATCTTGATCCTGATGATTGCCCTCGGTGCTGTGCTGGTGATTTGTCAGGGGCGTTGGCCGGCGTTTGAACGTTACAGCTACGGATTTGGCTCGCAGCTGGCCGGTTATGGTCTGGCCTCGTTGCTGATCGCGCTGTTTATCTTTCAGGTTGAGCATAAAGACCTGTTCAATAGTTATGAGGCCGGTGCCGATGCGGTCTATTCGCTGGCAGCGATTGCCATCTGTGTTTTTGCGCTGATTATTGCCGGTGAAAAAAGCGGACAATTACGCTGGTTTGCCTATGCCGGTTTCTCGCTGCATGTGTTGTATCTGGCCACACTGACAGTGGGGACAATGATCGGCACATCGGGTGTATTCCTTATCGGTGGTTTGTTGGTGATGGGCTTGGCTTATCTGGTTACCCGTATGGAAAAATATCTGCATGGCTCAACTGTTAAAGCGGTGTCCGTTCATGATGGGGAGCAGCAGCCATGAGTTTTCTTAAAAAGCGCTGGCTTTATGTCGCTGCCATTATCGCGGCATTGTTGCAGTCAGGTGTGATGCTGGCAGGTGTTCAGCAGCGTATCAGTATTTTGCGCAGCGGTTCGGAAGTGGTGCTTCGGACTTTGCCGGTTGATCCGCGTGATCTGATGCGCGGCGATTATGTTATTCTGAGCTATGAAATTTCCCGCCTGCCTGCTCGTATGATTAGCGGTCAGCCGCAACGCAAAAGCGGCCTGAACTATATTTATGTGGTGCTGAAGAAACAGGCCGATGGTTTGTGGGAGGCACAGCGGGCGCAATTTGATGTTCCGGATGCATTAAAGGACGGCGAAATCTTTTTGCGCGGAGAAGTCGAAGCGCCGTTCCAGTTCTATGATGATAGTTCAACCCTTCCTGTTGTTTATGGAATTGAGCGCTATTATGTGCCGGAGGGCGAGGGGCTGGCAGTTGAAAATGCCCAGCGCGACAGCAGCGTTGATATTGTTCTGTCAGTGAATGAAAAAGGTGTCGCGGCGATCCGCGCGCTCAGAATTGACGGCAAACAGGTTTTTGATGAACCGTTGTTCTGAGTGAGATTACAAAGGGGAAATGATAAGATCTGTGTATGACAGTCTCTTATCAAAAATAATCTGTTTTTCCCCTTTGAAGCCGGAAAATTGAATGCTATAGAGCGGCGCACATCAAAGCATACGTGCTTCGGTTGCGGATATGGCGAAATTGGTAGACGCACCAGATTTAGGTTCTGGCGGGAGACCGTGGGGGTTCGAGTCCCTCTATCCGCACCATTTATTTATAAAATATCAAGCAATTTCAATGTCTTGTGAGGGATTGATTTTTCTCAATCCACCCCTGCATCCACCTTTTAATCGCTGGTAGGATTATAGCTTTCAGCGTCTCTATTATGTACGGTAGCGCTGGTTTCTGCTCTGTTTTCTCCTCAGAGTTTGCTATACCCCCTCCTGACAAAACCGACATAACCGACGAAACTGATTTTGAGCGGTTTTTTGAGCGCCCGAAAACTCCTACTCCACATGCGTAATGATGTAGGATTAATCGGTGAATCTCCCCGACTTTGTCTGCCTAGTTCGTCCGTCATGTTCGTTACAATGCAAGAAGTTGCCTATTTCAGCCTATTTTACGCTCTCACCCACCTTTTTATGGAGTGACAAAACTCACGCTGATACGGCGCTGTTTTCAGCATGAATACTATGCGCCAGCCCCGCCCATGATACGGCGCGGTTCTTCTCGTTCATCCACATAATCATCATCGCAATCTTCAAAGTCTGCATCACCGTCAAATTGATCTAAGAGAGCAATTGCATCCTCAATCCACTTTTCGAGCAACCGTCTACGGAAACTATGAATGACAGGGCTATTGATCTGCTTCATCGCGTATCCCTTTAGCTTCCGGCAGCAACCAGAATGAAAACTTTCTGCTCACTCTGAGAATTGCAAGCGCTATCCAAACACGAATGAGCGTCATTACTTTGCCTCCGTACGAACGGCTTCAATAATCTCACTGGCATCATTGATATGCTTTTGTGCGACTATGCATACCTGTTGGATAGCTTCTATCTGCCGTTTGTCGGACAGGTCACATGCTGCCATGAATATAGCTTCAATCAAATGACCGGATATGCTCAGCAGATCATTTGCGCCTAGTAGACTGTGTGAAGCGTTCATTCTGATACCTCCAAGCGGCCTAACCGATCCAGCTTCTCGTGAAAATCTACGAACACATCAAGCGCATGATTAATCACAGTCGAGATACTGCTAGCATAGCGTCTGGTGTGTTCCGCACTCCCGTCTGCATCAAGGTCATTCACCGCCAAAGCGCAAACATCAAGTAAAGCCATAGCTGTAAATGGTAGCTGCGCATCTTTCTTCGTAAACTTTAGCGCTGGTCGCATGGTGGCTGTCTCGCCCAATTTGCCTGCTGGCGTTAGTTTTATGTCTGGCACCGATCCACTCATGATAGCTTCTCCAATAGTTGTTTCGTTTGGCTCAGGGCATCGCGCATTAGTTCGCAAGCCTCATGCATCAACTCGCAGGTTTCTTCTCGAGGCGGTAACTGGTTCTCAGCAATATCCAGAGCCAGAAATATGCTGTCGTGAATTTCACATGCAGTCTTATATGCAGGCATACCTTCGGCGCTTGCCGGAACGGGTGCGTTTGGCATTGGTTGCTCCAAGTCAACGAAAATCATCAATAAATGACAGTTATCACTCGTTAAGGTTAATCGTCAACAGTTTTCGTTATTTCTTGATGAAATTAATTCGTTGCGCTATAAAGTAGCCATGATGACACCAGCACAATCAAGAGCCGCTAGAGGCTTAATCGAGTGGTCACAAGAGCAGCTTGCAGAAGCCGCGCACTTAGGGCTTTCTACTATTCGCGATTTTGAGAAAGGTCGCCGCGTACCCACACATAATAACCTCACCGCCATCAAAAGGGCGTTAGAGGATGCAGGCGTGCAGTTCCTTGAACATGGGGGAGTGTCAGCGGGCGCTGGTGTGGCAATAAGGGCTGACAAATGAGCGACGAACGCTTGTTAATACCGCAAGACCCTGAATACTTTCAGGCCGTAGGACTAGCCGCAATCGCATTTGCACGGTTAGAGTGGAACGCAGCTTGGTGTTGTGAGCGGCTTAAACCCAATTACATCGGCACAATCGAAACAAAGAAAAAGACGGCTGGAACAATTGCTAAAGACCTGAAAATACTTTTCTCGCGGGTTGCAGACCAAACACTTCGCACCAAGATTGCTCCTTTTGCGGAACAGTTCGAGTTATTGGTAATAGAGCGCAATGGCCTATTACACGGGAAACCTGCCACTTCCAAAAACAATGAGCAGCGGTTATTTCGGGGTGGTGATGAATGGACGATTGCAGCAATCAATGATTTTGCAGACCAGTGCGTGATTGCCGGAAGACCTCTTAATGCATTGCTTTACAATGAAATGTCGGATGGAAGCGTGATAGATCTGCATTGAAGCAAGTATAGCGGCGCGGGGGTGAGGTTGAAGAAATGAGAAACAGCCAGAAATAGAATAATGAAAACACTTGCCCGCGTTCGAATTAATTTTTAATAGATCAGCGAATGTCTTTCTACCAATGCGGAGAAATGCGATTGTTTCAAACTAGCCTATGAAATTGATTCGTAAAGGTAAATTCGTGTCAAAACTATCTGCCGCTGAACGTGCTATTCTCATCAACCAGTATCGCATCATGGGTCTAATCCAAGGCGATGAAAATGCGTACAAAAATCACATACGGGTTTTGTCCGATGGCTATGAGCTTGAATACGACGATTATATTGATGGGCTTCATGAGCCGATGCACGAAGATGAATCCAAATTCGTACAGGACATTTTGTGGCTATACTATCTGTTGAAGCTGGCAAAGAATAAAGAGGCACTGGAAAACTCTGGAGGGGACCGTGATATATCTGGTCGCTTGCGCTTTGAAAATTTTGAGCCCAAATTTCCTGGCTTTGATGGTAACAGTGAAGCTAGCTATTTGAGCTATGCTAATTTTTTGATCCATGAGGAAGGCAAATTTAACGAACACAAACATTATCTGAATGCTCATGGGGCTCATAAGAATTATCACAAAATGCTAGAAGTCTGGACGAGTTGGGGCAAGCCAACCGATATGACAGAGGCGCAAGCTGATGAGCTACTTGCACTATGACTGCTCTTGCAGCTTGAAGAAATTCAGCAGACCAAATTAATTTATATCAAAAGTCATATCACTAGTTGTCAATACGTATCAAATACGCCATATAGATACTAACAAGACCCGCCACGCCTCGGACATAGCTTCGGCTTTGAACTGCGCACCCCGGCGGGTTTCTTTTTATCTGCGCTAGGAATCTGGATTTGAAATTCTCCAAACCCTCCCTTTCCATCGACGACCAGATAAACCGCCTCCAGCATCGAGGCATGATAATTAATGATGTTCCGAAAGCGCGACATTATCTTTCACATGTCAGTTATTATCGTCTTAGGGCATATTGGCTACCATTTGAGTTTCCTGCTGAAAATGATGGCGACCATGCCTTTATTGCTGGAACATCATTTAATGATGTGTTGTCGCTCTACGTCTTTGACAGGCAGTTACGTCTTCATATCATGGATGCAATAGAGCGTATTGAAGTCTCTTTCCGCGGAGCTTGGGCGCATCATCTAGCGATGAAGTATGGCTCTCACGGTTATCTTGATGCAGCTATTTATGGGCGCGCAGACTATTACGCTAAGGCCTTCGCATCTTTGATTGATGAAATCGGAAAATCAAAAGATACATTTATCGTTCATTATAGAGCGAAATACGACGACCCGCCACAACCACCAATATGGATGATTGCGGAAATCCTTTCACTCGGCCAGCTTTCTAAATGGTATGGGAACCTTAAACATCGTTCTGATAGACAGGCCATTGCCAAAACTTATGGCCTTGATGAAAAAGTAATGGTGTCGCTTGTTCATCATATCGCCTACGTCCGCAACATTTGCGCTCATCATGGCAGACTTTGGAATAAACAGTTCATCGTAACCATGTCTGTACCAGCATCGCCAACCGCAATTAAATTAGCCATGAACGCCACTGAAAAGAGGCGGCTATACAATTCACTCGTTGCACTTGGGTATTTGATTAAAATCGCTGCTCCTGATTCAGAATGGCGGCAAAATTTAATTGCCTTAGTGGATAGCTGCCCTTTAGCCGCCCCGCAGGAGATGGGATTCCCCGATAACTGGCGCACTTTAACTTTCTGGCAGTAAGCCCAACCCTCACTGTTCCTTCACTGTTAGCAGTGAGGATTTCAGAGCAGCGCCCCACTGATGCGCCACCGTTCCAAGCGGGGATATTGCGACCTCAAATCCAAGCTGATTTATTTGTCCTTGAATAGTAAGGGGCAGAATCATGAGCGAAGAAATAGAACTCAATAACTTTCGCAGAATTCCAGATGTTGGCGCAGAAGTTGGTTACCTAATTATGTCGTGCTCAAATCTTGACTGCTGGATATTTCCTGCAATGTCATTATTGCTAGATGGCAATAAAGATGCGGCACGCGTTATCATGTCCACTGTTTCAAACTTAAGTCCAAAATTCGAAATCCTGTGCGGAATTGCAGAGCCCAAAAAGAACAATTACGCACTAGCGCATAATATATCCGCGCTAAAAGCTGATACTCAAAAAGCTATACAATTCAGAAACTACGTGGCTCATGGCATGTACTGGTTTAATGCTGATGGAGATCCGTTTTTAACTCCTCGTCATTTTGGGAGCGGCAAGAAACAAGATATATCCTTAACCTCAGAGGCGATTAGACACCATACAGAAACCATCAAAGAGCTAACTACATGTATTCGGGCCTCTGTCGGGCCATTTAGCCCTGAAGATATCACGGGCTTTTAATCGTGCTTCTAAAGCTTTTGCGGCGCCTTAGAGACTGCCTGGCTGCTTATAGATAGAATTTGCTCGACATTTTCACTACCAGTACTATGGTTCGCTCATGCAAAACAATCCTCAGCCATTCGCCCTTATCGGTTACATCATCGCGGCAGCTCTGTTGCTGCCGCTTGGATGGTGGTTGAAAGCGAATTATGCGGGGGATCTAGCCGCATGGATGCGCTCTTTCTTTTACTGACCAGCCATTACTGCCCCACTACGGGCAGGTATAGCCAACATTTCAGATAGCTTCTCCAAGGCTCTCATATAGGTCGGCTTAATTGCGGCTTGTTGTGCTGCGATAATAAGCGCCTGTGGGTGCTCATTTGTCAGCAGGTTTGCCATTTGCTGCAACACCTTGTCATTCGCGCTATTCTTAAGCCAGCGGCCACCACGGGTTACACCTGCGGTCAATGCCCCGACCGTTAACGCGCTACCCCAATCGCCGGTATAAGCACCATAGGCACCAGCGCCAGCACCAATCCCAAGCTCGGCCAATTGGCGGGCTGTAGTGGAATTGCCCATTGCCCCGCGCAACCGGTCGGCCAAATCCTCAACACGGACATAGGCCTCAATCTGCTTCATCTTCTGAGCGCCAAGCACCATTCCCATACTTTCCCGTGCTGACTGAGATTTGAATACCTGATTAATCACATTTGAGCGGTCATTGGTCGCTTTGATCCTGTCTATCAGTTCAGAAGCATAACCGGTTGCAAAAGCCTGTTTTTCAGTTCCATTGAAGGCATTAAATGCCTGCCGCACTTCCGGCACACTGCGCGGGGAGTTAACAAACTTGCGACCAGCGTCGAGCGCATCATCTGCACCAAAGAAACCGGAAGCACCTTGACGCGCCTGTTTATAGGCTGGAACTGCCGTATCCAGTTCAGAGGTCAGCTTGTTTTTAATGGCGGTAAGATCAGCCGCAAACGTAGCATCGCCACCTTTCTGCGCTGTGCCAATCTGACTATCAAGATTGCGCTTAACATGATCCCAAAACTGCAAATTGGGCGCAACGAGCGTTCCGTCTGCTTTTTGAGACAGCACATAAGCCCCTTGGCTATTTATCGTGAACGGATTGCCGATTTCCTTGAAACCCTGAACCGCGCCTCTGTCTGCGCTGCGTGTTGGTACATCAGCAACAGCCTTTCGCAGTGAAGGCGACTGCATAAGGTCTTGCAAACCTTTGGTATAGACCTGCTGAGCATGTGGGGCGCTGTATGCTGCATCATAGGCGGCTTTATTGTGGTATCTGGCCTGCTCCTGCAATGCGTGTCTGTAGCCAATATCATCAGCGTTGCCGCCAACAATCTTTTTAATGAACTCGGTCGCTCTTTGGCCTTGTCCAGCAAAGCGGTCACTGGCTGTCCGCTCGATTACTGCTCTGGCCTCTGGTGACTGGTTGGCAACAGAGCGGGCAAGAGCGCGTGTTGTTTCGCCGCCGATATCTGCATTCACAATCGGGATATTATTCGCCTGTGCAATCTGCCTGTCCGCAGCGCTCATTATCGACTCCGGGCCACCCCGCGCCTCCCGCCCGCCCCCCCCCCCCCCCCCCCCCCCCCCCCCCCCCCCCCCCCCCCCCCCCCCCCCCCCCCCCCCCCCCCCCCCCC